>DDJQ01000009.1:0-47649 GCA_002339125.1 Alteromonadaceae bacterium UBA2620
AGTAATCCCGCCTCCTACTCGATCCGTTGTTGCTAACCAACGAACATCGCAATCATTGCTTTACCCTTCACCCATTTCACTGTCACAATAACCGCCTCTAACGTGAAGATAGTAGTGAAAAGATGATCGTACTTCCGGTTACTGCTTTTTATGCCAGTATTCTGGCATTTATCTATTTGTATATTACCGCGTTGGTGATTATTCACCGGCGTAGCAATCGAATTGGCGTGGGCGACGGCGGCGACGAAGTACTGCAGCGCCTGGTTCGGGTTCACGGTAACTTTGCTGAATATGTGCCGCTCACGTTACTGCTACTGGCCATCCTGGAAATCAGTACGGAAATTCCCTGGCTGATTCATCTATTCGGCGCATCCCTGGTCATTGGCCGTGTATTGCATGCATACGGTTTGCGTCACTCCGTGGGCGCAACCTGGCAACGAGTCGCAGGCATGATGTTAACCCTGATGTCGTTGTTTGGTCTGGCCAGCGCTAACCTGACACTGATTTACTGGTTACCGTTTTTATGAATTCGTATGCACAACTTATCACGCCAGCGTGCCTGCTCGACCTGGATAAGTTCCGCCGCAATTGTCAGCGAATGCAGGCCGTAGCTGATAGTGAACAACTTACGCTTCGTCCGCACGTTAAAACCCTTAAATCACTGCAGGCGGCTGAATATTACGCGCCAGCCTCAGGCCCCATTACGGTGTCAACACTGGCAGAAGCGGCTACTTTTGCCAGCGCCGGTTATACCGATATTCTCTACGCGGTGGGGCTGTCTCCCAATAAATTCAGGCAGTTAGCCGCCATTCAACGACTGGCGCCGGATTTCACGGTGATAGCTGACAGTCTGGCCGCGGTAAATGCATTAACCGATTACGCCGGTGAGTTAGAGCTACCTTTATCGGTGATGCTGGAAGTGGATGTGGACGATCATCGCGCCGGGTTATTACCTCAGTCCGACGAGTTGATTACCTGCGCCAGAGCTTTATCAGCAGCTCCGAATATTCACTTTCGAGGCATCATGACTCATGCCGGGGCCTCCTACGATTGTGACACCAAAGCTTCGCAACAGGCGATGGGGCAACAAGAGTGTGAACGTATTGCCAACGCTGCAGCTAACCTGTTGGCAGCGGGAATACCCTGTGAGCTGGTTTCGGCAGGTTCAACCCCCACGGCTTTAGCCGGCATAAAGCACACCGGTATCAATGAACTTCGGGCCGGTGTTTATGCCACATTTGATTGTGTCATGGCCGGACTAGGTGTTTGTGATACCAATGATATTGCCTTGTCTGTGCTTACTTGTGTTATTGGCCACCAGAAGGCTAAAAACTGGGTGATTGTTGATGCCGGCTGGATGGCTTTGTCGCGGGATCAGGGCACGGCATCACAGCAGCAGGACTGTGGTTATGGGCTGGTGTGTGATGAGCACGGTAAGTTGTTGGACGGTTGGTATGTGAGTGCCACCAATCAGGAGCATGGCATTATCAGCCACCGCGATAATCTTACGCCGCCTGAGTCTGTGTTTGGCTATGGCCGTTTTCTGCGTATTTTACCTATCCATGCCTGTGCCACGGCAGCCCAGTATTCTAAATACTATGTCATTGATGACAACAGTGACATCCCGGCCATCTGGTCGCGGGTAAACGGCTGGTAGTATGCTGGTTTGTCGAGCAGACTTCTTCTGACAGTTTACTGGGCAAACATGCCACATCAGTTTACACTATAACAATGTAGTTTATAAGTTGCTGTACTTAATGAAAATTCGCCAGCTAGTCAGTTCTTTTTATTTATTCATACTCTGTATCCCAGCGGTGTTCGCCAACACTCCCTCATTGGTGGTGTTTACCGAAGTCTCACCACCTTATCAGTATCAGGCGGGCGATCAGGTTAGTGGGATTGCCACGGATCGGGTTCGAAACATCATTTCTCATGCCGGGCTTACTGCTGAATTTAAGATATACCCATGGGCCAGGGCGATGCTAAATGTGGAACGCTCCAGTAGAGCTTTGATTTACTCCATAGCAAAAACGCCGCAGCGGGAAGGTCGGTTTCACTGGATTGCTCCGGTTGCCAGGTTTAACCTGAGCATTCTGACGCTTGCCAGACGAGATGATATCCAGCTCGACAACCAGCTTGATCTGAATGGCTTGTCGGCAGCCGCTCAGCGAGGTGATATTGCTGAGTCATGGCTGGTTAGCAAAGGACTCGCAGAAGGTCGTGATCTGCTGGTATGCGCCGATATTCTGTGTTCATGGCAGCAGTTAAAGCTGGGCACTGTCGATATCATTATCGAAGATCCAAACCTTATTGAAAGCACCGCGGAGCTGGCAGGTTTACAGGCCGGGGATATCAAGGTTGTGCAGCCCGTACCGGCACTTTCTGTTGTGGCTTTTCTGGCGGCTAATGGTGATATGGAGCCGGAGATAGTGGAACGCTTGCAGGTTGCTGCCCGGGAACTCGGTTATCAGTGACGCATAAAAAAGGCCACCATCAGGTAGCCTTTGTTCAAGTTGTGGTGATTAGCCTTTATGGCGTTCCCTTAACACGTTGACCGCATCCGATACCGACATATCACAGGCCTGCAGCAATACTGTTAAATGATAAAGTAAGTCTGCCGCTTCATTACGTAGTTCTTCTTTATCCATCACGGTGGCCGCCAGCGCAGTTTCAACGCCTTCTTCACCCACTTTCTGCGCGATGCGCTTTACGCCTTTACTGTAAAGTTTGGCAGTGTAGCTCGACTCCGGATCAGCAGATTTACGTGCTGCCAGTACCCGCTCTAAATCGCCTACAAAGGTGTAATCAGCAACGTCGCCATCAAACCAGCAGCTTTCTGCGCCGGTGTGGCAGGTCGGGCCGTTAGGGTTGGCCAGCACCAGTAAAGAGTCGTCATCGCAATCACTGCTGACACTGACTAAATCCAGCGTGTTACCGGAGGTTTCGCCTTTTTGCCATAAGCGCTGTTTCGAGCGGCTAAAAAAGGTGACTTTACCACTGTCCAGGGTAACCTCGAGTGCTTCCGGGTTCATATAACCCTGCATCAATACTTTACCAGTTACCGCATCCTGCACAATAGCAGGTAGCAGGTTATCCATTTTTTCCCAGGCTAACTGGCCCTGGGTCTCTTGTGTAATTTTCATAGTTGTTTCCTTATGCCCCAACCGTATAACGCTGGCGCATGGGGACACCGGCAGCTACCAGAGTCGCTTTTAATTCGTCGATGTTAATAATGGCTTTATGGAACACTGAAGCGGCCAGCGCGCCGTCGACATCGGCTTGCTTAAATACATCGGTAAAGTGTTCTATGGCACCAGCACCGCCTGAGGCAATCAGTGGGATGTTACACACTTCCCGCACGGCTGCCAGCTGCGCAATGTCGTAGCCTTTGCGCACGCCATCCTGATTCATGCAGTTAAGCACTATCTCTCCGGCACCTCGTGACTGCACCTCTTTGATCCAGTCCAGGGTTTGCCAGGCAGTTTGCTGAGTGCGGCTTTCATCCCCGGTAAATTTGTACACTTCGTACTGGTTGTTGGCTTCGTTATAAAAGCTGTCGATACCAATTACCACGCACTGCTGACCATACACATCGTGCAGTTCATTGATCAGTTCAGGATTGGTCAGGGCTGGAGAGTTAATCGAAATTTTATCCGCGCCCATCTCAAGAATTCGCCCGGCGTCTTCTACTGACTTAATCCCGCCCGCTACGCAGAAAGGAATATCAATGACCTGAGCGATGCGGCTCACCCAGCTTTTATCCACTACGCGCTGATCGGAGCTGGCGGTAATATCATAAAAGACCAGTTCGTCGGCACCTGCTTTGGCGTATTGCTCCGCCAGCGGTACGATGTCGCCAATGATTTCGTGATTACGAAACTGTACGCCTTTAACCACTTTACCGTCGCGTACATCCAGACAGGGGATTATCCGTTTTGCCAGCATGCGATAGCCTCCTCAACAGTGAATTTACCTTCCAGTAGTGCCCGGCCTAAAATAACACCGCCTACACCGGTCGGGCGTAACGCGCGAATATCATCGAGCCCACCTATACCGCCAGAGGCCTGCCAGGATACGTTAGGGAACTGTTTACTCACTTCGGTATAGAGTTCAACGTTTGAACCCTTCAGCGTGCCGTCACGGCTTATGTCGGTGCACAGTACGTGTTTAGCATCCACTTCGGCAAAGGCTTCGAGGATTTGCTCCAGTGATACGCCGGAATTTTCCTGCCAGCCGTGAGTCGCTATAAACTTATTGCCGTCATCGTCGATGTTGATATCGAGCGCCAGCACAATGTGCTCCGGCCCGTATTGTTTTACCCAGCTTTTTACCAACTCGGTTTGTTTTACCGCCAGTGAGCCAATGACCACGCGGCTGACACCCGACTCAAGCAGTTGGGCAACTTCGCGCTCTTCACGAATGCCACCGCCAGACTGAAATTTCATGCGCTTGGAATCCACCATGGTGCGAATGAGTTCCAGCTGACGTTTGTCGGTGTCTTTGGCACCGGTGAGGTCAACAATGTGCAACCACTCGGCACCCTGATCAGCATAGCTGTGTACCACCTCAACCGGGTCAAGGGTGTATTGGGTTTTTTGGTTATAGTCGCCCTGGTACAGTCGCACCACGGCGCCGTCGATTAAATCGATAGCAGGTATAATCATGATTATAGGTTCACAAAGTTGGTTAGCAGTTGCGCGCCGGCTTCACCTGAACGCTCAGGGTGGAATTGCACTCCGAAGAAGTTATTGTGCCGGATAGCCGACGAAAATGTCTGGCCGTACTCGCAGCTCGCCAGGGTGTGCTCATAAACCGGCACGGCAAAGCTGTGCACAAAATAAAAATAAGTGCCTTCACCTAACCCTTTAAACAGCGGTGAATCGCCGACCGGGCTAATGGTATTCCAGCCCATGTGGGGTAAGCGCAGCTCGCCAGCCTGCATGCGTTTCACATGGCCGGGTAACAGCTTTAAACAGTCGATGGTGCCAGTGGTGGCTTCATCGGATTGCTCAACCATCAGCTGCATGCCTAAGCACACGCCCAGTACCGGCTGAGTTAAGCCTTGTAGCGTGGGGATAAGCTGTTTGGCGGTGATGCTGGTCATGGCCGCGCCAGCTGCCCCGACGCCGGGTAAAAATACCTTATCGGCACCTTTAATAACCGCCGGATCGTCCGATACCGTTACACTGACACCCAGGCGCTCAAGGGCAAATTTAACCGAGGAAATATTGGCGCAACCGGTGTTAACAATAACAATGGTTTGCTGGGTCATTACAGGGCTCCTTTACTGCTTGGCAGGGCATCACCCGAACGGGTAATGGCCTGACGTAACGCCCGGCCAAATACCTTAAACAGGCTCTCTACCTGATGGTGAGCATTACCTTCGCTGGTGGATAAGTGCAGTGACAGTCCCATGCTTTGGGCCAGTGAATAAAAGAAGTGCTCAACCATCTCGGTGGCCATTTCGCCAACCTGATCACGGCTGAATTTGGCATCAAATTTCAGGTAAGGGCGATTGGAAATATCCATGATACATTCGGCGCGACACTCATCCATCGGCAGGGCAAAACCAAAGCGACCAATGCCGCGTTTGTTACCCAGTGCTTTCTTAAGGGCTTCACCTAACGCCAGAGCTGTGTCTTCAACACTGTGGTGATCGTCGATGTGCAGATCACCGTCAGTTTTAAGCTGTAACTCAAAACCACCGTGGGTGGCAATCTGGTCGAGCATATGGTCGAAAAAGCCCATGCCGGTGGCAATGGTCGACTTTGCCGTCGAGTCTAAATCTACCCGTACATGAATGTCGGTTTCAGAGGTGGTTCGGGTGACTTCAGCAATGCGTGAAGACGCCAGTAATTGCTTCTCGATAGCCGGCCAGTTAATGCCGTCACGGCTGTATTGAATACCTTTAATCCCCATATTTTCGGCCAACTGCATATCAGTCATGCGATCGCCAATCACGTATGAGCGGGTAAAGTCGACCTTACCCTGTTGCAGATAGTCTTTGACCAGACCAAGTTTAGGCTTACGGCAGGAACAGTTGTCTTCATCAAAGTGCGGGCAAATCAGCACATCGTCGAAGGTCACGCCCTGACTTTCAAACACTGCCATCATGGCATTATGGGGCAGGTCAAAATCGGCCTGCGGAAAGCTGTCGGTACCCAGACCATCCTGATTGGTCACCATCACCAGTCTGAAGCCGGCGGCTTTCAGTTTTAGTAAAACCGGGATCACCTGAGGTTCAAATACCAGCTTTTCGAGGCTGTCGAGTTGCTTGTCGATAGGTGGTTCTTCTACCAGAGTGCCGTCACGGTCGATAAATAAAATAGCTTGCTGGCTCACAGTGATGCTCCCGCTTGCTCAAAATAAGCGTCTAATAAGGAAAGTAAACGCTGATTCTGTTCAGCGCTGCCAATAGTTACCCGCAGGCAGTTTTGCAGGTTAAGTTGTTTGGACTGATCGCGTATAAGCATGCCCTGACTTACCAGGTATTGCATGATCTGCGCGCAGTGGCTGTGGCGGAACAAAATATAGTTGGCTTTCACATCGCCAACCAGTTCTACGCCGGGCCGTGTGGCCAGCTCTGCCTGCAGCCTGGTACGTTGTTCGTTCAAAAATGCCACCTGTTGCTGCATTCGCTCAATATTCCCGGCCGTTAATGCCTGCGCCACAATTTGTGCCACCGGCTCCGGAATAGGGTAGGGCGCTATCACTTTTAACAGCGACTGGATAATCGCTTCACTGGCGATAGTAAATCCACAGCGTAAACCGGCCAGGGCAAAGGCTTTGGAAAGCGTACGTAATACCACCAGGTTAGGATACGCTGCCAGCTGCGTTGCCCAGGTGCTTTTGATATCAAACTCAATGTAGGCTTCGTCTACCACTACCAGGGCGGTGTCAGCAAAATGCTCAAGTACTGCCGTTAAGTCAGCTTTGCTAACCTGCGTACCGGTAGGGTTGTTAGGCGCACAAATAAACACCAGGTTAACGTTTTCTGTCGCGCAGATCCCGTCGACATCCAGGCTGAAATCGTCGTTTAACGGTACGCGTTTAATGCCTACATCACAGGTTTCCGCGCTGATGGCATACATGCCATAGGTCGGCGGACAAATCAGAATATTGTCTTCACCCGGGGTACAGAAGGTGCGGATTAACAGCTCAATGCCTTCATCGGCGCCGCGGGTTACAATCAGTTGTGATTTATCTATACCGGCATAGTCGGCATAGCCATTGATTACGCTGTCGGGCTGACAGGAGGGGTAACGGTTAAAGTTACCCGAATCAACAACGTAAGGATTGGCAAAAGGCGATTCGTTGGCGTTTAGCCAGTCCTGACCACCGGAAAATAACCGGCGCGCTGATTCATAGGGTTTCAGCGGCACCAGATTGGCGTTGATTAAAGTATCAACCAGTTTGCTCGTCATAGCGGTCTCTGTAAGTTAATCGTTTTGCTTGTTCAATTTGTCCAGCCGATAGCCAACCGCATTGCGGTGAGCATCGAGCCCTTCGGCATCAGCCAGTTGCATTATGGCCGGGCCTAAATTGCGCATGCCGTCTTCACTGAGTTCCTGAATCGTGTAGCGGCGCATAAAGTCCAGCAGTCCAAGGCTGGAGTAATTTCTGGCGTAGCCATAAGTTGGCAATACGTGGTTGGTGCCAGAGGCATAATCGCCGGCACTCTCCGGTGACCACGGGCCTAAAAATATTGAGCCGGCATGTTTTATCAGCGGCAGTAACCCCCGTGAATTATCACATTGCACAATTAAGTGCTCAGGCGCGTACTGATTGCTCACGGCAATGGCTTCGTTTACTGAGCCGGTCAGAATATAACGGGCGTTTTCCATGGCCTTGCTGGCAATACTATTGCGCGATAGCGCCGCCAGTTGATTGGCTACCGCTGCCTTTACTGCCTCAATCAGCTCAGCACTGTCAGTCACCAGAATAGCTTGGGAATCCGGGCCGTGTTCGGCTTGGGAAAGCAAGTCAGAGGCAACAAAGTCGGCATCGGCGCTTTCATCAGCCAGCACCAGTACTTCTGATGGGCCGGCAGGCATATCAATGGCGGCACCATCAGCGCGCTGACTAACCTGCTGCTTGGCTTCGGTAACAAAGCTATTACCGGGGCCAAAGATTTTATCGACTTTGGTGATGATGTCGGTACCAAAGGCCATCGCGGCAATCGCTTGAGCGCCGCCACACAGATAAATCTCACCGATGCCGCAGCATTTGGCAGCAAAAGCAATCTCAGGAGCAATTTCCTGCTCGGCGTTAGGCGGAGTACATAGTACCTTGCGCTCACAGCCAGCCACCATCGCCGGAACACCCAGCATCATAACGGTAGAGGGCAGTGGCGCACTGCCTCCCGGGATGTATAACCCTACCGCTCCCAGCGCAGTAAAACGTTGCTCGCAGACTACGCCTGGCGTAGTGGTAAGCCGGATGTCTTGTGGGTACTGAGCTTCGTGAAATTGTTTTACGTTGGCAAAAGCCGTTTGAATGGCATCCTGTACTTCAGGCGTCACCCGTGCAGCCAGCTCATCGCGTTTTTCAATGCTGAGTTTCAGGCTGGTAAGCTTAGGCGAGTCGAAACGGCGGGTAAATTCCAGTACCGCCTCATCACCGCGAGCAGACACCTGTGCAAGGATGTCTGCTACCGTGGCCCTGAGTTTGGCGCTGTCGGCCATCGCCGGGCGAGCCAGTGCTTCAATTTGTTGTGCAGAAGTCAGAGTAGACCAGTTAATCATCGGATTAGCCTCGCTTTTAACCCATCATCTTTTCAATTGGCATAACCAGAATGGAGCTGCAGCCCAGCGCTTTGAGCTTTTCCATGGTTTCCCAGAACAGGTTCTCGGGGCTGACAACATGAATAGCCACGGTGTCGTCACTGCCAGCCAATGGCAGCACGGTTGGGTTCTCAGCACCCGGTAGTAAGCTTTTTACCTGCTCCAGATACGCTTTTGGCGCGTGCAACATAATGTATTTGCTTTCTTTGGCCTGAATAACGCCATCAATACGTGGTACCAGACGGTTGATCAGCGCCTGTTTTTCGGCGCTCAGTTCACCATCGGCACGTTGAATCAGCACGGCTTTAGATCGGAAGATCACTTCTTCTTCCTGCAGGCCGTTAGCTTCCAGGGTGGCACCTGTTGACACCAAATCGCAAATAGCGTCGGCCACACCGGCGCGCGGAGCCACTTCTACCGAGCCGGTCAGCATGACCGCTTTGGCGTTAATGCCTTGCTCTTTAAAGTAGCGCTCGAGTAAATAGGGGTAAGTAGTGGCTACTTTTTTGCCGGCCAGTGAGGCTGCGCCGTTGTAGTCCATCTCAGTAGGTACCGCGAGAGATAAACGGCAACCGCCATAATCAAGGCGACGCAGTACTTCGAAATCGGCTGCTTTACCGGCGGCCTGACGCTCGAGCATTTTCTCTTCTAACTCGTTCTCACCAATAAAGCCCATATCAACCACACCGTCCATCACCAGGCCTGGAATGTCATCGTCGCGAACACGCAGCAGATCGATGTTTTCATTGGTAGAATGGGCAATCAGCAGGCGATCGCGAATGTTAAGTTTAATGCCTATAGCTTTGAGAAGTGCAATGCTGTCGTCACTTAAACGACCGGATTTTTGAATTGCAATTCGCAGTCTGCTGTTATCACTCATGGTGATGGTCCTCTAATTAGTCCTGAATTTGGTGCGCCATTAACGAAAAACCCCCGGAAGTTTCCTTCCGGGGGTCGATATTCTTTATCTGCGCCACTGGAAGGAAAACAACAACCTTCCAGCACAAACCTGAAAGGTTATGCTTTATGATGGTGGTGATGAATGGCGGCGCGTTTAATCATGTATTAAATTTTGTTCATTAATTTAGACGCGCAAACAATAGCCAAGACGCGCAGCCATTGCAAGTGTTTTGCAACTTTTGCGGGTAAATATACTCTAATTAATGGTTATAAGACCTGTTAGATTGGAATGAATACCCTAAGCTGGTGAATAATTATACATAAAGGCGTATAGTTGAGGCAAAGGTTGGGAGGTGGTTGTTATGAGTAACGATCTATTGTTTTCGGTTTTGCCACGGGAAGGCAAAGTGCCGGTGGTAGTCGACGAAAAGGTCAAACGGGTCAGTAAAGAAGCCCGGGCTAAGCACCTGTCTGAAGATGAGAAAGAAACCCATGATGAAGAACGCCTGATCAGTGAGCAGGAACAATATAAGGTGCATGAAAAAGCACCCCGCCGAGAGCAGGAGTCACCCCGGCAGCAGCATCAAAAGCAAGCTGATGAACATTCTGCTGCACCAGCGCCGGAGGATGATGAAGAACTGCTCTACGACAGTCATGGCGAAACACCGGAACATCATCATGATCCTGATGCTCCGCACATTGATATCTACGAGTGAGTTTTAGCCGTTCGCTCGCTATCCAGCCAGAGTAAAAACGCAGGCAGAAACAGTAAGTCGATCACCAGCGCACCCACCAGAATAATGGCGGTCAGCAGGCCCATATCTGAGTTCAGCGCAAAACTGGACAGACTAAGAATACCAAAGCCCACGGTCAGCACTGTGGTAGTTACAATAAGCGCCTGACCAATGGTTTTGTAAGCATATCGCACGGCTTCTTCGGCACTTTTACCTTGTTCCCGGGCTTTTTTGTATTTCGATAAAAAGTGCACCGTGTCATCCACGATGATCCCCAGAGTCATACTGAGCACCACCGACAGCGCCATATTGATTTCACCCGAGAGCATGGCCCAGATGCCAAACCCTAACCCGGCAGGCAGTAAATTGGGCACCAGGCTTATAGCGCCTAGTTTCAGGGATTTTAAGGCAAAGATCAGCAGCCCTGATATGATCACCAGCGCCGTAAGCGAGCCCTTCAGCATACTTTGCATATTGGTCTCACCAATGTGAGCAAACATCAGAGCAGGGCTTGCCGCGGTTAACCTAAGCTCAGGCGCCAGTTTATTAAAGAAGTCCTTGGCGCGCTGTTCAAAGGCCGTGAGCTCTTTACTGCCAAGGTTATCCAGCGTCACGCTAATTCGGGTGGCGGCTTTGTCGACATCAATCTGGTTATTTAGATCGAGGCCATAGGGCAGAGACATCTCAAACAGCAACAGATACTGGGCGGCCAGTTCCGCATCAAGCGGTAGCCGGTAAAAACTCTCATTATCATAATTCATGTTTTTGTTGAGCTTTTTATAGGTGTCACTAATGGAGGAAACATGATCAACCTCTGGTTGTGCCCTCAACCATTCTGTCAGTGCCTGTACCGAGGTTAATACTTCCGGTTTGTTAATACCGGAGACCTCATCGGTGTAAATGGCAAAATCAATGGTGGCGAGACCGCTCAGGTGTTCAGACTGATAATCGGCCGCCTGGCGGAAGCTGTTATCCTGGCTGAAGTACTTGATAGCAATGTCATTTAACTGGTTGGTGGAAGCCAGGATCAACGTGGTAACAAAAACGATTGCACTGTAAGGTAATACCCGGCGGTGATAGGTAATCACCCATTCACCGAACCCGGTGAGCCATGGCAGAGGTTTCTTGCTGGTTTGCTGCGGTGGCTTAACCGGCAGGATTTTAAGCATTGCCGGCAACAGTGTTAGGGCCAGCACACAGGCGAGCATTACGCCCATTGCAGTAAGATTACCCAGGTCGACCAGAATTGGCACATCGGAAAAATTCAGGGTCAAGAAACCAATTGAAGTGGTAACCGAAGTAATCACCACCGGCATAAAATTTAATGCCAGGGTATTGTGCAGGGCTTCATCGCGACTTTGGCCCTCACGCATATGTTGAAACCAGGAAGCTATCAGGTGCACACAGTCAGCTACAGCCAGGGTCATCACCATGGTGGGGACGTTAACCGTTGAAACACTTAAAAAGAAACCGCTCCAGCCCGCGAATCCCATCGTTGCGGCAATGGTAGTTGCCACTATTACCAGCGTTGTAACGGCTGCAAAAAAGGAACGCATCATCACGCCAATCATTACGATGATAGCCGCAAACATGGCTGGCACCAGCGTCATTGCATCTTCGTTTGCGGCTAATAAGAACGCATCATTAAGCATCACCACACCGGTGAGAAAGATCTGATGATCAGGATAGTTTTTCAGGGTCTGGGATTTTAGCGTCTTTACATACTCAGCCACTTCAGCAAGTTCTTTGGTCTGGTCGCCGTCACTCATCTGCACAGTAATACTGATAACGGCCAGCTGACCGTCAGGAGAAACCAGACGGTTTACCACACCCGGTTCACTAAGAGCGACTGACTTGATGTTTTCTATGAGCTCAGGGGTCAGAGTTTGCCAGTCCGGGTAGAGCTTATCTACTATCAGGTCATCTTGTTCTGCATAAGTATGCTGAAAGTTAGTCATAGAGTTAACCCTGATAGAATGGGGGGTTAGCCAACTTTCTTCGGTCAGTGATTTCAGCAAGTCTAAGGTGTTTTGGTTAAAAACATTACGAGAGTCAGGGACGACCAGTATATTAACTGTTTCAGCCTTGTTGAAGGAGTCTTGCATTTCTTCAAATGCTACCCGTTGCGGGTTATCCTCGCGAAAAAAAGTCTTGTAGTCGCCGCGGAAATACAGGTTCTGAGCGCCCGCTGCCAGTGTGATAATCAGTATACTGCTGAACAGAATAATCAGATAAGGATGATTAAGGAGTCGCAGGTAAAGGCGAGTGGTCATTTGACGTCCTTCGAGTTGTTATATTGTCATTGACTTTATAAACTACTATTACACGGTAATGTGGAGATTTCCACTGATGAAACAGAGTCTTTTGGCCGTTTATTGTCGCCAGTTACGGAGCAGTATGAAATGAGTATACCCAGTGTCATGACCCGCCGCGTAGTGACCGTTCAAATGGACGATTCACTGGCCGTGGTCAGAGAGATATTCGAAGCCAGTGGCTTTCATCATTTGCTGGTGGTTGAAGATGAAAAGTTGGTGGGCGTCCTGTCAGACCGCGATTACCTTAAAGCTATCAGCCCGTTCATTGATAGTATTAGTGAGCGAATCCGCGACCGAGCTACGCTGGATCGCAAGGTGCATCAGATTATGAGCCGGGACCTTATTACTCTTAAAATCACCGACACCATGGTGCGCGCCATCGGTTTATTTAATCAACATAAAATTTCTTGTTTACCAGTTATCGACGAGTTTGATAAGCCGGTTGGGATTGTTAGCTGGCGGGATATTTTTCGCTATTTTGGCGCTTCGGTAGAGAAGCGCCGCTAGTCATTAGCTTTTGGGTATGAGCTATTGGCTCAGGCCTGGCTACCTAATGCTTTAAGTGCATCGCCGTCTAAGCGGTAGCGGATCCATTCGCCCTGAGGCTTAGCGCCCAGTGATTCATAAAAATCAATGGCTGGCTGATTCCAATCGAGCACACTCCACTCAAATCTTCCACAGTCTTTTTCCACGGCGATGCCAGCCAGATGGGTTAGCAGCTGTTTGCCGGCCCCGAGCCCTCTGCTTTGTGGTGAAACATACAGATCTTCAAGGTAAATACCGTACTGGCCCTGCCAGGTAGAGTAACTGAAAAAGTAAATCGCGAAGCCGATGGGCTGGCCGTTATGTTCGCAAATCAGGCCATGGGCATGGGGTGTCTCGCAAAACAGGGTATTGTGAATATGCTCGGGAGTGGCTTTGGCTTCGTGCTCAGCCTTTTCGTAAATAGCCAGCTCTTTGATGAAGTGTAAGATAGTCTCGGTATCTGCAATCTGAGCGGGGCGAATAGTGATAGCCATAGGGTCTCCTCGGTCGAACCAAGCCAGGGCCAGGTTGATATTAAAAGTGGTTATTAGTGATGGCGAAGTTTAACTGAAAAGCTTGCGGGGAGCACAATCTGGCAACCGGACTCCCCGAAATTAATGGTGCTAGGAAAGCTGGGGAGATTTGCCAGTCAGCTTATTTTTCATCAGCGGAAACAAGCCAAAGAATTTACCGAACAGGGTAGTCAGGTCCTGTAAAATCAAATATAGGCAGGGTACCAGTAGCAATGTTACCAGGGTCGCATACATTACCGCAGAGCCCAGTGCAGCGGCCATTGGAATAACGTACTTAGCCTGCAAACTGGGTTCAAACAGGATTGGCATAACCCCGGCGAAAGTCGTTATCGACGTTAAGGTTATCGCTCTGAAACGGGCACAACCTGCCTCCTGAACGGCTTGCAGGATGGCGTGGCCCTCCAGTCGTTTCTGATTAATGAAATCGGTCATTACCAGGGAGTCATTGATAACTACCCCGGCCGCTGCGATCAGGCCGAAGGTCGACATCATACTCAAATCGAGATCTAGCAGGTAATGGGCCCAGATGGCACCGGTCAGACTGAATGGGATAACTGACATGATAATTAATGGCTGCCCGTAACTCTTCAGCGGCACTGCCAGCAGGATATACACCATGATCATCGCAGCCACGAAGAACATGATTTGTTCGTCCTGCTGCGCCTGTTGTTCTTCAATGTCACCACCCAGTTGGGTTTGTACATCGGGGAATTCATCGAACAACTGTGGTAGCAATTTTTGGTCGATACTGGCCACTACCTCGTTAGGTTCAACCTGTTCTTCATCGATGGCTCCCCAGACATAAACCGAGCGGTAGCCTTCTTCGCGTCGAATGTAGCTGATGCCGGGCTCTTCACTCAGAGTAACCACGTCTCCTAACATTACTTCATTACCTTCCGGTGTAGTAATAACGGTGTATTTAAGGTCAGAAAAACGCTCCCTGGTTAAACGCGGATAACGCACCATCACCCGGACTTCCTCGCCGTCACGGATAACCCGCTGGGCTTCACCGCCGTAAAAGCTCAGGCCAACCTGGTTTGCAATGCTCCGCAGATTCAGGCCAAGTTCATAGGCTGCCGGTAACAATTCCATGCGCACTTCTTTACTGGCCGGGTCAATGGTAGAGCTCACATCATAGAGCCCCTTTTCCTGTTGCAACATTTGGATAAAGCGTAATCCCGCTTCGTTCAGGGATTTAATGTCAGCACCGTACAGCAGATAACCAAACTCGCCATTATCACCGCCGCCGTTCACATCGTCTTGAATACTGAAGCTCTTCATACCGGCGATTTCCGGGATCTTTTCGCGCCATTTACGGGCCAGTTCAAAAGTATCAAAGTGGCGTGCGTCCTCATCGACGAGAGGAATAACCAATCGTGCTTGGGTACGGGATTCGTTAAACGCCAGCAAGTCACGGATCATGCCCGAACCATATTCCTTAATGGTTTCTTCTTCAATTTGCCAAATCACTGACTCGATAGTTTTTAATGCTTCAATGGTCGCCATATCCGACACATTTTCGTTCATCTCAATGCCGATATTGGGGAAGTCATGAGGCGCCTTAGGTTGCGGTATCATACGAACATGATTTCCGGCAACCAGCCCCCAGCTCAGCATCAGCATGGCCACAAACCCCGCCAGCACTGCCCAGCGCCACTGAACAGCTTTATCCACCGTTCGCCGATACGGGCCATGAATAAATTGGTTGAAACGTGAGTTAAAGCGAGCCCGCCAACCATTAGGTTTGATCTCGGTGAAATTAATGTGTGCAATGTGAGCAGGCAGGATTAATTTGGATTCAATCAGGCTAAAGGCCAGACACAAAATCACAACAATAGCGATATTGTAGAAAAACACACCATCAGGACCGCTACTGAGAGTAAATGGTGCGAACACTGCGATAGTGGTTAACACCCCAAAAGTGGCGGGCGTCGCTACGCGTTTAGCACCACGGATAACATTTTCCACCCCGGGCCCTCGTTGTTCTATTTCACTGTAGGCACTTTCTCCTATTACTATGGCATCATCTACCACAATACCCAGTACCATGATAAAGGCGAACAAGGACATGATATTTACACTTACACCAAACACTGGCATCAGCATCACTGCGCCCAGGAAACACAGCGGTAGCCCTACCATCACCCAGAAGGCCAGACGGAAGCGCAGGAAGATGGTCAGCATCAGAGCAACCAGCACCGAGCCCTGAAACAGGTTATTGAGCATCATGTTCAGACGAGCATTTAAGTAGCGAGTCATGTCGACCAGCTCTTTCAGCTCTAATCCGGCCGGCAGCTCCTCGTTTTTAAATGCCATGAAATCTTTTATCGTTTCAGCAATCGGCACAATGTTCTGCGATTTAGTTGCGTTTACTGCAATTAATACCGCATTTTGTCCGGTGTAGCGGAAGTAGCGCTCGCCTTCGGTAAAGCCATCCTTAATATCGGCGACATCAGAGAGCAAGACCTTCGCGCCATCTGCGCCAATTTTCACCGGAATACTGGCAAATTCATCACCATTGTAAAACTGACTTTCAATACGCACGGAAACCAGGCCAGCGTCAGTCCGTAACTGACCGGCTGAAATGTTGGCAGAATACTGATTAATGGCACTAGTAACATCTGAGATAGTCAAATTATACATGCGCAGTAGCTCGGGTTTAATCTCGATGGCGATTTCATCGTTTGGCACCCGGGCATTGGCCAGGGAAACATTACTTAACTGGAGTAAATCGTCCTCAATTTCCTTGGCGATAGGCTTTAATTCCTCCAGAGGAATATCACCCACCAGAGCCATTTCGTAAACCTGTTGCTGAAACTCAGCCTGAGAAATGGTGACCGGCTCCATATCGGCCGGGAAGGTGGCAATACTGTCAACGCGCAGCTTTACCTTATCGAGCACATCGGTGAGTTCTTCATCTTTATCAATTTCCAGCGACACCCGGCCGCTGTTTCTGAATGCGCGGGAGACCGTGCGTTTAATTTCACTGACGTCTTGCAGGCTCTCTTCTATCTTGATCAGGATACTTTCTTCAATTTCCTGAGGGGACGCACCTCGGTATTGCGCCGAAATATTAATATAGTTTCTCTCAATATTCGGAAACATCTGACGCTGAATGGTTTTGTAACCAAAGGCACCCATAATCAGGATGAAGATCATTAGCAGGTTGGCGGCAACCGAATTACGGGCAAACCACGAAATAAGCCCGGTTTGAGGGTTTAATGGATCTGACATTACGCTGGTTTCCGTTGATTAGGGTTGTTTTGCGACGAGTTTTTCGGCACCTTCAATGACCTTTACGGCCATTCCGTTCTGCGGGTACTCAGGCAGTGTCATCACAATGCGATCATCAGCGGCTATGTCTACCCGAATTAAAAACTCACTGCCAACCTCACGCACTACCTCAACCGGTTTTGCTACCAGCTTGTCGGCATCATCCAGGATCCACAGTTGACGTCGGGTAATCAGCTCCTGCGGGATACGGTAAACGTTATCAATGGTTTTACCGGTAAACGACACTTTGGTGTAAGCACCAAAGCGCAGCACCGGCTGTTGCGTAGTTAAACCGTAAGGGTCGTTAATTCTGGCCACCAGGTGGGTCATACGAGTTGCGCTGTCGTAAATGCCTGAGTCGCGAACAATGGTGGCAGAGCGTTTTATTTCGTCGGTTGTGCCGTTAAGCAAGGAGACTGTTGCATCAATACCGTCGAGCGCTTCAGGTAGGAAGGCCTGGTCGAAACGTGCCAGAGGGAAAGTCACTTCGCCTACCTCCACATTGTACAATGTGGCCGCAGTGGTTCCCACGGTAAGAAAATCCCCTTTACCAATAGAGCGACTAACAATTAAAGCATCGTAGGGCGCAACCACCTCAGTGTTGTCGAGGTCACGCTTAGCAATTTTCATTTGTGCCTGAGCGGCTTTAACCGCTGCTTCTGCAGATAAAATCTGTGGCTTACGCAGGTATAAATCGGTCACTCTTGAATTAGGTAAGGTGGCGGCTTCACGTTCGGCAACATTGGCCAGGGCTTTTTCTTCTATCAGCGCGGCCTGAGCATTGGCCAGAGCAGACTCTGCTTGCAGCAGAGCCGCGGTATAAGCATCTTTTTCGATGGAGAACAGCGTCTCGCCACGCTTGACTACACCCCCGGCAACGAAATTCGGGTTCCATTCAACCACTTCTCCGCTCACCTGGGCGGCCAGGCGGGTGCTTTCCAGTGGTGCAAGTTCGCCGAAAGCTTCGATATTGATGGCAAAGGACTCGGGTTTTAACTGTGTAACCTGCACGGTCGGACGGGTATCTACCGACTCGTTTTCTTCTGCGGTGTCACCTAGTGCGGTAACAGTCTTCATTGCTCCAACTCCCAGAACAATGATGGCTATTGGTAAGATTACTCTTATCAACTTCATATCTGTACTTCCTATGACCCTGAATACGCTTTTATTTAAATTTGTAGTATGAGCGGTAGGAGCTATCGGATCGCTTTATAAATGTAACGTAATATTAAAAAGTGATGCTGCGAAAGCCTATTATTTTAAGGCGCTAATGATGACGCACTTAGCACCTTATTGCGACCGTTTTCTTTTGCCCGATAAAGTGCCTTGTCTGCCAACGAGAGGGCATTGTTCAGGCCATTTTCCAGGTGAATTTGCGCCACGCCAAAGCTGGCGGTGATTGTCAGTGAGGTGTTTTTGATTGGTACCGGCGTTGACTGCAGTGTTTCACGGATTTTCTCGGCCAGCACCACGCCATTGTTCTCATTGGTGGTAGGCAGAACAAACAGAAATTCTTCGCCGCCCCAACGGGCCACGCCATCCTGCTCCCTTATAGTTTCCTTGAACAGGTCTGCCACATGTTTGAGAGCGATATCTCCGCCGTCATGACCGTAGTTATCGTTAACCTGTTTGAAGCGGTCTATATCGCACAGGATCAGGGTTAAATCCTCCTGCTGACGTCTGGCGCGGTTTATTTCATGCACAATAAACTTCTGAATGCCGCGCCGGTTAGGCAGGTTGGTCAGGGCATCAAACAGTGCCTGTCGTTCAAATTTTTCACTGATATCTCGAATGACGATGAAGCTGGTTTGGCGGCTGTGCTCGTAAATGGCCGATAAAAAGGTCACAGTGGCAAAAGACAGTAGCAAACGCACTTTAAATTCGTGCGAATAACTGGCGATCAGCAGCGCATCCCCGGGGGTGAACAGAATGACTATGCACAGCGCGATAAACAGGCCAACGGTAATAACTCCCCAGAATACCCCGGCAAAAAACATGGCGACCGGAGGCAGCACAAAAATCCATAACGGGCCGGTGCCAGCCACGCCACCGAATACGACCAGATACAGCATCAGACTAAGCAGGCAGAGTACCAGCAGGGTAGGGGCAATAATATGATTGTTTTTTAACTTACTGTGCAGCACCACACCTTTGCACAAACCAAACAGGGTCGCCGATGACAGTAACACAATGCCAAGAGTAAGCTGTTCGTTGAGCACTGCCCTGATGCCCAGTACCAGCGTGATGGACATGCCCACTATAGCGAATAGGTTAATAACGACTATCTTGCGATTAGTATCTGGATCATGACCGGGGCGGCAGCCACTGGTAATCAGGCTATTGAATAGCTTAGTAAAAATGATGTAAGGGTTATCTGCCTGCTTCAACTCTGGTTACAACATCGTTGGTGAATTTATCGATCAGCAGACGCATCTGCGATACTGAAAACGCAAAACCATCCTTGTTGAGTGGCAGCCAGTAATTAAACCGGACAATCTGCGGTGGCGCTCCGTCTGTTTCCAGCCTGAACTTTCCTTTCAAAACCAGTCTGCCATCATAGGTTGGTATGAAGTCGTCTAACTGTATGTCTAAAATGTACTCCGGTTGAGCAGGATTTGTCCACTTGCTTTGCACTCTAAGACGCATTTTGTGCTTCACAGACAAGGATTCACTAAATGCCATCTTAAAATCACGGTCAAAGGGCTCTGCCCAGACGTGCTTGGGGGCAAAATGTATTTCGCTGTCACTGAGCTGCAAACTGAGGTTGCGTTGTTTCAGATATTCCGGTGCACTGAGCGAGCGTAAAAAAATCGTCGGCTGGTTGCTGATATCGGTGCTTGACTGTGCCGCCACTAGCGTTGGCTGGTGTAGCATATAGTAATTTAAACCAATTGGCTTAGTGCTGCAGCCTGCTAACCACAGCACTGCGATGCCTGCTATCCACTTCTTCATTGGTTTTGCTCCTGCGCCTGAGGTTGAATATCTATTTCGGCATTGTCTGAGAAAATCAGGCCATTCGGGGTTTTATTGAGTTGCATCAGCAACGGTTGAATGGCCCTGAGAGTTTCCTGCAACGAGTCTACGGTGTTGGCGATTTCGGCTTTACTTAATCCGCCCTCAGAGTAGTGCTGCAGGAGGTCTTCAAAAGCGTGTAAGCTATGTTGGATCTGAGCATTAAGCGTTTCAGTGTCGAGTGCCGCGATGGTTTCGTCAAAATTGTCACTGGTCTCATTCACCGATTCGGCGGCAGCGTTGAGGGTTTCTATAACGGCGGTAATATCTGCAATCAGGGTTTCCAGCGGTAATGCATTGATTTTATCTAAAATGGCGTCGGCTTTTTGAGTCAGCTGAGTAAACTCACTGGAGACGGTGGGAATAACGTCTATGTCGTTCACTGATAGCAGTGATGCAGTTTCTGGCTGGTCTACGTGCTGCAGGTCGACAAATAACCCGCCGGTTATAAAGTTACCCATGCGTAACGTGGCTCTGAGATCTTTACGGATCCAGCGGCCCAGCCGGTCGCGTAAAAAGGTCAGCCCTTCTTCGCTGTCTTCCAGGCGCGCTTTACCCGGATAAATATTAATTAATACCGGAATCGGGTACTCATCGTCCAGTAAGCTGCCGATGTCCATGTTATTGGCGTTAATCGCGGCGACTTTACCAATTTGCAGACCCCGGTATTCCACCGGCGCACCCACGGTAAGCCCGCGCACGCTTTCGTCGATGAGCAGTACGTACTGCGCAGCATAACGAAAGCGTTCATCTGCGGCAGCGTTATAGTCGCCATAAATCACAAATTTAGCGTTATTGTCGATAGGTTGGCCTTTGGTATCGCCCTGCGGGTTACCAAAAGTCACACCGTTGGCCAGTAAGGTTTCCAGGCTGCCGGTTTGAATGGTGAGACCGTTAGAGGCCAGTTGCAATTTTACGCCGCTAACGTTCCAGAACCGCGTGTTTTCATCAATTAGCTTGTGATAGGGGGCGTGAATAAATGCCCGGTAGGTAATACGGCCTTGCTCAACATCAAAATAGACTTCCTCGAACTCGCCAACCTTAAAGCCTTTGTAAATAATGGTATCGCCGGGTTTATAAGTTAAATCGTCGGTATCGCTGCGTAATTCCACGTGTAAACCAGGCGTACCTGGTGGGGTAACTGGCGGGCGCTCCAGCGCGGTAAAATGATCCTGCTCGGTTTGCCCTGCTTCGGCGGTCATTGCGATAAAGCTGCCGGAAAGCAACGTATTGAGCCCCGATACTTCAGAAAAAGACACCCGTGGCGCCACGACCCAGAAACGGGTACTTTCATTGAGCAGTCGGGCTGCGCTTTTTTCCAGCCGGGCGGTTACGGTAACGCCATCAAGCTCGGGTTTGAGCTCGATTCTTTTTACCTGGCCAACGTCCAGATCGCGGATTTTAATTGGTGTTTTGTTGACCTCAATGCCACTGGCGGAACTCATATCGATGGTGATCAGTGGCCCCTGATTTTGCCACTGGTAATACACCATCCAGGCGCCAATCAATAACGCAATAATCGGAATTACCCAGACTTTGGATATTCGCGTTGTGGGTTTTACTGCTGCATCATCGGTCATAAATCTGAGTCTTTCCTTTGCTGCCAGATTAAGCGGGAGTCAAATGTCATCGCGGCCAGCATGGTAATAAAAACCAGTGCACAAAATGCCAGCGCTGCAGGGCCAGGGTGAATCGCCAGGGTACTGCCAAGCTGGATAAGTGCTACAAGTATAGCCACCACGAATACGTCTATCATCGACCAGCGGCCAATAAATTCGATAAACCGGTAGTAGCGGATTTGCCTGCCGGGATTCGTCAGTTCTTTAAATTGTACGGCGTAAGTTAATCTGGCGAGTACCACCAGTTTGGCCACCGGAATCACAATACTGGCGACAAATATCACCATGGCGACCGGGTAAGAACCCGACTCCCATAATGATATCACGCCGCCCATAATGGTATTGGGCTCTGAACTGCCGAACAGCTCTGTGCTCATTATGGGCAGTGCATTAGCTGGAATATACAGGATTAACGCCGTAAACAGCAATGCCCAGGTACGCTGAATACTCAGGCTCGCCACATGCGGAGTGAGGGGCGTTACTTGTGGTAATTCACCATTGTGCAGCCATAGTTTGAGGCGGGTATCGTCAAAATAAAACAGCGCTGCACTCATACAAACACTGAACAGCACAAAAGCATAAAAGGACAGGCCGATAGCGATATCCGCTAACGAGGTAATTTTTATCAGGCTCACCAGAGTACCGAGCAGGAAAATTTCCGCCATGCTCCAGGGCATCAGCCATTCTACCCAGCGCAGCAGGGGTTTCATCCAGGGGCTCGGTGTGGTCAGTAAACGGCAACTGAGCAGTATGATTAAGCCCGTCAGCACCAGCCCTGGCAGTACCAGAGTAGCCATGCCGGTGATTACCGCCAGAGTGACATAATCCTGCTCTACCAGCACATTCAGACCACCCGGTAAATCGATACTGTTTTGCTGCCCGTTGGCTCTGAAAGAGAGGAAATTAAAAGGTAAAGACAGCACTAAGAAAATCATCGCTGACAGCGATAAGGCCAGCGACGCGGGCATATCATTGCGGTGGTAAATACTCAGTGTATAGCCGCAGCGCGGGCATACAGCACGCTGTTTATTCTGCAAAGCCGGTACGTTGACATTGGCTTCGCACTGAGGGCAAGTGATATTACATAGAGGAGGCGCTGACATCACGGGCGTCGAAAAGTGTTTTAGTTAGCTTAACCTAAACACTGGCGACTTAAAATAGAACGGGGCGCTTAAAGCGCCCCGTGAGTATTTAAATAACCGGTAGGAACCAGTCACTTAGTAGCTGGCGTTACCCGGAGTACGTGGGAACGGAATAACGTCGCGCACGTTTTGCATGCCGGTCACATAGGCTACCAGGCGTTCAAAACCTAAGCCGAAACCCGAGTGGGGCACGGTGCCGTA
This sequence comes from Alteromonadaceae bacterium UBA2620, assembly GCA_002339125.1. Taxonomy (GTDB): domain Bacteria; phylum Pseudomonadota; class Gammaproteobacteria; order Enterobacterales; family Alteromonadaceae; genus Alteromonas. The sequence goes on from DDJQ01000009.1 coordinate 23,038, forward strand.
GCGGCGTAAATCGCGATACCAGCCGTAGTCTTCCTTGCTCAGGCCCATTTCTTCCAGGCGGTTGTCGAACACATCAAGACGTTCTTCACGTTGTGAGCCTCCAATGATTTCACCGATTCCCGGGGCCAGTACGTCCATCGCCGCCACGGTTTTACCGTCGTCATTCAGGCGCATGTAAAAGGCTTTAATGTCTTTCGGGTAGTTTTGCATGATAATTGGCGCACCAACATGCTCTTCAGCCAGATAACGCTCGTGCTCACTGGATAAGTCAATACCCCAGCTCACCGGGAACTCAAAGTCTTTGCCACAGTTCTCTAAAATGCTAATCGCATCAGTATAATCCATGCGTACGAAGTCGCTGCTGATGAGTTTTTCCAGGCGACTAATCGCATCTTTGTTAATGCGCTGAGCAAAAAATGCCATATCATCGGCACGTTCTTCCAGAACCGCTTTACACACATACTTCAGCATGTCTTCTGACAACTGCGCGATATCGCTCAGGTCGGCAAAGGCCACTTCCGGTTCGATCATCCAGAACTCAGCCAGGTGACGGGAAGTATTGCTGTTCTCTGCTCTGAACGTTGGTCCAAAGGTATAAATTTTAGACATGGCACAGGCGTAGGTTTCACCATTTAACTGACCGGATACGGTCAGGTACGCTTCGCGCCCGAAAAAGTCTTCGCTGTAGTCCACATCGCCTTTGTCGGTTTTTGGGATGTTCATCATATCCAGCGTTGAAACGCGGAATAATTCGCCCGCACCTTCAGTATCGCTGGCAGTAATAATTGGCGTGCTGATCCAGAAATAGCCCTGTTCATGGAAAAAGCGGTGAATCGCCTGTGACAAACAGTTACGAATACGCGTGACAGCACCAATAACGTTGGTGCGAGCGCGTAAGTGGGCGTGTTCACGCAGATATTCGATGGAATGGCGCTTAGCAGCCATAGGATACGTATCCGGGTTCTCCACCCAGCCGACGATTTCCAATGCTGTGGCGTCCAGTTCCAGTGCCTGACCCTTGCCTTCTGACGCTTTTACATTCGCGGTAACCACCAGTGAACAGCCTGCCGTTAAACGTTGAATATCGGCATAATTGGGTAAGGTATTAAGTGCAATGACCTGTACAGGGTCGAAACAACTGCCATCATGCAAAGCAATAAATGAAAGGCCTGCTTTTGAATCGCGACGGGTACGAACCCAGCCTTTTACCGTTACCGATTCGCCAACCGCGTACTTACCAGCCAGTACGTCAACTACGGGGGCGTGTGTCATGGTTACTTTCTCCAATCAAAGTGTGTCGTTATGTAATCGCAAATCATCGCATAGGCTAAGCGTGATTGCATCCAGATTCATTAAACAAAATGGCGTGTTGGCCGATATTACGTACAAGAGCGGTAAAAATGCCGTTTTTTATCCGTTGCCTGCTTGAATAATAAGCAGTGTGGTAATCACGTTAACCAAACAGGCGCTAGTATACTCAATCGCTTTGATGATACTAGCGATACAGATGTAAATGACAACGAAACAAGTGCAAAAATTTGGTCACGAACGCAGAAAGAAGTCCCGCGAGCAGGATACCTACTACAAGGTGGTTGTTAGCTTAAATTCCCTCGCCTGGTTGTCGCTACTTATTTGCCTGATTTTATTTCATTTTGCCCGGCCAGAAATGGTTTCTGGTGTGCAACAGTTCTGGGGAATTGAAGGCCGCACCAGCTGGTCTGCTGAATATATCGATGCGTTGGTTATGTTATTACAGGCTTGTTTGGTGACAAGTCTGGTCACCATGTTTCTGCGTTCGCGCCGCAGCCGCCGTAAAAGCGACCGTTATGGCGTTAATTTATTTATTCTGGCCGGGATCAGCTCACTGAGCCTGGTTACCCTTAATGCTACAGCGCTGGCTTAAGCCAGCGCTGCCCATCATTTTTGCCTAGCCGATAAAGCTGCTGTTAATTAAATACCAGGTGTAGCCTGCGTAGGCGGCCACAAACACACCACCTTCTAACCGGTTCAGGCGACCGGGCCCTTTAAGGCCAATACAGAAAATAAACAGAGCAACCGACGCCACCAGCATAAACAGCACGTCGCGGTAGAGGAAATCAGAGCTGACTTCCATAGGGTGAATGACCCCGGCAATACCGACCACCGCCAGGGTATTAAACATGTTGGAGCCAATTACGTTACCCAAGGCAAGGTCGTGTTCGCCTTTCTTCACCGCAACCAGTGAAGACGCCAGTTCTGGTAATGAGGTGCCAATGGCAAGAATGGTTAATCCAATGACCACATCGCTAACGCCAAAGTAAGTAGCCACTTCAACCCCGCCCCACACCAGTAAACGGGAGCTGGCGACCAATATTAGCAGGCCGACGATCAGCCATAAGGTTTCCTTTTTTAGATTGGTATCGGCAAGATTGAGTTCTTCATCGTATTCTGCCGCGAGGGCGTCTTTGTCGCCGCGCATACCGGTCCAGATGCTCCAGGAGATCAACAGAATAAACAGGCCGAGCAGGGAAAAGGCATCATCTTTTGACACTTGTAAATCAAGCACCTGCCAGGCTGCAAAGAAAGTCAGGCCAAGCATAATTGGCAGTTCTTTGCGAATAATTTCCGAACGGACTGCAATGGGGCTAATAAGTGCTGTAATACCAAGAATAAGTGCGATGTTAGCGATGTTTGAGCCGTAGGCGTTACCCAGTGCGATGCCTGAACTTTGTTCCATTGCGGCAATAATCGACACGATAATCTCGGGCGCTGAGGTGCCAAAGCCAATAATCAGCATACCAATAAGAATAGGCGACAGGCCAAAGTGTTTGGCAACTACGGCAGCACCGCCAACAAACTTATCTGCACTCCACAATAATAAGGGTAACCCGACGAGAATAGCGACACTCGCTAACAACATATAATCTCCTTGAACAACCTGTGCACCAACCAATGGTGCCGGGGTAGGCGCAGAATAGAGCATAACCCTTTCACATTGCAAATACATCAGTCGCAGCAGAAACAAAACAAGTCGTAACGATAAAAATAATCCGTTATTCGTGCGACTCACTTACCAGTACTATAGCGCAATAAATCAACGCTGGCAGCGATCTGGCAATAGGGCCGATTGTCTGTAAACGTTCGTGTAAGGACATTCAATTTTTCATGCATCACACTCTGATTGTGGCAAATCAACACATCACGCTGGACGTACCCTCATTAACCGTTTTGAGTTTTGAGCAATACCTGGCGGATTATCCAAAATGGAACGAGCCGAAAACGCGGGTTATTAACCTCTGTGACACAGATCAATACCTGAGTAACGGTTATTACTGTTCATTGCTTGCAGAAGCCCGTCAGCACCGGGTGATCCCCAGTGTCAATACCATTAATGATTTACGCCTGGTTAAAGCCGGACAGGAAGGTCAGTCGCTGGTCATTAAACCTCAGGAAAAGGCCATTATCGAAAGCCTTGGCGGTGAGTTTTTTGTGTGCTTTGGTAAAACGGAAGATAGCCGCCTGAAACGTATTGCCGCTTCTGCTTTCAATCGTTATCCAAGCCCGCTGTTGAAGCTCACTGTTCGACAGGAGCAGGCCTCGGTTGCCTGTGAATCGGTGGGTTTTAATGCGATCCCTGATGCGCTGCAAAGTAGCTTCGTGGAGCGACTGAGTCAGTATACTCAGCAGCAATGGCGCACCTCGGCAAAAAGCAAACAATCCCGTTGGGACATGGCGATTCTGGTCGACCCGCAGGAATCAACGCCACCCAGTGACAAAAAAGCCATTGCCCAGTTTGTTAAAGCGGCCGGTAAAGCGGGCTTTCACGCCGAGGTAGTCACCGCAGAAACCATTGGTGACGTTGCGCAGTACGATGCCCTGTTTATTCGCGAAACCACTGCTATTGACCATCAAACTTATCGTCTGGCTCGTGCAGCAGAGCGTGAAGGCGTGGTGGTAATGGACGACAGTCAGTCCATATTGCGTTGTTGCAATAAGATTTTCCTGCAGGATGCTTTTAGTTATCACAAGGTGCCTGCACCAAAGAGCCAGTTTGTGACCGATGCTGAGTTAACTACGTGTGAGGCTTTAATCGATGCATTGCAGTTGCCAATTATTTTAAAGCTACCGGAGAGCTCCTTCTCCAAAGGCGTATATAAAGTGGAAACTCTGGCAGCCTTGCAGGACAAACTCGCTATGATGCTTGAAGCCTCCTCGCTAGTGCTGGCCCAGGAGTACATTTTTACGGAGTTTGACTGGCGCATAGGCATGCTTGGTGGCCGGCCTATTTATGCCTGTAAGTATTTTATGGCGCGTAATCACTGGCAGATTTATAACCACGCAGACGGTAAATCAGACTCGGGTGACTTCGTTACCATGCCAACCTTCGAAGTGCCTAAACAGGTACTCAAGGCGGCGATTGCGGCGGCTGATGTAGCGGGGAAAGGGCTGTACGGCGTGGACATAAAACAACGGGGCAATAAAGTTTATGTGATTGAAGTGAACGACAATCCCAATATTGATGCCGGCATTGAAGATAAATACCTGGGCAACGAATTATACTTGCTGATCATGCAGGAATTCGTCAGTCGCCTTGAACGCCGGGGGCGCCAGGCATGAACGCCGAACATTCGCCCTGGTTGTTAAGGCCTGCGCATAACAGCGATCTGGCTGCGCTGCTGGCGCTGGAAAATAATTGTTTCAGTGCTGACAGGCTTAGTCGTCGCAGTTTCCGGCATTACCTGCAAAGCAGCAATGCTGAGATGGTGGTGGCCGATGCCGAAGGTGAGCTGGTGGGTTATGGATTACTTTTAGTCCGGCGTGGTACGTTGCTAACCCGCTTATATTCGCTGGCTGTTGCGCCACAAGCGCGCGGGCAGGGGATGGCAGAAGCTATTATTGGGTATCTGGAAAAACGTGCCAGTAAACGCGGTAAGCGTTATATGCGGCTGGAAGTGGCTGAGCACAATGCGTCGGCCATCAGACTCTATACACGATTGGGGTTTGAGTCGTTCGCGGTGACTCCCCACTACTATGAAGATGACGCCACCGCCATCCGCATGCAAAAAGCATTGCCGCTGGATACACCGGATATTCAGCACAGGTTATGCCCCTGGTATCAGCAATCCACGGCATTTACCTGTGGGCCAGCCAGTCTGATGATGGCGATGGCTATGATTGACCCGTCGGTGCGGTTATCCCAGGCTGAAGAGTTCGCTATATGGCGTGAATCGAATACCGTTTACATGACCAGCGGGCCGGCAGGCACGCACCCATTAGGTTTAGCAATGTCAGCCATGGAGAGGGGCTTTGATGTCAAAGTGTATTTAAGTCACGAAGGGCCACTATTTGTCGACGGCGTGCGCAATGAGCACAAGCGCCAGACTCTGGCCATCGTTGAGCAACAGTTTTTGGTAGAAGCTGAAGCTCGTCAGGTACCGGTATTCTACAGTAACTGGCTGGATATTCTGGATAAGGAAGCCAATGCACCGCATAGTGCACTGATGTGTTTAATCAGTACCTATCGGCTGGATCGTTCTAAAGCGCCGCACTGGGTAGTGCTCACCGGAACCGATGACCACTGCGTGTATATTCACGATCCGGACCCTGATACCGACACAGCCGTATCACGGATCCTCGACTACCAGCACGTGCCCGTTGCCCGGGAAGACTTCCAGCGCATGACCAGTTATGGCAAGCGCCGGGTTCAGGCCGCGATTGTGTTACGGCGGCGGCTCCCGGAACTGGGGAGCGGCGAACTAATGTGCAGTGATTTTGATCTGGCGGTTTAAATTCCGCATAGCTTCAACTAATTGCAGTAAATCATTAACTGTGCCTTTGAAAGCCGAACGCTTGGTGACCATCTGGTTACCTGCGTGGCTTAACTGACCCTGGTTGGCCGGATCGAACATTTCGGTTTTCTCGGCCAGAGAGTCCCACTCTGCCTGGAATGAGGCAGGGATAAGGTGACGCTTGGCTATCAGTTTGTCTCTGATTTGCAACAGTTGGCCAGTAATTAACGTTTGATTCTTTGGTGTATCTGTCATGGTTATTTTCCTCACTTCAATCGCATAGCCCTTGAAAGTGGGGCGTTTCGCGATGCTGGATAAATATTAATCGATAAATTGTAAATAAAAGGTGTATACCATGATGATCCGGTAGCAATTTTGATACCTGAATAATCACTCAGGCATAAAAAAGTTAGTGGCTGAAGACCTGACTGTGCTTTTTACGTCGATGGCGAAGCCAGGCTACGGGTAACCAGAACAGTAAGTACAGGCTAAGAGAGGTGATCAGTGCAGAGCCAACGGCCTGCGGTTTGAGTGGCAAAGATGGCTGGTAGAGGTTTAGCACCTGACCGAGTCGCTGGTACTGGGCAGGTTGGGCAAAATACCAGGCTTGCTCAAAATAGTTGCTGGTGCGCAGGTTATGCAGGGCTTTCTGCGCCTCTTTATGCGCCAGCAACACGGTTTGTTTGTGCCGTGCATCGTCACGCACCAGCTCGTCCTGATTGGCCTGCAGGGCAGTGAGCATAGAGTTGATATCGGTGTAGCCGTAGGTGTCGGCCAGTTGCTGATAATGATCTACCTCGGCCTGGGTGGCATCCACATAGCCATTAAGATATTGCACATAATGGTCGGTGACAATCGGAACCTGTAGCATCAGGATGAGTAGCGCGGCAAACACTATCTTGTCGATTAATCGCAGGATAATCATTGCTTGCGCGCTCCTTATGTCTTAACCGTAAGTACTGCTCAGGCAGTGATAGATGGCATCACTTAAGCGGCTGAGCTGCTCAGATGAAATGACGTAGGGGGGCATAATATACACCAGCTTGCCAAACGGCCTGATCCACACGCCATTTTTTACAAACAAAGGCTGTAAACGTTTCATATCTACCGGGTGTTTGGTTTCCACTACGCCAATTGCACCTAATACTCTGACATCCTGCACGCAGGCAAGTTCATTACAGCGGGAAAGCTCGGCTTTAAGCTGAGTTTCGATGCCTTGTACCTGAACCTGCCAGTCCCCCTGATGAATCAGTGATAAGCTCGCACCGGCCACCGCACAGGCCAGCGGGTTACCCATAAAAGTGGGACCGTGCATAAACACGCCGGGACTGCCTTCACAAACACCGCGCGCCACATCCTCGGTAGACAGCGTGGCCGCCAGTGTCATATAACCGCCGGTAAGGGCCTTGCCAACGCACATAATGTCCGGGCTAATCTCGGCATGATCGCAGCCAAACAGCTTACCGGTGCGACCGAATCCGGTGGCAATTTCATCGCAAATCAGTAACACATCGTAAGTATCGCAAAGCTGACGACAACGGCGTAAATATTCGGGATGATAAAACCGCATGCCGCCAGCGCCTTGCACAACAGGCTCGAGGATCAGCGCCGCCAGCTCTTCGTGGTGACGGGCAAAAAGCTCTTCCAGCGGCAGAATGTCGTCTTCACTGAAGGCCTGACCAAAGCGGGTCTGTGGCGCTGGTGCAAAAACGTGCTTGGTAAGACTGTTGGTAAACAGGCTGTGCATGCCATTAACCGGATCACAAACCGACATAGCGGCAAAGGTGTCGCCGTGATAGCCATTGCGGGGCGCAATAAGCCGCGATTTTTCCGGTCGGCCCTGACACGCCCAGTACTGTACGGCCATTTTAATGGCCACTTCCACTGATACTGAGCCGGAATCAGCCAGAAATACCCGCTCAAGCCCCGCCGGTGCCATGCTTAGCAACTGCCGGCACAGGTTGATGGCTGGTTCGTGGGTCAGGCCGCCAAACATGACATGGCTAAATTTATCAACTTGCTGGTGGGCGGCGGCATTGAGTGCCGGGTGATTGTAGCCGTGGATAGCGGCCCACCAACTGGACATACCGTCAACCAGGGTTTCTCCCGAGGCCAGGGTAATCTCGGCACCACTGGCGCCACTGACCTCAAAACAAGGCAAGGGATCGATGGCTGAAGTATAAGGATGCCAGATATGTTGTTGGTCAAATTCTTTGTTGGTTAAATTATGCACAATAGTAAAGTTTATAAAGTTAATTTGGTTGACAAGTCTTTGCTGGGGCATAGACTAAGCGACCAGACAATAAGAGTAAAGGATAGGCGATGCTGGCATCACAACATAATAGCACTGAAGCGGTCGTTCGACATGACTGGACCCGGGAAGAAGTGGAGGCATTGTATGCGATGCCCTTCAACGATTTGTTATTTAAAGCCCAGGTGATTCATCGTCAGCATTTCGACCCTAATCAGGTGCAGGTGAGCACACTGTTATCAATAAAAACCGGCGCGTGCCCGGAAGATTGCAAATACTGCCCACAAAGCGCCCGCTATGATACCGGCCTTGAAAAAGAACGTCTGCTGGAAATCGAAAAGGTCATTGAACGCGCTAAAGAAGCTAAACAAACCGGCTCAACCCGTTTTTGTATGGGCGCGGCCTGGCGTAACCCTAAAGAGCGCGATATGCCTTACCTTACCCAAATGGTCGCTGAGGTGAAGGCGATGGGTCTGGAAACCTGTATGACGCTCGGCATGTTAACCCGCGACCAGGCGGTTGCGCTCAAACAAGCTGGTCTGGATTACTACAATCATAATCTGGATACCTCGCCGGAGTTTTATGGTGATATTATTACCACCCGCACCTACCAGGATCGCCTCGATACCCTGCAAAATGTCCGCGAGGCGGGGATGAATGTGTGCTCGGGGGGCATTGTCGGCATGGGCGAAACACTGTCCGACCGTGCATCGCTGCTTATTCAGCTGGCCAATTTGCCGGAGCAGCCTCAGAGTGTGCCGATTAACATGCTGGTTAAGGTAGATGGCACGCCGCTGGACAAACTGGATGATATGGAACCCTTTGATTTTATCCGTACCATTGCAGTGGCGCGTATCATGATGCCCAAATCCCATGTTCGCCTGTCGGCCGGCCGCGAACAAATGAATGAGCAAATGCAGGCGCTGTGTTTTATGGCCGGTGCCAATTCCATTTTTTATGGCTGTAAGCTGCTCACCACTTCAAATCCGGATACACACGAGGACGTGGTGTTATTTAAAAAGCTGGGCATTAATTCTGAGCGTACCCGGGAGTATTCTGACGAAGCGCATCAATTGGCGCTCGAGGAAGCTATCGAACAACAAAATGCCCCGCAGTCTGAACTGTTTTATGACGCCACCGAAAAAGGTCAAACCGAGTCTGCATAATGGCCTTTGATTTTATTGATACGCAGTTAACTGAGCGCCAGCAGCTGGGCTATTACCGCCAGCGCACCGCGATCGACTATGAGCGGGATGGCGTAATTGCCGTTGATGGTAAGCATTATCTTAACTTCGGCAGCAATGATTACTTAGGACTGCGTCACGATCAGGGCGTATTGCAGGCCTGGGTTGAAGGACTGGCGCAATTTGGTGCCGGCAGCGGTGCTTCACCGTTAGTAACGGGTTACAGTGTGGCTCACCGTGAGCTCGAACTTATGCTGGCTGAAGCGTTGGGTTACGATGCGGTGGTGTTATTTAACTCCGGTTTTGCTGCCAATCAGGCCGTATGTCAGGCGTTATTTGCCTCGACCGGTGAGATTATTGCCGATAAATTTATGCACGCGTCGTTTATTGAAGGGGCGCTTGCCAGCCACGGCAATCTGCGCCGCTTTGCCCATAACGATACTGCTCACCTTAAAACCCTGTTGACTAAGTGCGAAGGGCCAAACCGACTGATTGCCTCAGAAGGGGTGTTCAGCATGGATGGTGATAGCCCTGATGTTAACGCTTTGGTTAGTTGCGCCAAGCAGTCCGATAGCTGGCTGATGCTGGATGATGCCCATGCTTTTGGTGTTACCGGCGATAACGGTCTGGGCTCGGTGGAAACCTTTGGCCTCAAGCAGCAGGATTGTCAAATTGTTATGGGTACCTTCGGCAAAGCCGTGGGTACTGCCGGTGCTTTTGTGGCGGGTAGCCACAGCCTGATTGATTATCTGGTTAATTATGCCCGTCACTATATCTATTCTACGGCCTTTCCGCCGGCCCAGGCGGTCGCTACCATTTACGCGCTGAACTGCGTGACCACTGGCTCCCAGCGCGAGCAGCTGCATGGCAATATTGCCTATTTTAGACAGCGCGCCAGGCAGGAAGGCCTGACACTACTCGACTCAGAAAGCGCCATTCAACCGTTAATTGTGGGTGAACCAGAACTGGCCCGCCAGTATTCCAAAGCATTGTCTGAAAGGGGGCTATGGGTGCCGGCCATGCGTCATCCAACGGTACCGAAAGGGTCGGATCGGCTGCGCATTACACTGAGTGCCGTGCACACCAGCCAGGACATCGACGCTTTGGTAGACGGACTGACTCTGGTACGTCAGGAGTTACAACATGGCCCTGATTGAACCGCGCACAACTGTGCAACAGGCGACTGAAAAAGACGATGTGGCCAAACGCTTCAGTGGCGCCGCCGGTCAGTATGATGAGATAGCCAATATTCAGGCGCAGATAGCCACGGCAGCGCTTGCCCGTGTACCTCAACAGCACGTAAACAAGGCGCTTGATATTGGTTGTGGCACCGGCCGCCACACTCAGCGTTTAGGCCGAATAGCCACTACGACAACCGGTCTCGATTTGGCCGCAGGCATGGTCGAGCAGGCTCAGCAAAATTACCCTGTTATCCATTTTGTGCAGGGCGATGCCGAGCAACTGCCCTGGCAGAGCGCCGCCTTTGATTTGGTGTTTTCTTCCATGGCTCTGCAGTGGTGCCGTCGTCCGCAAGCCGCTCTCGCTGAAATAGCCCGTGTTTTACACCATGTTGGACGCGCTGAATTAGCCATTATGGTGGACGGTTCTTTTGCTGAATTACGCCGGGCAAGTCGCGCTGCCGGGGTATCGCTACAAATTAATGAGCTGTTCACTGCCAGCGATTGGCTTAATGCGCTGAGCCAGACCGGTTTGAAATATGGTGCACATGAACTTGTTGAATACAGCGATGAGTTTGATGGGATTTGGCAACTGCTGCGCTCAATCAAAGGCGTTGGCGCTGGCAGTAGCGCGCAGGGCGCTAAACGTCAGGGGCTAACCCGTAAAGCGCTAAACCAACTTGAAACAGCGATGCCACGCAACGAGCAGGGGCAGTTAACTAACACTTATACCGTATTACATCTGACGCTGGAGAAACCACAGTGACCCAGGCTTTTTTCGTTACCGGCACTGATACCGAAGTAGGTAAGACCTACGTAAGCGCAATGTTACTTAAAGCCGCGGTAATGGCCGGCAAGCGAGCCATAGGCTACAAGGCTGTGGCAGCGGGCTGTGAATGGTACAACGGCCAGTGGCAAAACGAAGATGCGCTGGCCTTACAGCAGGCATCGAATGTTGAGTTAACGCTGAAAGAGGTAAATCCGGTGGCGCTGGAGCCGGCAATAGCGCCGCATATTGCCGCCGAGCTTGCCAGTCAGCCAATCAGTGAAGCCGTGATTAAGAGTGGCTTTGATCATCTGCTTAACAAGCAAGCTGATGTGCTGCTGATGGAAGGTGCTGGTGGCTGGCGTTTACCCATTGGCAATCAACGCTTTTTAAGTGACGTGGTAAAAGCCCTTCAGCTTGATGTGATCATTGTCGTAGGGATGCGTCTTGGCTGCCTGAATCACGCGTTACTGACCGCCGAAGCTGTAACGGCTGACGGCCTCAAGATTAAAGGCTGGGTGGCGAATACACTGACAGCCGACATGCCTTATTTTAATGAAAACCTGGCGACGCTCGAGCAGCTGATGCCGGCGCCGCGTCTGGCGACTATTCCCTATCAGTCAGCGCCGGATTTTGCTGCACTGGGCGAGCTCTTTAACTGATATAGTTGGTTAAATCCTGGCCCGGCGCGATGGGGCTTTTATCATCGCTGCTGAAACAAAATCCTTCTAGCTCACCCAACAAAGTAAGCCGTCCTTCAGTATATTGCAGGGCAGTGCCTTCCCGGATAGCTAACACAGGTGTTTGGGGATTTAGCCGGGTGAATTCAAACAACCGGTCATCCCGGGTTTCGCCGTTATGTCCCGGTGGCTGATAATCGGTATAGTGCGGATTTAGCTGACAGCTTAGAAAATTGAGAGCGGCAAAGGAGGGGGGCTCAATAATCGGCATATCATTGGTCGTGCGGATACTGTTGCCGCAAATATTACTGCCCGCGCTCCAGCCGATGTAAGGCACGCCCTGGCTTACCTGGCGCTGCAGAGGCTCTATCAGTGACTGCTTATACAGCTCATTGAGTAAGTTAAAGGTATTACCACCACCAACCAGTACCGCTTTAGCAGAGGTGATTGCCTGCTGAGGGTCGTCGCAGGTATGGATGCCGGTAATGTTGAGCTGTGGCAGGGCCTCGCGAACTTTTTCTACATAGTCATCCCAACCCAGCGTTACTCCGGCAAACGGAATGAACAGGACGTCCCGCTCTTCGCCCAGGTGGTGTGAAATCATATCGCGGGCATGGGCCAGATATTCTTCGTCGCCCATTCGGGAACTGGATAGCATTAGCACGTGTGGCTTAGTTTCTGTCGGCATTAATCTTTCTCTTTGTTTTATTCGTGGGTTTTAGCATAGTGTTAAACGCTAATGATAAGTACAATACCACGCTCGAACCGGTGGGGTAAGTCGCATTGCCAGCAGGCCGGGATAGTTGCAGGCTAAGAATACTGACGTAAAGATAGGAATTACCATGACATCACCCAAAGCTGTTTTATTTGTCTGTCTTGGCAATATTTGCCGTTCGCCCACGGCCGAGGCGGTATTCCGTCATAAGGCTGATGAGGCCGGACTTAAACTGACCATTGATTCAGCCGGTACTCATGGTTACCACACTGGTAGCCCGCCTGACAAACGCTCGCAAGCCGCCGGGCAGGAGCGAGGTTATAGTTTTGAAGGATTGAAGTGTCGTCGGGTGAGTGACACCGATTTTGAAACCTTCGATCTGATCCTGGCCATGGACCAGAGCAATCTTGAAAACCTGCGCGAGATGAGCGACCCGGAACATCATCATAAAATTCGCCTGATGCTGGATTTTGCCGGTTACGAAAATGAAGAAGTACCAGATCCGTATTACGGCGGTAAAAAAGGCTTTGAGCTGGTGCTTGGCTTAATTGAGGAAGCTTCGGACGGCTTAATCAGGGCGCTCAGAAATTAATGTCAGCCCCTGCCTCCAAATGGACCGTTGGTGCACTGGGAATAGCATTACTGTTGTGCTTTTTAGCACTGCTTGCCAGTGTCTGGTGGCAGGCGGATACTACCGCCGAGACACGCTGGTACATTCTGGTTAATTTACAATTGCCACTGGCCATCACGGCAACCGTGGTGGGCGCGGCACTGTGTGTGAGTGGGGCGGCCTTACAGGTGGTGTTACGCAATCCGCTGGCCGATCCAGGGATTATTGGCATTGCCAGCGGTGCCAGCCTGATGGCGGCATTAGTGTTGATCCTGATGCCAGAGTGGATGGTCAGTACCCTGCATTACAGCATGCCACTGGCTTGTTTTGCCGGTGCACTGCTATCGACCGCGGTTATCTACCGCCTTTCTGCTCGCTTGCGAGGGCTTAATACAGCGGTGATCCTCGCCGGTATCGCAATTACCACGTTAACCAGTGCAGTGATGGGCTGGCTTTATTTGTTCGCCGACGCGCAGTCGATGCGTAACCTGACCTTCTGGGTGATGGGCAGTCTGCATCAGGCCGATGGCTGGATCCTCCTATGGAGCGCGCCACTGATAGCAGGCAGTTGCTTGCTCATTATCTCAAAAGGCAAGACCCTGAATTATCTCTATAACGGCGAGCTAACGGCTCGTAGTGCAGGCATCGATCCTGCTCACGAAAGTAAGCTTATTCTTATTGCTTGCGCCCTGGCGGTGGGGGCGGCGGTTGCTATTGCTGGCTCTATTGCCTTTTTAGGGTTGCTGGTGCCTCATTACGTTCGTTTACTGATGGGATTTGATAACCGGGTGGTGTTGCCCGCCAGTGCATTGTGTGGCGGCGTAATGTTATTGCTGGTGGCGTTGTTCTCGGATTTGTTGCCCTATGCATCCTTGCCGGTATCCATGGTTACCGCGTCGCTGGGCGGCCCGCTACTGCTGTATGCCTTGCTTAAAGGACAGTTTAAATGAATCTGCCGATTAAGCTTGAAAACATCTCCCTTGACCAGCGCCTGGACAATATCTCTGTCACGATAATGCAACCGGGTATTGCCTGTCTGTTAGGGGCCAATGGGGCGGGGAAATCAACCCTGCTGTTGGTACTGGCTGGCTTGCTTAAACCAGAACAGGGGGACGTATTCTGGGGGCAAACCGATGTTTATGCAACGCCGCTCGCGGTGCTATCCGGCCATCGCTGTTTTGTTGCTCAGCAGCACAGTATTCAGTTTGAACTAACCGGTCGCGAATGCCTGCAATTTTTAAGTCCTTGCCAAAGCAGGGATATCCCCGGTGAGCTGATCCGTAAACTGGATATTGCTGATTTGCTGGATAAGCCGGTTAGCCGCATGTCTGGTGGTGAGTTGCAACGTATTATGATCAGCCGAGCATTGTTACAGGTGTGGCCAGCTATTAAGTCCGGTAATGCTATTATAGTACTCGACGAGCCACTCCAGGGAGTGGATATCCGTCATCAGACAGTGTTGATGCAATGGCTCAGTGCGCTGGCGAAGGTCGGAAACCAAATAATTATGAGTTGCCACGATATCAATATTGCTAATACCTTTGCCGATACGGTATTGTTAGCAAAGGCAGGGCAAATGCTTGCATACGGACCTACCAGAGATGTACTCAGCCTGTCTAACCTGTGGTTAACCTTTGATTGTCAGTTTGAATGCCTGTTTAAGGATGAGCAGCGGCATTTTATTCCCGTACGACATGCAACTGGCTTTTAAAGGGTTAGTCGTTTTCTGAAATTTCCCATTTGAAAGAGGTGCTAAGTGAATAACTGGCAACCAGATAGCTGGCGCGCAAAGCCAATTTTGCAACAGCCAGAATACGAGGATAAAGCTGAACTGGACCAGGTAGAGCAAACCCTGAGTTCGTATCCTCCTTTAGTGTTTGCCGCTGAAGCCCGAGAGCTGCGTCGCCAGCTTGGTCAGGTATGCGAAGGTAAAGGTTTCTTACTGCAAGGCGGTGACTGTGCGGAATCGTTTAGTGAGTTTAATGCACCGAAGATCCGCGATACATTTAAAGTACTATTGCAAATGGCTATTGTTCTGACCTTTGCCGGCCGTTGCCCGGTAACCAAAGTCGCGCGCATGGCCGGCCAGTACGCCAAACCACGTTCTTCGGATTTCGAAACTATCAATGGTGTAAAGCTGCCCAGCTATCGTGGCGATATTATTAACAGCTTTGAATTCACTGAAGCAGCACGCCGACCTGATCCACAACGACTGGTTGAAGCTTATCATCGTAGTTCAGCCACCTTAAACCTGTTGCGCGCTTTTGCGCAGGGCGGACTGGCTGATCTGCATGAAGTGAACCGTTGGAATATGGCGTTTCTGGAAAATAATCCGCAAAAAGATAAGTATCTGGACCTATCCCGTCGCATTCAGGATACCTTGGAGTTTATGGACGTCATTGGTATTAACGCTACCAATACGCCATCGTTACACGAAACGTCATTGTTTACTTCTCACGAAGCGCTGTTGCTTAACTATGAGCAGGCCTTAACGCGTATTGATACGCTAACGGGTAAGCCTTATGACTGTTCTGCGCATATGGTGTGGATTGGTGAACGTACACGTCAGCTTGACCATGCGCACATTGAGTTCTTCCGCGGTATCAATAACCCTGTGGGTGTGAAGGTTGGCCCGACCATGGAAGAAGACGAACTTATTCGTCTGATTGATGCGCTTAACCCGAATAACGATCCGGGCAGACTCACTCTGATCACCCGAATGGGAGCAGACAAGCTGGAAGCGAATTTACCGCGACTGTTACGCCGGGTGAAAGCCGAAGGACGTAACGTAGTGTGGAGTTCCGACCCCATGCACGGCAATACTTTCTCTGCTTCCAGTGGTTACAAAACCCGTAACTTTGATGCCATCCTGAGCGAGATTAAACAGTTCTTCCAGGCCCATGAAGCCGAAGGCACCTATGCAGGTGGTATTCACCTGGAGATGACTGGCCAGCACGTTACCGAATGTACCGGTGGCGCTTACCAGATCAGCGACGAAGATCTCAAGGAAGCCTATAAAACCCAGTGTGATCCGCGTTTGAATGCCGATCAGGTACTGGAAATGGCGTTCCTGGTGGCAGACCACTTACGCAGTAAGTAATCAGCCAACCACAATCTTTGTGTTATAAGAGCGCAGCGAGGCAATCGCTGCGCTCTTTTTCGTTAAGGACACCGGTAAAGATGGTTTTTCGGCGCAGGGCTGTGGTGGTTTTATCGGTGGCTGTCATCGCTTTAATGAAGTTTTCCGGCATGTTTACCTGCGCAAGAATTGCCTGCCAGTTCAGGTAGGCACCGTAGCTGAGCAGTTTTTGCTCGTAGCGCTGTTGTAATGTGGTTGTCGCCTGGTCTAACAATGCCGGCTCAGCCAGCACTTTGCGTGCAATACAGCCGTGTAAGCACAGGCTAAGTTTATCTGCTTCGTGTTGCTGATACTTTTTTTGATGGTAAACCATGGGGCTAGTCGTCGATTAACGGCGTAAGCATACCTTCCATGCCGTTCAGTTTGATTTCATACATCAGCGCCAGTTGCTCCCCCAGTTTTCCGGCCGGAAAGCCTTGCTTGGCAAACCATACCAGGTAAGGTTCGGGCAACTGAATGAGCTTACGCCCGGCATATTTGCCAAAGGGCATGGTCTGATTAATGGCCTGTTTAAGGGCTGCCGCGTCGGGCATTGAGTTTGTCATGGTTAAGTTGCCTGCTTTTGCTGTGCTTGCCAGAGGCCGGCATAAACGCCTTGTTGATTAAGCAGCGCGTCGTGATTGCCATGTTCGATGAGCCGCCCCTGACTCATAACCAGAATTTTATCGGCATCCACAATGGTTGACAAACGGTGAGCTATCACCAGGCTGGTGTGGCCCTTGGCAACTTCCCGCAGCGCACGAAGTATAGCTTGTTCAGACTGACTATCCAGAGACGAAGTGGCTTCATCGAAAACCATAATCGCCGGGCGTTTCAAGATTGCCCGGGCGATGGCAACTCGCTGCTTTTCGCCACCGGATAGCTTAAGGCCCCGTTCGCCTACTTTGGTTTGCGCACCTTCTGGCAATTGACTGATAAACTGATCAAGATGGGCCAGGCGAATGGCCTCATAAACATCTTCCTCATTGGCGTCGGGCCGGCCGTAGCGGATGTTCTCGAAAATGGAGTCGTTAAATAACACCGTGTCCTGGGGCACAATGCCAATGTGCTGACGTAAACTGTGCTGCGTGACGTCGGCAATATTCTGGCCATCGATGGTGATCCTGCCGGATGCCGGGTCGTAAAAACGAAACAGTAACTTCACCAGGGTGGATTTTCCGGCACCACTTTCGCCGACTACTGCAACCTTGCTGCCGGGTTCTACGGTAAAACTAACGTTGCTGAGGATTGGACGGTCGTCGTGATAAGCAAAGCTCACCTGCTCAAACTCAATACGCCCCTCATGGGTAACCAGCGTTGTTGCATCCTGGCTATCGTCTACCTGTGGCGTTCTGTCGAGCAGTTTAAATAAGTTTTCAATATTGGCCAGCGAGCCACGAATTTCACGATAAACAAACCCCAGAAAGTTGAGCGGCATAAAGATTTGCATGGTAAAGGCGTTGATTAACACAAAGTCACCAATGGTCATATTGCCTTCGCCGACTTCAAGGGCTGCCAGCAAGAGCATACTGGTCATAGCGGTAGCAATAATAAAAGCCTGACCACCGTTTAAGGCAAATAGGGATAAACGGTTTTTGCGGCGCGCAGTTTCCCATTGGGCGAGATTGCTGTCGTACAGGTTGGCCTCGTATTGTTCATTATTGAAATACTTTACGGTTTCGTAATTTAGCAGGCTGTCGATGGCGCGAGTGTTGGTGCTGGAGTCAGCCTGATTAACCTGGCGTACATATTCGGTGCGCCAGTCGGTGGCCTTCATTGAAAACCATACATAGGCAATCACCGAGCAGAGGATAATCAGCGCAAACGATACGCCATACTGAGTCAGTAATACGCCTACTACCAGTGCTATTTCCAGCAGGGTAGGGCAAATATTAAACACCATAAACCGCATCAGAAAACTAATGCCACTGGTACCCCGCTCAATATCCCGCGACAGTCCGCCGGTTTGTCTGGACAGGTGGAAGCCCAGATCCAGCCGGTGTAAGTGTTCGAACACCTGCAGGCCGAGGCGGCGCATAGCACGCTCGGTTACCCGGCCAAATAATGTATCGCGCACCTCACCCAACAACACATTGGAGAGTCGTAATACTCCGTAAGCAAATACCAGTGACAGCGGCACGGCCAGGGCCTTAACGGTGTCGTCATTGAGACTGTCTACCGTATGTTTAAGAATAAAAGGCAGGCCAATGCTGGCAAGTTTGGCAGCCACAAGGCACAGCAGGGCGAGAATAACCCGCTGTTTAAATTCCAGCAGGTAGGGCCATAACTGCCGAAATACCTGCCATTGCATAGGCGTGTTGGGATCAACCGGTTGGCGATGTGGGCGCATGTATCCTCTTTTATACCCTTAAAATAACAATGGTTATGTTGTGGCCCGACATAAGGTAGAATGACAAGACAGCACAATATGCGATGCTTATAGCTGACATTAACCCTGAAGGCATTGATTTGTTACAAGACTCGTTTGGTCGCCGATTTTATTATCTGCGCTTGTCCATTACTGATGTATGCAACTTTCGTTGTCAATATTGCCTGCCCGATGGTTATCAGGGCCAGGCCCAGCAGTTTCTGAGCCTAAATGAAATTGAAACCCTGGTAAATGCTTTTGCGCAAATGGGCACGTCGAAAATTCGGGTGACCGGCGGCGAGCCCACTCTGCGACGAGATATTGTTGATGTGGTTGCCAGCTGTGCGCAAACCGAAGGGATCAGTAAAGTGGCCATGACCACCCACGCGGGCAAACTGGCCTCATTGGCAAAGCCACTGGCCCGGGCCGGGCTGAATCAGGTCAATATCAGTCTGGACAGTCTGGAGCCGGCACAGTTTGCACTGCTTAGTGGCCAGGACAAGCTGAATGCGGTACTCGATGGCGTGGAGTCGGCCATTGTTGAGGGCATTAATGCTAAGGTTAATGCGGTATTGCTGCGCCCCTGGGCTGAAGCTCAGTTACGCGACTTTACTGCCTGGCTGAAAGATATGCCGGTAACGGTTCGATTTATTGAGCTGATGGAAACCGGCCAGCATAAGGCATTTTTCAAATCTCATCATGTCAGTGCCGAACCTCATCTGGCAGCCCTTAAAGCTCAGGGCTGGCAGGCGTTGCCGCGTGGTAAGGATGCCGGCCCGGCCATTGAACTGGTGCATCCTGATTATGTTGGCCGGATTGGCTTTATTATGCCTTATAGCAGTGATTTCTGTGACAGCTGCAACCGCTTGCGCATTACTGCACTGGGTAAGCTGCACTTATGTTTATTCAGCGAACAAGGGCTTGATTTACGTGAGTCATTACAGACGGGCAATGTGCAGGCGGTTAAAGAGTTTGTGGCGTCGAGTCTGGCCGACAAAAAAGTGTCTCATTACCTGCAGGAAGGCATCACCGGGATCACTAAAAATCTTTCCATGCTGGGCGGATAATATTATGCTCACTGTTAATCCGTCCGAGCGTTTAACCTATCGTCGTATTACCGCACGAGATCGGGATTTCCTGTTTGACATTGATCAGGATGAAGAGGTTATGCGCTACTTAACCGGTGGCAGAAAAACCACCCGCAAAGAAGTCGACGAAGTATTTATTCCCCGCATTGAGTCTTTCAATAATGAAGAAAAAGGTTGGGGATTATGGCAGGCCAGCTTAAGTACAGGTACTCGCGAAGCGATTGGCTGGATACTGGTTCGGCCGTTGGGCTTTTTTACCGGAAACCCGCAGCCGGATAACCTTGAGCTTGGCTGGCGCTTTCGTCGTCAGAGCTGGGGGAAAGGGTATGCAACGGAAGCTGCTAAAGCCGTGCTGGACTCGCTGCGTCAGGCAGGATACCCACAGTTTTCTGCTATAGCGCTGGAGGATAATCATGGTTCTATCAATATAATGCAGAAACTAGGCATGCAGTATCAGCGCACGGAGCGCTATACCGATGCGATTTTTGACGAAGACGTGGTAGTGTATAGTACCCATCTGGTTAATGGGTAACCGTTGCCACCTGCTGATCATCATTCGCTGGCTGAGTATGCATCTGATGATGCCAGAAATAGCGGTTTTTACCCTGCCGTTTGGCCTCGTATAATGCATCGTCCGCTTCTTTCATGACCGAATCAAAAAACGTGGTTGCCGACTTTGTACTGCGGCAAACCAGAGTTGCTCCAACACTGATACTGATATTGTTCAGCACGCCTTTTTCTGTGTCGAGATTGATAGCTCTGATGCTGGCCAGGATGGTATCGAGAATTTGACTGCACTGTTGCTCCTCTCCTGAGTCCAGAAACAGGCCAAATTCTTCACCTCCCAACCGGGCAACCATGTCTGAGCTTCTTACTGAATGCTCCAGTACGCGGGCTACTTCTTTCAGTACACTATCTCCGACGGGATGACCGTAGCTGTCGTTAAGCTTTTTAAAGTTATCTATATCGATTATGCAAATACACAGGTTAGCTTGTTCACCATCGGTTAAAGATTGGATGCGATTAAAGTAAGCACGTCTGTTCATCAAACCTGTAAGCGCATCGGTAGAAGCCAGATACTCCAGACGTTGCTCGGCCTCGAAACGCGCCTGTTCCACCTCTACGGCTCTGAACAGATTGGCCAGTGTGTCGGTAAGCGGGGTCAGAAAGTCCACATCACTTTGCGAGTAATCTTCTGCCTTATTGGCCAGTCCTATTACACCTACTGCTTTACCCGCTTGTTTAATGGGCAAGCCGAGAAAACGATGCAGAACCGGATGGCCGTGAGGCGTGCCTTTTGACGCCAGGTGTTTTCTTGGCGCGTTGGCGATAACCGGTGAATTTGAGGTAATCACATGGCCAAACAAGTTATTCAGGTTGGTAAACCTTAATTTGCCTTGTTTAAACAATTCATATTGTTTTTTTGTTTCTTCACTCCAACTGACATCTGAAATCGCGTATATATGCAGGCAAGGGTTATCGCCCTCATAATGAACTTTACCAATAAAGCCGTATTCACTTTCTGCCAGGTCGATGAGTTCAGGGAAAATCTGTTCACAGGCGAGCTGTAAATCCTTTTGTGCAACAAACAGATTTTGTGCGTGATTGATAAACCCCAATAACCGCCGCTGGTTTTCCGCTTCAAGATCTGACAGTTTCTTTTCGGTGATATCACGATGGGTCATGGCGAACCGTTCAGCGCGGCCGTTCTTATCCCGGGTAACCACTTTACCGTAGGTTTCTACCCAGCGGTAACCGCCGGCAGCTGATTGCAGTCGGTATTCAATATCCAGTGGGGTTTGCGGGTTAATCAGGCTGTCTACTATGGCATCGCGCATGCGTTCTTTATCGGCCGGATGCACCAGTTGCGCCCAATACATCATGCTGGTGTCTACACTATCCGGGTGCATACTGACGATGTCACACATCCGGTTGTTCACGCGCATGTTGTCGTTACGCAAATCCCAGTCTGAAGTGCCAAGTCCGGAAGCTTCAAGAATAAGTCGCATGCGTTCGTTGGTTTCCAGAATACGCTGTTCCAGGTATTTCTGTTCGGCGTTATTGAGCAATAAGCCTTGTACTGCTATCAGCTGACCTTCTTCAAAGATGCCGCGGGAAACCAGTTTGTACCAGATTGGGGAATGACCTCTGTTAACGACTCTGAAGTCACATTCACAAAACGTAGCACCCTGCTGGTGATTACGCATGGCAAACATAAAACCGTCGAGGTCTTCAGGATAAATGCAGCTTTCCAACTGAAAAAGTGAAACATCTTCGGGGATATCAACACGCAGTAATTTGCTGAAATTTTGAGACAGATAAGAGGTAGACACTGAGGGCTTTGCCTGCCAGCGGATAAGAGCAGCCGGAGAATTATTTAATAACTGGTGTTCGTCCTCGGTGCGCAAATTGGCGTAGATTAATTCGATGCACTGCGCCAGATGCTGACTGAATTTGGTTAGCAGTTCGACGTCCTGGGGGGTTAATACCCTGGGGCGGGTGTCCATAACACACACCGAACCCACTTTGATGTTCTGGAGCTGAAAGGGCACGCCCGCATAAAAGCGAATGAATGGCTCCCCGGTAACACAAAGTTTATCCCGGGAACGTTCGTCCTGCAGCGTATCCTCTATATAAATAACATTGCCGGTTTCTTTTACCAGCTTACAAATTGAGTCACTGACCGGGATCTCTGTTGCTTCGATACCAAATTTGGCTTTAAACCACTGAGTTTCACCTTCCACCACCGCCAAAAAAGCAATGGGCATATCAAACATTTCAGCAATTGACTGAATAAACTGATCCAGAATGTCGTTATATTCATCGTCACTGAGGCGATACTTCTCGATTAGAGCCTTTATTTTCATGTGAGGTTTATTTTGCTTAGAGTGATACCAAATAAATATTTACTCTTAATAAATAGTCTCAAACTAGCAAAACTGCAAAGTCTCAATGCAAAATAATCAGGCTGTAAGCCATGATGAGAGCGGGGTGTAGGGGTTAAGTCAGGTCTTTTAATACCTTTTTGACACGCTGATAGCGTTGTTCCTGCTCTTCGGTGAGCTTGCCTGACTCAATGGCTTTCAGGCAATTATGAATTAACTGTGTACTGAGGGTATCTTTTGCCGCCTCGCTATTCGCTTCACGAAGGTTAATGGCTGCGGCCTGTAGCAAATTCAGCGCAATGGATGGGTTCTTAGGCATAATGGTAAATGCCTGGCGGAAGGTTTGCAGGGCTTTTTCCAGATCGCCGCGCTGGTACTGGTTAACAGCACTGTTATTAAGCTCTTTTGGACTGAGACTGATTTCTGCTTTCTCAGTTTTTTCCTGCTGGACATACTGTAAAAACAAATTACTTTGTGCTGGATCGTTGTGACAGCGGCGTTCGATAAGGTCGAGGATATTGAGCGCATGCTCCTGAAAACCCACCTCATGGAAAGCTTTCGCTTTATCGAGGAGCCCTTCAATGCTTTCGGTTTCCCAGGTATCATCACTTAGTTGGTCGAGCAGCGCTTTGGCGTTATCCACTTCGTCTTCCAGGTACAGCAAACGGGCATCAATGACTTTTAACTGATCATCAATGTCGGCTTTCGGAAAATTATTCTTAAGCTGCTTTAAATACTCGGTGGATTGCTTAATTAGGCGTTTGGTGTGTTTTTCATCAGCGGTCATCGCAAAATCAATGCCCGCCCGGGCCACATTGAGATAAATTTCCGGCTTGTCGTGAATGGAGTTCTTGGCAATTTTGACAATTTTCTTGGCCGCTTCAAACTGCGACTCGTAATCGTGGGTTAATCTCGACAAATCCAGGGCTTTGGCATGGCGGTGAATATTTCGGGGTGAAATTTCACTGGCAACCTCAACACTTTCCAGCGCATCCTCAAATTCTTTGTGCTTAATTTGCAAGGCCGCCAGCAAGTCATATGCGGCTAGCATAGAGTCTTGCTTGAGTGCCAGCTCGATAACCAGCTTTTCCGCTTCTTCATCCAGGTCCAGCGAAATAAAACTGCGGATCAGACCGAGCTGAGCCCAGGTAAAGTTTTGCACATTGATAATCGCCTGGTAAAACTCTCTGGCTTCATCGTAATGGCTGCAGGCTAATAACAGTTCGCCTTTTAACTTTAAGGCCAGCGGGAAAAACTCAGAATTGCGCGGCTCAGTTAAAAAGTTCTCCAGCTCCAGAAGTGCCTTATCCAGAGAGCCTTGTTCAATAAACTGATAAACCGGTTTTAGTACTTGTTTCCGGGTTAACAACCGGCCAAGGCGGCGGTCGAGTTCCCGCACGGTAAAAGGCTTGGCCAGAAAGTCGTCTGGTTGCAGCTCAACAATACTGTGCACAATATCTGCAGTTGTGTCGGCACTGATAAAAACAAACGCCGTACTTGGCGGCAGTTCGTTGTGTTCTTTTAGCTGGTCGTAAAGAAAGTAGCCGTCCTGTTCATTTTTCAGGTCGTAGGAGCAGACGATAAGATCGTAATGATTACGGCGAATGTAGGTGAGTGCAGTACTTACCCGATCGGCATACTCGATATTCTGAAAGCCCAGCTCTTCCAGTGAGTATTTCAGATAGCCTTTGGCAAGGACCTGATCGTCAATGACTAATACACGAGTCTGTCTGGCTAACTTTAAATTCATTACCGCTATTTCCGTTTGGCTTCTGAATGCTTTATCGGCAACTTGCTAATAAATCTTATTAAAACCTGAATACTGAGCACTGTCACGAAAAACAAACAGGCATAGCAGAGGCTTAAGGTCCGAGCGTTAAATAAGGGCAGGGCACAATATCTGAGTAAACTAAACTAGCAGAGCTGAAGTTGGATAAAAATAAGTGCATGAAAACGGGAGTCGAATTCAGCTGTGAATCGCAACGAAGGTGTTGAACCAGT
>DDJQ01000009.1:48006-48487 GCA_002339125.1 Alteromonadaceae bacterium UBA2620
AATTGTATCTTAGCGCTTGATAAAAGAGATGGTGGACGTCTGCTGTGGCTCGCAACGAAGGTGTTGAACCAGTGAACGGTACAAAGGCTGTTATATATTTAATTGTATCTTAGCGCTTGATTAAGGAGGTGGTGGACGTCTGCTGTGACTCGCAACGAAGGTGTTGAACCAGTGAACGGTACAAAGGCTGTTATATGTTTAATTGTATCTTAGCGCTTGATAAAGGAGGTGGTGGACGTCTGCTGTGACTCGCAACGAAGGTGTTGAACCAGTGAACGGTACAAAGGCTGTTTTATGTTTGATTGTATCTTAGAGCTTGATAAAAGAAGTGGTGGGCGTCTGCTGTGGCTCGCAACGAAGTTGTTGAACCAGTGACCCTCGCCATCTTAAAACTTCAAAAGAAGTGGTGGACGCTACTGGACTTGAACCAGTGACCCTCGCCTTGTAAGGGCGATGCTCTCCCAACTGAGCTAAGCGTCCT
>DDJQ01000105.1 GCA_002339125.1 Alteromonadaceae bacterium UBA2620
CACTTATCACGATATCGCTAAAGCAGCTGAAGTCATTAAAACACATGGCCAGGAACCCACGGTGGATAGGGTGCGCGAGCATCTGGGCACCGGCAGCAAAAGCACCATCGCGCCATTGCTCAAGCGTTGGCGGTCAGACAATGGGGAGGCGGCCGATGTCAGTGGACTGCCGAACGACCTCATCGAGGTGGTAAAGTCCCTGCATGAGCGGGTACAGCAGATGGCCGACCACCGTATCGAACAAGGTCGCCAGGAATTCGAGACTTTAAAGGAAGAACTCCGCACAGAGTTGACCTATGCCAACAACACCATCGCGC
Organism: Alteromonadaceae bacterium UBA2620; assembly: GCA_002339125.1. Taxonomy (GTDB): domain Bacteria; phylum Pseudomonadota; class Gammaproteobacteria; order Enterobacterales; family Alteromonadaceae; genus Alteromonas. The sequence continues at coordinate 318 of DDJQ01000105.1, forward strand.
AACTTACTGCCCGACAACGGGACCTTGAGAACCAGATAGCACGAATTACCGAGGAAAAAAGCCTGCAAGACAAGTCCCTGGAAGACGCACGCGTCAGGCTGGCAAAGGCCGAGTCTCAGCGGGACGAAGCTCTTACGCGAGCCAACGACTTGAAGGAGAGTGTCAGTGAACTCAGGCAAGAAAACCGGGATATTCGCGATCATTTCGAACATTACCAGCAGCGCACTGCCGAAGACCGCCAGCAGGAGCGCGAACAGTTCCGTATAGTTAACCAGGGGTTAAATGATCAGATTCAGGATCTGCAACACCGGCTCGCACAGACTGAGTCGAGAGCGTCCGAGCTATTCGACATCAACGCGCAGTTACAACGAAATGCCGATGAATTAAAACGGGCCAATGCGGCGCTAAATAGCGACTTGAACGCAAAGATGGAAGATATCCAGAACCTGGAACACGAGTATGAAGAAGCCGTGACAAGGTGCCGGGAATACCAGCATAAAAATGAGCAATTGTCGGAAAACATGGCCGCGCTCACCACTCAGAAAGCAGATGTCGATAAGCAAGTGGCCGTGTTATCCCACGCACTGGAGACCACCAAAGCCGAACTGAAAACCGCCCAGGATAAAGTGGCATTTCTGACCGATGAGAATAAGGTGATTCTTCAGGAAAAAGCAGTGATCCAAGGGCAGTTTAAACAGCTTCAAAGTTCGCTATAACGATTTAATGGATGTGTTTTGATCGTCTGGCTGCAAATGCAGAAATCGTTGCCAGCCCCTAAACGAGCAAACTTGGCAAATTTGTCGGTTCTTCCACAAGACCCTGCAGGCCAAGGAGAAGCATCGATTCGACCAACGTCAGGTGGAAAAAGAATATTGATATTCCTACATATTATCAATGTGTTATAGGTTTTGTGGCTAAATTCAACGCTTTTACCGGCCGAATGCAGCCGAACCTCAAATACAGGGATTAACGGCTATCAAACGAAAACCTACGGTTACGAGGGTGCCACAGGATTCAAAACCGTAGGTTTTCGTTCAAATGCCCCCGCTGGTCCATTTACACCTGATAGCACTGGTTGGCGGCTGGCCCGGCGCTTATTTAGCTCAGCAGTGGCTGCGGCATAAATCCGCAAAGCGGGACTTTAAAGCCATGTTCTGGTTTACTGTGGTAATCAACCTTACCGCACTGGGTTACCTGTTAACCCCCAGTGGTCAGGCATTGTTAACCGGTATTATGGGCTTGCGTTGATGAAGTCATTCCTTAACCGACTTAGCGAAGAGCTCGACAGTCTGAAATCAGAGCTCGATAACACTGCCACGCTTATCAGGGAACAGGTAGGTAAGCTACCGGTACTGGCCGGTAGGCTCTAGCGCAACACTTAATAATGGGGCGGCGGGGTCTCTTCTGACATTTTGGCAATATTGGAAGGCTCCATGCCTTTGACCTTATCGATAACATGACGTAACTGAAACTGCATCTTATCGATTTGTATTTGCTGATGGGCCAAAGCTTCATTGAGTGCATCAATAGTGTGCTCCTGAAAAGCCACCTTGGTTTCCAGCTCGGCAATAGCTTCTTCGGCTTTGGCTAACTCGTTAGCCAGCTTGTCGTTGTTCGTTGTCATTCAGGGCATACTCCACAGCTCAGCTAATCCGCTACTACTTACCGATAACACGTGTTCGTCATCGAGAAAGCCCACACCGTAAACTACGGCAGAGGGCGGTGACATGTTTTCCCGTGGGGCAACTTTCCATTCTCCCACCTGTTCACCCGTTGCAACTTCCCACAAATACAACCTTCGTGAAGGGGCTCCGGTAAGCAAGTACTTACCATCTTTAGAAAACACGGCATCGGTAAATATCTTCTGGCGCGCAATATACTGCAATTGGCTAATCGGTTCACCTGTTTGTACATTCCAGATCTGCGATTTTTGCTGACTGTCGGCGGTAAAGGCATAGCGCCCCTCATCATCCAGTGCCACCAGGGTAACGCGGCTGGGATGGGTAAACGTATGAATTACCTGCCCGCTATCGGTACTCCAGAGGTAAGCCACGTAGTCGTTTCCACCGGTCAGGGCGTAACGGCCATTCGGCGTAATATCCACACTATTGATACGCTCCTGATGACCAAGAAACTCAATTCGACGGCCACTTTCCGGTTCAAAAAACATCACCTTGCCACTGGAACGTCCCACCAACACGCCGCGACCGCCGTTAGCCAGCGCCACATCGCGGATGGTTGACTCGTCAATACGCCAGAAGCCCACCGGCTCACCGGAAGATAAGCTCCAGATAGCAAAAGCCTCACGGTCTGATGTTACCGCAAACTGGCTGTCAGCACTGATATGCACATTGGCCACTAAATTATTGCTCTGATCGCCGTCTACGCTTTGGTGGCTCCACTGAAATAACGGTTGCGCTTCACCAAAGCGCCACACATGGATGCCATTATTGATACCAGACACCACGCTTAACTGGCCATCCACCGACACGTCTGCCGCGTAAGCGCCATCTTCAACAATGCGCCATTGATTGTCCGGCGTGGTATCCGGAACAATACACCCGGCTAAACCAAATCCGGCCAGAAGCGTAACAATCAGTCGAGAAGTGAACGTTTTCAGTGATGGTGTTGTCATAGGCCTTTCTTATTGCGAATGCTCGCATTAACATAGCACGAAATCGTAATATGCGTCGCTTATCCTGGGGATTGGGCGCAATGTGAAGCCGATATTCGTGATTATCGTATCAGGCGTGTTACAGTAAAGCGTTAATAACCTGGTTTACATTTATAGAATTTGATTTGTCGCAGCACTATTAGCGCTGCTACAAGATACCAACTAACGGAGAAGTTTATGCAAAAGTCGCTCGTTGCCCTAACTATTATGGCTACACTGGGTCTGGCAGCATGTCAGCCTCAACAGGGCACCACTACCGAACCCGCTCAGGACCCAAAGCTGACAAAAGAAGAAATGACCGACGCGCAAAAGCAAGCGTATGCCATGGGTGCCAGCATGGGCATGTTCGTGTTTACCCGCGACAAGCAAATGCAACAGTTTGGTGAAAGCATCGATAAAGACGCCCTGATGCAGGGTATTAAAGACGGCATGGGTAACACCCTGATGTTTGAAACAGCTGAAATTCAGCAACTGGCGCAAGCTGGCGAGCAGGCAATGCAAGCCAAGCAACAGGAACTGGCCAGCAAAATGGCGGAAGAAAATATCGCCAAAGGCGAAGCTTTCCTGGCTGAAAACGGTCAGAAAGAAGGTGTAATTACTACTGAGTCAGGTCTGCAGTACGAAGTAATGGCAGAAGGTGAAGGCGCCAGCCCGGTTGCCACCGACACAGTTAAGGTTCACTACAAAGGAACCTTACTGGATGGCACCGAGTTTGACTCTTCTTACTCTCGTGGCGAACCAGCGGTATTCCCACTGAACCGCGTTATCCCAGGCTGGACTGAAGGCGTTCAAACCATGAAAGAAGGCGGTAAAACCCGTTTCTTCATTCCTTCTGAGTTAGCCTATGGCGAACGTGCTACAGGTAATATCACACCTAACTCAACACTGATCTTTGAAGTTGAGTTACTGGAAGTGGTTAAACCGGCAGAAGAAGAAGCCGCAGAATAATCTCTGCGCGCGGTGTCTCATGCACCGCCCTGATATTCCATAGAATCAAAAGAAAAAGCCGACATTTATTGTCGGCTTTTTATTCAGCACCTGTCCTTGCTCATCAGTAAGTCCATACTGTCTGCATACTCATGCCAATCAAAACGATAGCAACGCATGCGCCCAAATACTCATTCGGGTAAAGTTTTGTTTGCTCTGTAAGCTTAGTTTAGATTTACCAGTTTGCACGGCGAACCGCTACTTTTTAAAAAATATTTCGAGCTAGAAGGCGTGGGTTTTATTCCAATCTGAACTTAACAGATCAGAGGGCACACTTGTTACTGTGTGCCCAGTGTTGATTTGATAACTACTGATTTGGAAAATTAAGAGATAACGCTGCGGCGGCGATTAGGCGGCATTTTGAATTTGCTAACCTGTTGTAGCAAAAACTTTCCGGCCCGGTACATAGCAAGGCAGATCAGTACCGACACCATGGTTTTTGTGCCTTCATTACTACTAAAAGCATTCACAGTGGTGAGGATAAACATTAAAACGCCGCTTAACAACAGCAGGAAGCCCATTAAACATAAGCCGAGGGCGCTGGCGGTTGCCGGCTTGTCAGCTCGCTCTTGGTATTGCTCAGTTCGTTCTGTTGGTGAGTATCGATTCATAATCTCAATTCATTTAATGTAAACGATGTCATTTAAAAAAGTGACTGCAAAGTTTAGTCACTTGTATGACGAATTCGTTCAATATATTTACATTTTGATTACAATACCTGAGGACCGAGGCTACGGATAGGGATCTTTAGTATAGATATCAATCATTAATCGCATAGATTATAGGCATAAACTCAAGGTTTGTCGCTAATCTGCTACACAGTTTATCGGCATTTTGTATAAAAATATGATTTTATTTATTGCTGCTGGCTACAAGCTGAGTCTATTCAGCGTTTTCGGCAGCCCTAATCAAAGGCAATCGCCATAACAGCACTACGCGCAGCTTCATAACCGGCAGAGTCTAAATCGGTAAAATCCTGAACATGAAAACTGAGTAGTTGCTGCTGATATATCATGCAGTACATCTCGCCATACAGCTCAACATTGTTCTCGGTACTGCGCCCGGTCCAGCGGATCCGCACGGCAGGAACTCCGTCAATCGAAACTGTTTCTATGGCAGACGTAGAAAAATTATCCCGGCGACGCTTCACGCCCTCTAAAAACTGCATCAGGTATTGTTTGGAAAAAGCGATTTGCCTAGCCTGATTAAGTTCAGGTATACCATCTGGCGGCGTAAACAACGTCAGCTGTAGCAGCGTGCTCTTGTCACTATCGTCGTGACGGCGGGTAAACCCAACGGCTGAGAAGGCCTCGCTGGGCGCTTTCATTACCGGCCCCTCAAAACCTTCGGGAACCTTAATATCCCCTGAGCCAAAGTCGTAAGCGCTCGCACTCAGACTAAGCACAAACAGAACACCACACCAAATAAGGCGACACACATGACTTCGCAGCTTTACCACCGGCTTCAACCTTTTTATTATCATTGACTTAACGTCAGAGTAGCAGATGTTTCCGGTAAGTTGACCATTTTTGTTCGGCGTATATTCTACACCCGACCAATCACACAATTTCTGCCACCGTGTTTGGCTTCGTAAAGCAGTCCGTCAGCGCGACCGACCAGGCTGGTGAGGTCATCATTTTTCTGTAGCTCGGTAACGCCGAAACTCGCCGTAACGTTGCTGTTTAACACTTTGCTGTCAAATTTTATTGCGGCGATGGATTTTCTTAAGCGATCAATTATTGCTTTTGCATTTTGCAATTTGCATTCGGGCAGTATGATGCAAAACTCCTCGCCGCCAATGCGTCCTACCATATCCACCTTGCGCAACTCCAGTTCCACAACCGCGCAAACGGCTTGCAGCACCTTATCCCCAGCCTGATGGCCAAAGCTATCGTTAATCCGCTTAAAAAAATCGATATCAAAATAAGCGATGCTCATGGTGCAGTTGTAACGCCTGCACCGGCTGATCTCGTTTTCAAGTAACGAAAAAATGTGGCGGCGGTTAGCAATACCGGTAAGCTCATCAAAATGTGCCTGCCGGCTTAGCGTTTCCTGGGTTTTAATCAATCGTCTGCGCATTTCAGCAATCCTTGTCATGGCGCGTACTTTCGCCAGTAAGGTAATGCTGTCGATGGGCTTAGTCAGGTAGTCGTCAGCGCCACATTCTATCCCCATAGCAATGCTTTCCGGGGCATGCTGGCCACTTAAAAAGATAATAGGCTGCCATTCCAGAAAACTGTCTGACTCCAGTTCCCGTATTTGTGTCGCCAACTGATATCCATTGATATCAGGCATCTGAATATCCATCAGGATAAGGTCTATACTGTCCTGGGTGGTTTGCAAATAGTCGAGTGCTGCTTGTGCATCACAAGCCTCGATAACCAGTAAGCCAAACCGTTCCAGCATAGCTTTAAGCAAGGCACGCTCTGTTGCCGAGTCATCCACCACCAGTACGTTAAGCGGTTCCGCAAAGGAGATTTTGCTTTGTATACTGGTTAGTGGAGTTTCTATTTGTTTTGTAATGTTCACGCAGACTCCCAAAATGCCAACTACCCGTTTAGCCAATATTTCACCGGATTCTGCAAGTAACATTCCAGAGAATGTTTTTTATATTTATTTCAATAACCTAACCCGCCGAATCCCAACTCACCTTCTTTCTGTATATTGTTGAAGGGCTGACATCCAGCAGTTCAGCCGCTTTAGGAATGTTGCCATTGCAATATGCAATAGCAGACTCGATGGCTTCTCGCTCGGTCACCGCAAGTGGCTGAATTTTCACTTCTGAGCTGGCAAATACCTGTGGTGTCGGAGGTTCTGCCGCCGGCGAGGTTGCCTTCTGACTAACAGCGATATTGTTTAAGGGGTGAGGGAGATGCTGGCTTTCAACCATTTTTGCATTATGCAATACCACAATATTCTGAATCACATTTTGCAGTTGCCTTACATTGCCAGGCCAGTCGTAATCGAGAAACAGCTGTTTAACCTCCTCGCTGAGGCCGACAAACTCTTTATTTTCCTCAGTAGCAAATTGCTTAAGAAAGTATTCTGCGATGGCCAGTGTATCCTCGCCACGCTCTGCCAGTCGGGGCAGATGGATGGGAATAACCTGTAACCGGTAGTACAGATCTTCGCGAAAACGTCCGGCTTTAACTTCTTCCAGCGGATTTTTATTGGTGGCACACACAAAACGAATATCAACGCTGATTTCTTTGTCACTGCCCACCGGTTGAAACTTCCCGGTTTGCAAAAAGCGCAGTAGCTTGGTTTGCAGATCCATGTCCATCTCGGCAATTTCATCGAGGAACAGGGTGCCACCATCCGCCTGGGTAGCCACGCCATCCCGTGCTTTCTGAGCACCGGTAAACGCCCCTTTAATATGACCAAATATCTCGCTTTCCATTAACTCCCGGGGAATAGCGCCACAGTTAAGTGCGATAAACAGGCCTGGCTGACGCGGGCTTTGATCGTGGATAGCACGAGCACAAACCTCTTTACCGGTACCACTTTCACCGGTAATAAACACCGTCGCCCGGCTTGGTGCTGCGGCTTCGATTATTTTATAAATAGCCTGCATAGGCAGGCTGCTGCCAATAAAGCCCTGGTATTCAGAACGGGAAAAGGTATTTTGCAACGTTTGTAGCTGCTGACTGAGGGCAATTTGTTTTAGCGCATTTTTTACTGTGGTAATCAAACGTTTACCGTCAAACGGCTTTTCAATAAAGTCCAGCGCGCCCAGGCGCATAACTTCTACCACAGTATCAATTGCATTTTGCGAAGTGATGATCACCACTTCAATATGTGGGTATTCGCTTTTTATCCATTCCAGTAAATCCATCCCTTTGATATCGGGGAGTCCCAAATCCAGCAACACCAGGCTCGGCTCATGATTGGCCACTAAATACTTGGTCTCCGCCCCATTGCCTGCAGTCAGTATTTCCACTTTCTCGTTGCGCAGATACTGCTGATAAAGCGTATTCAGCGACGTGGAATCTTCCACAATCAGCACTTTCTTCACTGACATACTCGCCATTCTTTCCCTCCGGTTAGGCGTTTCAGGCTGGATAATTACCCGGCCCCTGTATTAACCGTAGTCGATTTTTGCAATTTGCAAAGAAACAACCCTAACGCAGCGGTTAAATTCAGTCTAATGGATAACGATATCTGGTCGCTGTCCTTCCCGAATCATTAAAAACAAAGTAAAACACTGATTAATAAAGACTTCCACTTGATGGCACCCTACTTGCTCTTACTTCTGCATTCTAATTAATAGACGTATTCGCAGAGAAGCTTATGACACCCCAGTCACCTCACTCAGAAGCATTTGCCAGTGAAACCGCCGAACGGTGCGGAAATGTGCTGTTAGTCGATGACAATGCGGCCGACCGGATGCTGTTAAAAGCCATGCTCGAACAGCTTGGCTACCATATCTGGGAGGCCGAAGAACTGCTCACCCGCAAGCATTTTGATATGGTGCTGAGCGACTGGATGATGCCAGAAATGTCCGGTCTGGAACTGTGCGAACGTATCTCCCGGCGATTTGAAAATAAGCCTTACATTATCCTTATCACCGGGCGCAACGAGTCCAACGACCTGATCCACGGTATTGAATCCGGTGCTGATGACTTTCTCACCAAACCCTTTAACCGCGATGAACTGCGGGTTCGGTTGCAGGCAGGCTCCCGGGTCGCCAGACTGCAACGTAAACTACTTGAGCAAAACCTGATCCTTGTTCGTCACCTGCACAAGCAAAATAAACTGGTTCAGCAAAACAAACAGGAATTAACACTTGCGGCCAGGGTACTGATGGCCAGTTTGCCGCAAGCTGTGAATGTTTACCGTAATTCGGTGGAGGTTTACGGCAGGCTGAAACCGGCTAATACACTGGGCGGTGACGTGCTGAATCACTTTATGCTGGACGAACATCATCTGGCGTTTTACCTGATTGATGTCGTCGGGCACGGCGTCTCAGCGGCACTCAATGCGTTTTTGCTATCGAAAACCCTTATCGTCGACGACGAAAAACAGTCTATTTTGTACAAGGATCAGCAATTACGCTCACCAGGCGAGGTAGCGGCGGCGCTGAACGCGCAGTTTTTCGACCCGCAATCCACTTCTCAGTATTTCACCATGGTGTACGGAGTACTAAATGTGGAATCGGGAGAAGGCCGGTTCTGTCAGGCAGGTAGTCCGTCGCCAATCATTTGCAGCCCTAATGGTGAGTGCGAAAATGCTGGTAATGGCGGCTTTCCGGTGGGGTTAATTGATAGCGCCACCTTCGATGAGTACTCGTTCAGGTTACAGCCGGGGCAACGTCTGTTTATTTTTTCCGATGGTTTTGTGGAGCTCGATCCGCACAACTGCCCCGGCCAGCAGCATCGCTTCAACGAACTGCTTGGCACCACTGCTAAACAACCGCTGGCTGAGGCCATTTCTACCTGCTACGAACAAACTGCTCAATGGATAGAACAAAGCGATCAGCTCGATGATATGTCGATGCTAGCCATTCAGATGCGGGAGGCTTCAGAGTGATAAAAGCCCGTGCCCGCAACCAGTCCAGTCAGATTTATGCTGATTACACCATCAGCCGCATCGACCGTGAAACCCGCAGCAGCCTGTCTGACCGCCAGCTTAACGCTTTCCGGGATGCCATTATTGCCAGTCAGAGTGGCTCTCGCCACCAGATAGACTGCAGGTTCACTGTACCGCTGTTTCTGGCCCGTTTTTATGTGGTTCTGCTGATAGGTCGGGATCGCCGTAAACAAACCCGGTTACAGGAACTGCGCCGCAATCAGTGGGGTAACGTACAGCTGGCGCCGGTGCTGTCTTTCATCCTGCTAAGTCTGTTGATTAGTCTGTTGTGGTTCGCGCTGTTTCTGGCCATGTACTGGCTTAAGCGCGAACTGGGTATCGACCTGCTTGAAAACTTTCATTTGGCCGACTTACTGCCTGCAGGACAGTCCAATGAATAGTAAATTGCCGCTGATATTGTTCACTTTGCGTCTGCTGCCTTTCTGGCTGGCAATTTTACTGCTGTATGGCTGCGCCACTCAGGAACATGTAATTAACGCGCCTTATCAGCCGCACAGCGCTACGCTGGAAAACTATCGCACTCAGCCTCACCAACGGGTACATGATGTATTCAGCCCGGTGCGTTTACAAACTAAAGCTGCGGAGCAACACCTGCAGGTAAAAATCGACAACCTGCTGGTGTTAATCGATACCAGCCTGGATAAGTTAGCGCCAACGCCTTATTCGGCGACCTTTTTATCAGCCTATGAAGCCCTGCACCGGTTTATTCACAGCACACCCGCGCTGCCCTTCGAAACCAGCGTGTTTGAATTTGGCGCAGCCGCCAGTGACCTTGAAAGCCTGAGTTTTGATGCCCAGGCGCAAAACCTGGCGCAGTTGCACCCGCGGTTTGCCTTAAAACCGCTTGATCTGCATCTTGAAAAACGCCAGCGTTTACCCTCCTTAGGCAAGCGCGATCTGGCCGGCGCCCTGGATACCTTAACCGCTCAGCACTGGCGGTTTGATCAACCACTTACTTTGCTTATCATCGCGCCCTGGCAGCAATTAAATACACACTCCTTACGCGCACTAAAGATGTTTAAAAAGCGCATGGCAATTCATCAGGGCGTGTGTGTTTACCTGGTTGGCATAGGCGCCGAGTACTCTCGCTCACTGGCTGATAATGCTCATGAATGTGGCTTTTCGGTATCAGCGCAGTGGATAGCCCAACCAGCTGAAATGGCCCATTTTGTTGAGCGCGTTATGTATACATTTCCGGCCGACAGCGACAACGACGGTATCTACGATTTTGCCGATCGCTGCCCCGCCACACGCCCCGGCCGGATAGTAAACCGTCATGGCTGTTATCAGTTTGCTGACACAAGGAGACCCTGATGCTGACATTAAGGTTGCAGATTTTTCAATGGGCAAAACACTCCAGCAAAATAATAGCGCTGTGGGTGTTTTCGGCATGCACTATGGCTAACGATCCCCGATTAGGCGTGCTGTGGCCCGAAGACGTTCAGCGTCAGCAGGCGGTGAAAGCCGCCGGGCAGGGTCTGGACGAGCCCTTGTCACAGCCTCCGGTTGCTATTAGTGAGCCTAAACTAACCACAGTTATCGCAGAAGCGCCGTCAGAACTGGAAAAAACCGTCTCTGAAACGCTGGAACCCATCACCCTTGAGGAACAGATCCAGCAGCAGGTGGTACAGTCGGCGCTCAGTCAGTTCGGTTACGATATTTTTGCCGTCACGCCAACTACTTTTGCCCCGGTTGAGGGGATCCCTGTACCACCGGATTACATCATCGGCCCCGGCGATACATTTGTGTTACAGATCTATGGCCCGTCCGATGTGGAATACCGTCTGGTCGTCACCCGTGAAGGCCGCCTGTTAATTCCGGAAATTGGTGATATTCAGGTCGCCGGCCTGTCGTTTGAGGAGGCGAAGCTCACCTTACAGCAAACCATTTCTAAAATGCGTATCGGCGTTAAAACGGTTATTACGCTGGCCGATCTGCATACCATTCAAATTCTGATGGTGGGCGATGTCAGCCGCCCGGGCATGTATACCGTGAGCGGATTGTCTTCATTGCTCAATACGCTCATCACTACCGGCGGCATCAAGCGCACCGGTTCGTTGCGCGATATTCAGGTGCGTCGCCATAATCAGGTGATTGCCCGGATGGATATTTACAATGTGCTGCTTAAAGGGGTGGATGACGACAATATCTACCTGCGGCAGGGCGATGTTATCTTTGTGCCGCCTATCGGCCCTACCATAAGCGTTGCCGGCGAAGTTCACCGGCCGGCCATTTATGAGCTTAAAACAGAACAAACCGTCGCCGATATCATCGCTCTCACCGGTGGCCTGCTGCCTACTGCCGATATCGCCAAATCGCATATTGAGCGAATTACGCCGGATGCCCAGCGCACTCTGTTAACGCTCGGTTCGCGGGAGACCATGGCGGATATGGCGGTTAAAAATGGCGATGTGATGCGGATTTTTCCGGCCGTTAAGCGCATGGACGACGTGGTATTACTGGCCGGGCACGTAATGCAGCCAGGCGGTTATCAATGGCAACCGGGCATGCGGGTTTCCAGTGTGATCAATCATGTTTCTATGCTACGTCACAGTACTGACTACAGCGTAGCCATGATCCAGCGCGAAGACCGTAACACCAAGCAGATTTCGGCCCTGTATTTTGATCTGGGCGCAGCGCTTAACAGGCCGGGAAGTGAGGCTGACCAGGTATTACAACCGCGCGACCAGATTGTTATCTTTGATACCCAGGGTACCCGGCAAAATCAGGTTAAAGCCACACTGAATAAAATGACCCGACAGGTGGCTGGCGGGCAGCTGGCCAATACCTTTGAGCTGATTGGCCATGTACAGCATCCGGGCGTGTACCCGCTGGAAACCAACCAGCGCCTGATGACACTGCTGGCAGCCGGTGGTGGCCTTTTGCCCGGCACAGATATAGCTTACAGCCTGCTGGTAAGAACCCACCCACAAACCAAACAGATTGAATTTATCCGCTTAAACCTGAATCAGGCTACGGCATCTCCGGCGGGTGACCACAACCCGGTGCTGAAAGCCGGCGACAAAGTGTATTTGTTTGGTCGTCAGACCAACCGCGCTAAACTGATTGCCGCCGATATTGCGCGGCTCAAGGCACAAACCCGGTTTGGTGAGCTGTCGCCGGTAGTCACGCTCTCTGGTGAAGTCGTGCACGGCGGCGAATACCCCGTCACACCCGGCATGCGCCTGGAAGACTTGATTGCCGCCGGCGGTGGCATGACAGAAAAAGCCTATGGCGAGTTCGCTACACTTTCCCGCCAGAGCCTGCTGGACGATGAACAAACTACCACCAGCACCCTTAATGTTGCGCTGTCTACCACCGACCAGTATGGCTACGACAGTAACATGATTGTTCACCCTTATGACCATCTTACCCTGCGGGTGAAACCAAACTGGGTTTCACAATCCCGACTGGTCAGGGTTGAAGGCGAGGTTACCTATCCTGGTGAGTATCGTGTGGGTAAGCACGACACACTCTGTTCGGTGGTTCACCGGGCCGGCGGGTTTACCGAAAGAGCCTACTTATTTGGCGCCGTGTTTTTACGGGAAAGCGTAAAACAACGGGAACAAAAAGCCCTTGATAAGTTGTTTGATCAACTCGATGACTCGCTGGTTGACGTGCACCTGTCGCCTGGCCACGAGAAAGATCAAAAGCTGCCGGTAAACAAAGGCGCCACCGATATCTTAAGAGTGATGCAAGGACTTGATCGGCCCCAGGCAGTGGGCAGAATGGTCATCGATCTGGAGGCGGCGGTAAGTCGCTGCGACGAAGGCCATGATATCGCACTGGAACACGGCGACCGCCTGATTGTACCGGCGCTACAGAATGAAGTGACCGTCGTCGGGCAGGTTTATCAGCCTTCGTCTCATCATTTCCGTTCCGACCGGGCGCTACTTGATTACGTTAATCTGAGCGGCGGTACCAAACAGTTTGCCGCTATCGAGCACATCTACGTGGTGCAGGCTAACGGCGAAGTGATTTCGGTACGCTCTTCACAAAGTAGCTGGACCTGGCTGGGCCAGCCCAAAAACCTCCATGTGACGCCCGGCTCCACCATTTTTGTACCGCTGGACCTGGATCGCATTAATGGCCGGGAGTACACCGAATCCTGGGCAGAGCTGATTTATAAAATGGCCATTTCGGCCGCCGGACTGAAGTTTATTCTCAATGACTAGGCCAACACAGGATCCATCAAATATGCCGTTTGGGGTCGACGACGACGTCGATCTCATCGAGTACCTGCAGGCTATTTTACGCTACAAATACCGCATCGTGCTCTCGGCAGTGGCGATTGCCGGCGTGGTGTTCGGGCTTTCTCTGCTGGTCGACAACCAGTACATGTCCACTGCGGTGGTAGCAGTCAATATTAAAGAAAAGGCTGGCGGCGTATCACCCAAGGAATACCGGGCCAGCGACGCACTGGGGCTGCTGGAACACGATTTCATTATTGAAGGCGTACACTCCAACGAGCTGGACCGGCTGTTAGCCCGTATGCGCTCAATGAAGTTCAGCCAGCAGTTTATCGAACAAAACAAGTTGTTACCCTATATCTTTCATAACCACTGGGATCCGCAGCAAGAAGCGTGGCTGGAAGGGTTCCAACCCGATTTACGGGAAGCGGGAATGACCTTTATGACCCGTTTACGAGGCGTTGAGCTGGACGAAGCCAGCGGATTACTCAGGATCAACTTTACTACCCGCGATCCGCAATTTTCAGCCGCTCTGGCAAATGCTTTCGTTACTCAGTTTAACCAGTTTATCCGCGACGCCGAGGCCGGTGAGCTGGAAGCGCGTCGCGATTATCTGACCAAGCGGCTTGAAGAAGTGGACAACATTGAACTGCATAAGTCCATTTACCGGTTGATGGAAACCCAGCTGGCGGCCGAATCGCTATTGTACGCGCGCTCAGAGTACCCTCTTGAACTCATTCAACCGGCGTTTCCGGCCCTTTATAAAACCTATCCGTTACGCAAAAAATGGGCAGTGATGGCCATGCTCGCCACCATCATGCTGGGCATTATGTTCGCCATCGGCATGGTCTTACTGAGTAAAATTAAACAAGCCATTGCAGCCTATCAAACAAAACAGCTGACCGAGCTGCAAGCCAGCACCTCTGCCACCCCGGCTAATCCGGCCACCAGCGATAGAGCGCCTGATGACGACCAGTACAACGGCGACGACTGGATAGATGACGATTAATTCGCGCATCAGCCGGGTTAACTGGCACTGTGTTTGCTCTGTTAAGTCTAAGACTGAACAGGGCCAACCGATTGATGCTGAAACCGGGCATTAATTTGCAATATGCAAAGGCCCACTCAACGAGTGTTGAATTATGCAAATGCTCCCCATGCTGAAAGTGCTGTTTACCCGCTCCGTTGGCCTTGGCTTACAGCTGCTGCTAACGCTGGTAATGGGTCGCTACCTTGGTGCCGCCGGGGTAGGGCAATTTACCCTGTACAATACCTGGATGGTCACCCTGGGCTGTGTGGGCGATATGGGCCTGCCAACAGTGGCCCTGCGGAATGTGTCGGTAAGCGAAGAGCGCAGACAGTACAAGCAAATATTTGCCTATATTACCCAGGCACTCGCCAGACTGCTTATTTACGGCGCTCTGGCCGCTGTAGTACTTATTACGGCTGCCGATTACTTTGCCCATTTAGCCACTGCTGATGCTACGCTGCTGTCGCTTTTTCAACTGGCGGTTGGCGCAGCGGTTGTCTTCATCCTGATGCGGGTGTTGTCTGAAACCTTGAAAGGGCTGGGCTACATCAACCTCGCCTTTACCATCGACACCTCACTGCTGCCACTGCTGTTACTGCTGGTAATGGGCGTAAGCTGGCTATTTGATTCGTCGCTTTCGGTGTTTCAACTGATCGCTTCACACATTACCTTTACGGTGCTGATAGTCGTCCTGCTGGCCACCGTTTTCTTTGTTATTCTGCGCCGAGCACTGGCAGCCTCCCCCACGACGTTGCCAACCAGTTCATCGCCTCATCAGCCAGACAGTTTGTTTTCACGACGTCTGGTACCGGTCTGGATTGGTGGTTGTTTGGGGATGTTAAGTCTGAACCTGCCAGTGCTGTTTTTACCGCTGTATGCCGACGCCGAGGAAATCGGCATTTTTGGCGTCAGTTACCGACTGATGCTTGCCGGGACATCGGTACTCACAACCCTCGCATCCTATTACGGCCCTGTATTTGCCAGAGCTTATGCCAATCAGGATTGTGCCCGGTTAAAGCAAAGTCTCAAGCATTCACAAAAAGTCTCGTTACTGGTTTACCTGCCGTTTTTCCTGCTTTTTACATTGTTCTCTGAGCCACTGCTGGCGTTATTTGGCGATGAATTTACCGCCGGCGCCTCGCTGTTAACCATCATGGTGTTTGGCCAGCTGATTAATACATCCACCGGACTGGTAGGCATCATGCTAAATATGATCCATCGCGAGAAAGAAGAATTTATTATTCAGCTCAGTAACCTGGTGATTACCGTGGTGCTGATTAATGTCCTCGGCACCCTGTACGGCGTGGCCGGCATTGCCGCCGCCTGTGCAATCAGCATTGGTCTGAAAAACGTGATGTCGTATATCGCGGCCCAGCACTATCTGAGCCTGTCTGACTACCCTTTACCTGTGAAGGAAGCTAACCATGAAACCGCTTGATTTCCTGATTATCGGCGCGCAAAAATCCGGTACCACCTCGTTGTTTAAATACCTTAATCAGCACCCGGATATTGCCATGCCGGCGGATAAAGAAGCGCCCTATTTTACTAATGACGAGCTCTACAGCGCTGGCTGGCAACATTACCTGGGCAACTATTTTACCGGCTATGACCAAGAGCTGCTCTGGGGTACAGCCAGCCCTCAATACATGAGTGACCTGCGCGCAGCAGAGCGCATAACCCGGGACCTGCCGAACACCCGGCTGATTGCCATTTTACGCAACCCTATTGAGCGCGCTTATTCACACTATTTAATGCAAAAAAGGCGAGGCCTGGAAGAGCGCTCCTTCGACTCAGCGCTCGACACGCTGTTGCTTCAGCAAAGCCTGAATCATGCCCGCGCCAACCAGCCGGTGTTTAATGCCACCATGAACTATGAGGATGAATCCGGACATTACCTTGTGCTTGGCGAATACGGTCGAATCCTTAAAGCCTACCGCCATTACTT
Source organism: Alteromonadaceae bacterium UBA2620 (assembly GCA_002339125.1). Taxonomy (GTDB): domain Bacteria; phylum Pseudomonadota; class Gammaproteobacteria; order Enterobacterales; family Alteromonadaceae; genus Alteromonas. The sequence goes on from DDJQ01000105.1 coordinate 16,733, forward strand.
TGAGCGCGGGCAAATGCTGGTGATATTTATGGATGAACTCACCGGTCAGCCCCATCAAACCGTCGCCAGAGTGCTGGAATTTATTGGCGCCAACGATGAAAGCCTGCCGGATAATGTTGGTAAGGTTTACCACCAGGGTGGCAGTAAGCAGTTTATTCCTAACGCCTGGCGCAATGTGCTGAAAACTAATAGTGCTTTCCGGGCAGTCTGGGATTGCGTTCCCGAACGCACTAAAAGCAGTATCCGCTACTGGTACGATCAAAAAAACGTCCGCAAAGCCAGTGGGCAGGAAGGCCCGTCAGAAATCGCTAAGCAACGGCTGGCAGACTTCTATCGCAATGATATGGTTCAACTGCAAAGTCTGACTAATCAGGCCGTGCCCTGGAGCGAATTTAGCGGCGGATAATGCCGTGCCTGCGTCAGTTGCTGCTGCATTTTATGTTGCCAGGCTGACGTCAGGCCAATACTAAAGGCCGCCAGGGTTAACCCGGGGATATACACCAGCGCCGGGTTAAGCAGAATATTAATGAATAAAGCAATAAACACCACGCAAATGGCCACCATCAGGGCATGATTGTGCCCGTAAACCCGGCGGTAGAGCCAGATGGTTCTGACCAGTCGCTGGATAATAAAAACACTAAAGAAGATGTACAAACTGGCGCCAATCAGCCCGTATTTAAACGCGGTGCCAATAAGCCCCAGATCTGAAGAGTAAAACTTGTACCAGAAGATATCCTGTTCAGTTTTACTGTAACCACTTTGCTGGCCAAACCCCAGAAACGGATGTTTGGCGATAGAGTCCAGCGCAATAGAGTAAGATTTCAGCCGCACTCCATCCCCTTCAGACGAGGCATTATCAAGCTTGCCGGCTACGGTTGCCGTAACGGTAACCACCAGCATTATCATTACCGGGAGTGATAAAAAGAACATGCCGAGTCTTTGCTTACGCAGAAAAAACAGTACATAGACCAGCCCGGCCAGTATTAGCGATGCCGCCATGGAACGGGCTTTTACTAAAAACCAGATGTAGCCCACCACTATCACTACCAGCAGCCATACCATGGTTTTTAACGCGCCACGACTGGAGAACAGTTTTATCAGGGCCATCACCGACAAGGTAAATAACGCGATAGAAGAAGGCTTTAACCGATAGCCTCGCCAGGGATCAAATGTCACCAGTCCGGCAATTGTCGGGTCGGTTGAGAAATAGGCCGAGACCAGGTCCATGCGCACAAAATGAAAGAGGTAATTAAACGCCAGAAACACCAGCGCAAAGGTAAAGATACGTTCAATGCTAAGCAGGTCGTAACCCATACGATAAAGAAAATAGATTGCTGGCGCGAAGAAAATAATCAGAAATTCCCGGGAGGCCATAATACTGGGTAATACCGGTACATTGGCATTTTGCGAAAACAGCCAGGCCGGCAGGAAAAAGGTATAGGCAATAAACGCCAGCGTAGCAAAGAACCACCAGTTCCAGCGCAGATCTCGTGCTCTTACCTGTAGCGCGCTCAACAAGGCGCTGTAAACAAACAGCCCCAGTGACAGCAACAGTCCCAGCTCCTGAATGCGGTTGGCCAGAAAGTACCGGCCGCCCTGAAAGCCGGTGTAAAAAATAATAAAAAATGACAGGCCAATCAGGGCGCTGACTTTGAGTTTCATCAGCTCAGGCTCATGGGTAGTGCTGTTTACCCAGCATCACTTTGGTTAGCAGCAGTGCTTTTTTCAGATAGCCTTGCTTAATACGATTAACGACCTGCAAAAACGTTGAAAAATACACGACAGGCAAGGCCCAGGGCATAAACTTTTTGGCCAGCAAAAACTTGTTTCGCGCCAGGTAAAAATCCGATAGCAAAGACGAGGGGCGATTTAATGATTTGGACCCAATACTGCTCCCTTCTTTGTGATACACCTTGGCATCAGGTGCATAAGTCAGCATATACTGCGACTTACTGCGCAGCACCCAGTCAATTTCTTCGTAATAGAGAAAGTATTTCTCCTCCATTAAGCCAATGGTTTGCAAGAAATCCCGGGGAATTAGCCATGAACAGCCGGTGATGTAATCGAGGCGCTGCTCGTAATGGCCATGGTCGATGCCCTCATCCTGCTTAAGGAAACGCCCCAGGGTTTGCGAAGCAATGCCAGTCCAGCGGTTAAAGCTGGCACCCCCAAGGGCCTGAATAACCTCCGGATCATCATAGAAGTGTACCCGGCTACCGCAGGTATTTTTAACCCCTCGGGCCGTCAGCGAAGACGAGTGAGCCACCATCTGGCTCAACGTATCCGGTTCCACCAGGGTATCGTTGTTAAGCAACCAGATATAATCACAGCCCTGTTGCAACGCAAAACGGATCCCGACATTATTCCCGCCAGCAAAGCCCAGATTGCCCTGCGTCTGAATCATCACCAGCCGGCTGACATCATTAGCATCACTCACGCCTTGCTCAATTTCCTCCCGCGAATAGCAGCGGTGGGCAAGCGGCTTGGTTACTGCTGGCATCACCAGATGTAGCAGCGGATGGTCGATTTCAGGAATCACCGGATTTTGCCCGCGGGCCCATTCCTTAATATGCATTTCAGACTGATCCTCGGAGGCATTGTCACACACAATAACCTGAAAATTATCGTAGTTAAGGCGGAACACTGACTCCAGACATTCTGTGGTATCACGCCAGCCATTCCAATTGAGGATCACAATGCCGACTTTTGGTGTATCAGACTGTTTCATGTTCCCTCCCGACGCACAGGTTGATTTCACTGACCATGTCTCCGAGCACCTTATTCCAGGTATAGTGCTGGGCTACAAGGCTACGGGAGCATTGCTCCATGCGTTCCCAGACCGCTCGATCGCGCAACACCACATCCATGTACGCCACCATCTTCATCGCACAGTCGGTGACTGCAAGATGTTCAAGATTGGTGTAATCGATGCCCTCTGCACCAACCGGCGTGGTAACCACCGGCAGACCCCGGCTCATGGCGTTAAGCACTTTCACTTTAATCCCGGAGCCGAAGCGCAGTGGCGAAACAAACACTCTGGCCCGTTTAAAGTAATCCTCCAGATCCTCAACAAAACCAGTCAGTTCTACGCCATCCAGGTTGTCCACCAGCGCCACCAGGCGATCATCGGGATTGGCACCGACAATATAAAAATGCAGATCCGGATGGATGCTCTTTATTACGGGCCAGGCTTCCTGCAGAAACCAGATAAGACCGTCGACGTTGGCTTCCCAGTTGAGCGTTCCCACATAAAGCAGCGCTTTATCAGAGGTTTCGAATTGCAATGCAGGTAAGCTTAGCTGTGAGTCATCGCCTAAGTGGTAAGTAACCCGGCATTTGTCTTTCACAGCGCCGATCTTTACCAGACTATCGATATCATTCGGCGCGGCAAACACCAGGCTGGCCTGACTCGTGGTTTGCTGCTCGTAGTGCCTGACACGTCTGGCTTCAATCGCCGAGGCTACGCGATGCAACAGGTTAGAGCAGGATTTGGCAAAGCGCTCCCACATCAGATAAGTGGCATTATGGGTATGAAAGATCACCCGGCCCTGGTAGTTGGCCGGCACATACTGATACGCCTCGTAATGGTCGAGCAGAATAATGTCGTAGTGATGAGCAATGCGGGCTATCTTTTCCGCGAGCTTTTCAGAGCGCGAGCGATACACATTAATCGGGATCCCTTGCATATAGCTTTTCAGCAGAACCCCCAGCGAACGCGGGCGCTGCACCTCATCGGTCAAAAATGTACCTAATGGTACCTGCTGCTGAAACTCACTGACTTTGTCGGTGCCGTACTTAAGCGGGCAGGCCAGACCCACATCAAAATGGCGACACAGAAACTTCAGCATGTTCCAGCTTTTCATTCTGCCGCCACTGGTGGGTGGGTAAGGTAATTCAATGGAAATCATCAGTAGCGAGCTTTTCATGCGACCTCCGATGACCGTTGAGCAATTTTAGCTATCCAGCGCTGATACTGCTCCGGACTGAAACCCAGGTTAGACTGCACGTGCACAGCCACATGCTCGTTGCCCAGATGATTGAGATAGTCCTGAACATCACCAGGAGACTGGATGTCATAAAACCACGAGCTATGAGTGAGCTGCTGAAAATCCTGCCAGTGGCCTCTGCCTTGCTGTACATGCTCGACAAAAGCGCCGTACAAAATAAATTCGGAGAGATCGAGCTCGCGGGCCAACACCCGGTGCCAGGGGCGCCAGAAAGTGCAGGTGAGATGCTCCAGCAACGCCAGGCAGGTATCCCGCCGAAATGCATTCAACTGTGCAATATAGCCGTGTTTGATTGTTTGCTGACTATCGATACCAAACAGTCTGGCGGCCAGAGAATACCAGTTGAGATAGCGCCGATCATTTCGTAACACCGGGCCACGCGGCTTAACCGATGTCCGCAGGTTATCCCCCCGCCATAACTGATTAAGACTAAACGGCCGAATAAACTCAACGTCGGAGTCGGCAAACACAATGGCATCGCACTGTACTTTTTCAGCAATCGCAAATTTGCACAATTGTTGAAAAATCCAACCGCGCACCGGCAGCACTTTTTCCCCCCACCACCACTTGCGTAGCAGCGGCAGGTTAAAGTTGCGGTAAGGAAGAAGAGACTCCTTGGTTACCAACACGACTTTCTCGCTGGCCAGGTGTTCAAACAACGACCATTCTTTTTCGTCGATGATCAGATAGTGTTTTTCATATCCGGATAAAAAAGCCTGTGCTGTGGCCACCAGCCTCTCACAACGCTGTAAGTCGTCTTTAAAGGTCGGTGTGACCAGAATATTGCGTTTTGGCATATTCACATTGATACCTCAAATGCATAATAACTTGCTGTAACAAGCGAGATAGCAACCAACATGCCATAGAATTAAATTCATACTTATCAAACACTTAAATAATTAAATTCGATTTCAAGATGAGCTTTACGGCTGAAAAAAAGCAAAATGAGAATGCCTTAGCAAAATGCAAATGCCCTGACCACCTCCGCACTGGCGCAGTTATTGAATACCACACCAGCATGACTCGCACCGGCATAACCGGTGTTGCTGATCAGCGTTTATCGTTCACCATCGCGGAGACAAGTTATGACTGAGAGTTTTGCACGCATACTCTGGCTTACCGGCTATGTGCTGTTAATCGGCCCGCCTCGCATTTTTGCTATCAGAGCCAAAGCCCACCGGGCAGGCAGTGAGTTGTCTAACTTACCCTTTGCCGTTCTTACAGGGATTGAAGTGATGGTGAGAGGCGGCCTGCTGCTATTATTAATGGTGGCTGTAGAAGGGTTGCTGGGTAAGGCACTCTATGAATATTTGCTGCTAGATTACTTTTTTCTCGCCCTGGTTTTCACCGGTGGCATGCACTTACTCATCTATCTCTATTGCTTTTCATCCCGTGGGAACAGGCCGCCCCCTATGCGCACTTATCGAATAGGCAGAAACGCTTGTTATGCCGTGGCACCGGCGCTGGCGGCGAGCTTTATTGGCTTACTCTGGCAGCACTACCATCAGCAGCCCCTACTCGGCGGTAATCTAATCCCTACGCTCTTTGCGTTATGCTGGACAGCCGGATTGATTGCCGGTTGCATCGAAGCATTGATAATAAGGCGTAAGCCCAAAGGCCTCGATGCCGTTCTGTCAGCCAGGATCTCACCAGAGCAATAATTGCAATTCGCATTTTGCAAAATGCAAAACAACAGCAAAGTGCATCGCCGTACCGCAGTACTTACCGCAAAACAATAGCACTACAAATATGATTTATAAGGCTTTTATGACATTGGTTTAATATTTGCTCTTATGTGGTTAATCCCTTTTTATCGAGAATAACCATGTCACAGCAATGCCACACTAAAGAAAGCCATGAGCATCATCAGCGGCTTGCTGAAAAAAAGTTCATTGAGCAATACAAAGCTCACCACAGCTTTTTGCGTCGCACTGTTAAACACCTGCGTATTCATTACAAGCGTGCCATCTGGCGTATTGTTATTCAGTCATCCCGGCTGGTTAAACGCTGCCTGGATATCAGTTTGAGCCTGATAGCTATTTTGCTGCTACTGCCGGTATATATAATAACCGCGCTGGCGATTCAGTTGGATGCACCCGGCCCGGTTATCTTTAAACAGCAACGGGCTGGCCGCTTTGGCAAGGCTTTCACCATGTACAAATTCCGCTCGATGGTGGTCACGGCAGAGCACGACAAGCAAGCTTTGCTGGCCAGTAATGAGTCGGCTGCCGGGGTGATTTTTAAAATGAAACAGGACCCCAGAATCACCCGGGTAGGGCGCTTTATCAGAAAGTACTCCATCGATGAACTGCCTCAACTATTTAATGTTTTGCTCGGTGACATGTCGCTGGTCGGCCCACGGCCGCCCACGCTCAATGAAGTTGCTCAATACAGCCTGTCTGATCGTAAACGCCTGTATGTAGCCCCCGGTATCACCTGTATCTGGCAGGTGAGCGGGCGCTCTGAGATCGACTTTGCCGGGCAGGTAAAACTGGATGTGGCTTATATTCAAAGCCAGAGCTTATGGACAGATATCAGCATTTTACTAAAAACCATCCCGGCCGTACTGCTGGGTAAAGGAGCCTACTGATGTCAGCTAATTTTGTGCCTGTTTCCCACGCGGTACTCATTGAACCGCCCCTCGCTGCGCAGTTGCAGCCCTTGTTGGTAAGGCGTTCACTGGCAATGCTTCCGGTTGCTGGTAAACCGATTATCCAGCTTTGGCTGGAGCATATAAACCTGATGGGCTTTACCTCGGTAAGCATTGGTGTACGCGACTTTCCACAGGCACTACGCAACCTGGTAGGCGACGGCTCACGCTGGGGGCTATCAATACAGGTTCATGCTCTCACCGATGCCATGACCTCAGAGGACGCCGTGCGGCACATCGGGATGAATGGCCCGCAACTGGTAGCCAGCTTAAATGCTATTCCAACTCAGAATCTGTCATTTTTGCTGAGCCGGCTGACTCACCAAGACCCGGCAGAGCATGCGTCACTGAATAACGAGACCGCTGAACAACCACTGGTGTACCTGAGCAAAGATACTTCGGGTGAGTCGACTGTCGCAACCAGTAACAGTGCAGCAAGATTGCCATTGGCCAATCACCTGTTTCTTACCATAGACAGTGTGAAATCACTCTGGACAGTGAATGAGGCCCTGCTCAAACGCGAGATTTTTGATCCTCTGCATGCAGGGTTTGAGGTAGACCCGGGGATCTTTATGGAAACCGGTGTTCAGGTTAAGCCGGGGGTGAATATTCAGGGGCCGGTCAAGGTTGGTCAAAACAGTTACATCGGCAAAAACGTTAAAATCAGAAAAAATGTCGTCATCGGCGCCGGTGTAATCATTGAAAGCGGCTGTGAACTGGAAAACACGGTTCTGCTGGATAATACCCATGTGGGTGCTGAGTCCAACCTGAGTAACGTGATCATCGATGGCGCATCGGTGTATTCACTGCAAGGCGATACCTTTACCTGGATTAACGATCCCTCCATCCTCGGCTGGACCAATGCCGCAGAGGCAAGGGTATCACCACTGGAACGCCTGACAGCAGTATGCCTGCTAGTGGCTTTTATGCCGGCTCTGTTGGCTTTCGCCCTGCTGCAATGGGCTCGCCGCCGGCCGGTTTATCACAGCCACGATGGCTACGTGCCTGATGGCGTAAGCATCACCGGCCAGCAAAAACACCAAAACCTTAAACTTAAAACCTTAACCAGTCTTAACGACCGGTTTAACAAACTGCCATGGCTGACTGAAGTCATTAAAGGCAATCTGCATCTGGTCGGAATCGGCCTGCCGTCGTCTTCGAACAGTACTTTTCCTGAGTGGGCCTACGAGTTACAAAACCGCCGCCCGGGGGTAATTAATCTGCACGACAGCCACCGCACCGCGTTAGCCGCAGAAACCAATTATGTTGAAGACCTTTATTATCTGAATCATCGCAATCGCCCGCGCAATCTGCTCATTCTGGTGCGTTGGGTATTTCAGCTTTGCACCGCAAGATTCAGTATTTCTAACCGCAAACATGAGGCAAGACTATGAATATTTCAGAAGTCGTCATTGAAGATACCGTGGTATTACGCTTAACCGGCAAGCTCGACGGCAGCGCCGTGGAACAATTATCGAATCAGGTGAAAGACGCCATCTGGTCGCGTCACAGCGCCGTTTTGATCAATATGCAGGGGGTTGAGTTTGTAGACTCCACCGGGCTTGGCCTGCTGGTGTTCTTATTCCGTCAGGCTAAGGAACAAAATACCGACTTCGCAATTTGTGCGCTATCGGCACAGGCCCAGATGGTGTTTGAGATTACCCGTATGACCAAAATTTTTGTTGTCCACCCCAGTGAATCCGCTGCGTTGGCAGTATCGGCTTAATTATTTTTCAGCACATGCACAGGCAGGTGACTTATGACCAGCAAAGCCCTACTTACTCCTACCGTAATTAAGGACAACTACACGCCCATCCTTGGTATCCCCATCGATAATCTGGATCTTGAGGAAACCACAGATGCCATTTTTGCCCTGTTGCAACAATATCCCCTGACTCAACGAGCGGGTTTTGTTGCCACCGTGAATGTCGATTTCCTGGTTAATGCCCATGCCTGGCTACCAGGGCAGTTACCCCGGCACCCGGAACTGCTCGATATTTTACGCAACGCCGACATCGTTACTGCCGATGGCATGCCGCTAGTGTGGCTTAGCCGGCTGCTGGGTAAATCTCTTAAACAGCGGGTCACCGGAGCTGACCTGGTGCCGGCACTGTGTAAGCGCGCGGCCAAAGAAAACGCCTCTGTGTATTTACTGGGCGGGCGCGAGGAAATTGCGATCCAGGCTGCACAGAAGCTTCAGACCCAAAATCCCGGCCTTAACATAGCTGGCGTCAGCTCTCCCTTTGTGACCACAGAAGGCATTAATATCGACGATGAAGCCCAGGACCAGCTGGTTGTTGATGCGATTAACCAGGCAAAGCCCGACATTCTGTTTATTGGCTTTGGCAATCCAAAACAGGAAATCTGGTTTCAGCGCAATAAACATAAGCTTCAGGTGCCGGTGTCTCTGGGAGTAGGCGGTACATTTGAATTTATCGTTGGCTCGGTGAGTCGGGCGCCGGTCTGGATGCAGCGCAGCGGTCTGGAATGGTTTTACCGTATAACGCAGGATCCTAAACGGCTCATCGGGCGTTATCTTACCGGCATTGCGAAACTCGGTGTAATGGCCGTGCCCATGCTGCTAAACAGCCGTATTGTTTTGCGCCAGGCACCGGGCAAGGATAATACCATTGCCGCTACGCAGGATAGCGATCACCCTATTGCCTATCCGGATATCTGCGCACTGAGTGCAGACCATTACAACCTTATTTGCTTACCGCAACACATTGATCGCTCCTGGGTACAGCGCAACGCTATTTTTATAGCCCAGATGCTCGACCAACAGCGTCCTCTGTTACTGGATTTCGCAGACGTCGAATACTTTGAACCCTGCACAGAGCACCTGTTCCTGCAGATGTTTCGCCACACCACTAATAACCATCAGCAAGTCTATATTGCCGGACTTAACCACCCACAACTTATCAGGCAGCTTAAGTCTTTCCGGGTTTATGACATGTTCCGTTTCAAGGTGTTTTCCTCTTTCGAGAAAATCCTGTTTTTGCTGGGTGATGAACAGGAAACCAGCTCTGTGCAATACCAGAGTCGTGGCGGTATTTTCCATATTACCTTAACCGGAAGTGTGGAGGCGGATAGCGGTAATCTGCTGGACATTGAGACAATCACTAACACCGCTAAGGGAAGACCTTTATTGGTAAACTTCTCCAGAGTCAGCGCTATCGACAACCGCGGCCTGGCACTACTGGCCAAACTCAATAAACTGTGTGGTGATAAGCACCAACAAATGCTGTTATTGGGCGTTAATGCCGGTATTCAACAGCGCTTCCAGGCGGCCGGCTTATTAAACGCCTTTAGCTTTGCCGAAACCCACGAGCAGGCTATGTATTTACTGCGCTAATCATGGTATCACCGGTGCGCTTAGCGCACCGGGGTAGCCTGTTCCGCACAATCCACCGCAGACTCATTCATTTCATCAAGCACCTGCTGCGTTACCCGCAAGGAATCTTCGGTAATTCCCTCAAACAAGCCGACCAGAAAGGCAACTTCATCAGCCTTACCGGTAGCACATAAACTCTCAATCGCTTTGGAGACTTCGTGCAGGCGCATATTGGCATGCGAGGCTGAAGAGCTCTTAATACTGTGCGCAGCAAATTCAATTTTTTCCAGATCACCCTGCTCATTAGCCGCCAAAATCGTGTCGGCAATTTTGCGGGTTTCGCTGAGATACACTTCCAGTAATCTTGGCACAACTTCACGACTGGTATCGTAAATCAGTCGGTTGAGTACTTCATGGTCAAACAGCTTGTAACAATCAAACTCTTTACTCTCAACTACCGGTGTAACAACCGGACGTTCCACATTTAAACTACTTTGTGGTGACATTTCAGCGGTCTCTTCCTGGTTAATGGGTACGCCAAGGCACCACTTGTTTATTTTTTCGAACAGGCATTTTTTAGTACAGGGTTTGCTCAGGTGATCGCGCATTCCTGATGCCAGAAAACGATTAATCTCGTTTTCCATGGAATGCGCAGTGAGCGCAACAATGGGGGTTTCGGCATTTAAGCCGCCAGCGCCGATAATTTGCTGAGTCGCCGCAATACCATCCATTTCGGGCATCGAAATATCCATCAGAATGACATCAAACTGTTGCTCCTGACAAAGGTCACAGGCCTGCTTGCCATTTTCGGCAAACACCAGTTGGATATCTTCTCTGATAAGCTGATTTTCTGCGATCAACCGGTTCGACTCGTTGTCTTCTGCCACCAGAACGCGACAGCCTTTAGGTAAGTGTAAATTGTCGTGTTTACTGACAGTGCGTAATGCGGCAATTTCGTCATCAGAGCAGTAGTTCAGCCGAATACTAAAGGAGAATTGCGCGCCTCCGCCGGAGCGATTGTTGCGGGCCGTAATGTGCCCTGACATTTTCTTAACCAGATTTTTGCAAATACTCAGACCTAATCCAGCCCCCGACCGCTGCCTGGAGGACGAATTGTCAGCCATGCTGAACTCGTCAAATAGTTGATCCTTAAAGGACTCGTCTATACCAATACCGCTATCGGTAACATCGCAAAGCAATTCAAAGGTTTCGTTATTGTGAGAAACCGCCGACAGCGAAATAGCAATACTGCCTTTATCGGTAAATTTAATCGCATTGTCTATCAGGTTGATAAGGATCTGACGGATGCGCGTAAAGTCTCCGCAGATGTGCGCCGGCAACGCTGGTGAAACCTGGAACTGCAACGCAAGATTTTTCTCACTCGCTGCGGTTTGCATGATTCCGCGGGTACTGTCGATTAAGGATGCAGTACAAAACGGCTTTGGTGAAATCGTAAAGGTTCCGGCATTCATTCTGGACAAGTCCAGAATGCTGTTAATAATTTCCATTAACTGCGTGCCCGATGACATAGCCAGATGAATCAGCTTAAGTTGCTCCGGGTGAACATTATCTTCTTCCAGTAACTCAAGGATCCCCAGAACCGCATTCATCGGGGTACGAATTTCGTGACTCATAGTGGCCAGAAAACGCCCTTTGGCCTCACTGGCCTGCTCAGCCAGCACTCTGGCCTCTTTTAACTTGTTCACGTATTCCCTGCGCTCGCTGATGTCATTGAGCTCACAAACGTAAAGGTTTTCTTTTGCCTGTTCGCCTTTAATAACCGACGCATGGGCGTGGGCAGGAAAGTGACTATCATCGGCTTTAACAATGGTAACTTCTTTTGCCCAGTCACCCTTTGCATCCAGCGCATTCCACATCTGTTCCCTCACAGACTTGTCTTCATCGTAGAACAGCCGCGTTGCCTTGAAGTTTTCCGGTAAGCCCTCATCAAAGCCCAGCGTAGATAAAAAAGCAGCATTAGCCTTAACGATTTTGGCTTCATGATCGGCCACAAACATAGGAATATTAATGTTAAACACGCAACTGGCCAGCAGCGAGTCCATTTGCAAGCGCTTTTGTTCGGTGATGTCTCGGATAAACGCCGCAAAAAACACATCATTACCATTTTCTACCGTACAAATCGCTATTTCTATATTAAATTCATGGCCCTGCTTATGCAGGGCTACCAGCTCAATGCGCCGGTTAAGCAATTTGCTTTCTTTATTTTTATCAAACCGCCCCATGGCCGAATTGTGCATATGCCGGTAACGTTCAGGAATAATGGTGTCGCTAAGCTGTTTGCCGAGAATCTCTGCTTTCTGCCAGCCAAAAATTGCCTCGGCGTGAGTGTTAAAATCAATAATCTCACCGTCACTATTAGCGGTAACAATGGCATCGAGTGATGAGTTCAGCAGCGCCCTGGACTTGGCTTCGCTGGAGGTATTGATCTCCAGAAGCTGCTTGTTTTGCTGACGGTTATACTCAGAAGTTTCACGACTCTCGCGTAATTGGTTTAGCACATCGTTATAACGCTCAACCAACAGGTCAGTGCGGGCATCGCCCACTTTGCTCAGCGGATGCAATCCCTCGATTCCGACACCAGAGAACTGTTCGTTAATTTTCTGCAGAGGCGAAAAACGGAGATAGCGGTAAACAAAAAATAAGGCCAAATTCATGGCCGCAGCAATCAAGCCCATTAACAATAACCCGGTAAAATCCGTAGTTCCTCCTGTCATGGGTACAATCCAGGCCAGTAACGCCATGAAAACAACCAGGTTGAACAAAAATAGCGGGACTTTTATTTTGAATAAAGAAGACACAGGCGGTCACTCCCAAACAACGAGAAGTATCCGGCGGTTGCCGGCATTGTCTATTAAGCGTAGTAGGGGAATGCCAAATCACCCATTATCAAATAGGTTAATTTTTCATCCGAGGCAAAAGATATCAGCTATGATAGTAGTTGCAGAGCACAAACCTGTAAAAACACCCACCTCAAGGGGAAAGGCTATACAAGCATAGATAAGTATAAAACTAGCCTTCGTAGCTAATCCGGTTGATATACCAGACTCTGATGCCTTCGGGTGTTTTTACATCTACCTGATCATCTTCTTCTTTTTTTAGCAGCGCTCGTGCCATCGGTGAATCGATGGAGATATAGTCTTTACGATCGTAAATCTCATCCGGCCCGACAATGCGAAAGGTCTTGGTGTCACCATCGTCATTTTCAATTTCTACCCAGGCACCAAAGAACACCCGGCCGGCCTGCTCCGGCGCAAAATCCACCACTTTGAGAATTTCCAGGCGCTTTCTTAAAAACCGGATCCGGGAATCGATTTTACGCAACAAACGCTTGTTTTCCTTATAATCGGCGTTTTCTGACCGATCGCCCAGGCTGGCAGCCCAGGTAACCTTGGCCGTAATTTCCGGCCGGTACTCACGCCACAGATAATTCAGTTCGTTACGCAGTTTGTCATACCCTTCCCGGGTCACCAGGTTTGTACGCAATTTGCCAGACCCTTTAAAATTGATGCTAAAAGTAAATTGTATCGGCAATTAACTATGCCAGCCAGGGATTATCTCTGTCACCGGTTTGCAGCCCAAAATGAGGTTAGCAAACCCATATGACACGGCGGGTAGAGGTGCTATACTCTGGACCCATTAAAAGCGTGGGTAACGCTTACCGATTGCAAATCAATAGTAGGTAGGAAGGGACACTTCCAATCATTAAATTCACTACCGCCTGAATCTCATACATGATGATAATTAATACCATTGCCAACGAACTCGCCGTTAAACCTGCTCAGGTCGAAGCGGCTGTAAAACTGCTCGACGAAGGTTCAACCGTACCTTTTATCGCCCGTTACCGTAAAGAAGTCACCCAGGGACTGGATGATACCCAGTTACGTAACCTGGAACAGCGGTTAGGTTATTTACGTGAATTAGAAGACCGCCGCCAGGTGATTTTAAAATCTATCGGTGAGCAGGAAAAACTCACGCCTGAACTGCAGCAACAAATTCTTGCTGCCGACAACAAGACCACGCTGGAAGACTTATATCTGCCGTATAAACCGCGTCGTCGCACCAAGGGGCAAATTGCGATTGAAGCAGGCCTCGAGCCGCTGGCCGATGCGCTGTTTGCTGATCCAACTCTGACTCCGGAAACCGTGGCTGCAGAATATATCAGTGCTGAAAACGGCGTGGCAGATACCAAGGCAGCGCTGGAAGGCGCGCGTTATATCCTGATGGAGCGGTTTGCCGAAGACGCCGGCTTACTGGCGAAGATTCGTCGTTATCTCAACGAAAATGCCCACATTCGCAGTCGTGTTGTGGAAGGCCAGGAAAAAGCAGCGGTGAAATACAGTGATTACTTCGACCACTCAGAAAAACTTGCCTCTGTGCCTTCGCACCGTGCCCTGGCAATGTTTCGTGGCCGTAACGAAAACATGCTGCACATTCAGATGGTCGCCGATCCTGGTCAGGAAGACTCGCCGGCTCAGGCCTCCCATTGCGAGCAAATTATTGCTGAGCATTTTGAACTGCGTAATCAGGGTCGACCTGCCGATGCATGGCTCGCTCAGGTAGTTACCTGGACCTGGAAAATCAAAATTGGCCTGCACATGGAAACCGAACTGTTTGGCCAGCTTCGCGAAAAAGCCGAAGAAGAAGCCATTAACGTGTTTGCCAAAAACCTTAACGACCTGCTGATGGCTGCCCCAGCCGGTGCGAAAGTCACCATGGGTCTGGATCCGGGTCTGCGTACCGGGGTTAAGGTCGCCATTGTAGATAATACCGGTAAGGTGGTTGGCACCACAACCATCTTCCCTCACGCACCGCAAAATCAGTGGGATAAATCCCAGCGCACCCTGGCGAATCTGTGCAAACAGCACAAGGTAGAGCTGATCAGCATCGGTAACGGCACCGGCTCGCGGGAAACCGACAAGCTGGTAGGTGAAATGCTCAAAGCCAACAGCGAGCTGCAGGCCCAGAAAATTATGGTCAGCGAAGCCGGCGCGTCGGTTTATTCTGCTTCCGAGCTAGCCTCAAAAGAGCTGCCGGGTCTGGATGTATCATTACGCGGCGCAGTGTCTATTGCCCGTCGCTTGCAGGATCCGCTGGCAGAACTGGTAAAAATTGAGCCAAAAGCCATTGGTGTAGGTCAGTATCAGCATGATGTCAGTCAGAGTTTACTTGGCAAGTCGCTGGACCAGGTGATTGAAGACTGTGTTAACGCCGTTGGCGTTGATTTAAATACCGCTTCGCCGGCCTTGCTCAGCTATGTATCCGGATTAAACAAAACCCTTGCGCACAACATTGTTAGCTACCGTGATACCCATGGTGCCTTTGCCCGTCGTCAGGATTTAAAATCTGTAGAACGTTTGGGGCCCAAAGCCTTCGAACAGGCCGCAGGATTCCTGCGCATCGTGGATGGTTCTAACCCGCTGGACAGCTCAGCGGTGCATCCGGAAGCCTACCCGGTAATAGATAGCATTGTGAGTCGCACCGATGTGGCGGTAAATGACCTTATTGGTAATACCGACTTACTGCGTAAGCTTAATCCGGAAGATTTTGTCAGTGACAACTTTGGTATTCCAACTGTTAAGGACATTCTTAAAGAGCTGGATAAACCTGGCCGGGATCCGCGTCCGGAGTTTAAAACCGCCGCCTTTAAAGAGGGCGTGGAAACCATGGCAGATCTTAAGCCAGGCATGATCCTCGAGGGCGTTGTCAGTAACGTAGCCAACTTTGGTGCCTTTGTGGATGTAGGGGTTCATCAGGACGGTCTGGTGCACATTTCAGCACTGACCAATAAGTTTATCTCCGATCCACGTGAGGTAGTGAAAGCCGGTGATATCGTTAAGGTAAAAGTGCTGGAAGTCGATGTAGATCGCAAACGCATCTCGTTTACCATGCGTCTGGATGACACCCCGGCTCCGCAAAGTAAAGGGCCGAAGGGGAGTGGCAAACCGCAAAACAAAGGCGGCAGTAACCGCAATCAGAAAGGCCAGCAAGGACGCCAGAGTGCACCTGCTAATGCAGCAATGGGTAATGCGTTCGCCGATGCTTTTGCCAAAGCAAAGAAAAACTGATTAAACAGCTCAGCTAACTAAAAAAGCCCCGCTCGCAAGAGACGGGGCTTTTTTGTATATCTGCTCGTTTACGCCGAGGCGCTGAAACCACCTTCAAAAGGCACTGCGACATTTTTATAAAATGAGGCAATCACGGTATTTCGTTGCTGCATTTGCTCACTGTCTATTTGCAGCGAGCGACGGCCACTGCTTTGCTGACTGTACCTGTCTTCGTCGGCGGCCAGCTCGTCGAGTTTACGGGTTGGAATTTGCGGCTGATTATTCGCAACAATTTCTTCCAGCGTAGGGACTTCAGATGCTACTCGCGAGGGAGAATCGCCTTCTTCCGGGCTCACTGCCGACGCTTCTTTGCGCTCTTCGGCCAGTTTACTGCGTGCTTCAAATGCTATGCGCGAAGCTTCTGCGGCAACCTGTAAATCCTGCGGTGATGGCTCAGCGGGCGCCAGCGCAGCGGCACGAACCTGCTGCATTTTGCGAATAGTTTGCTGCGGTGTATTTTCGGTAGAAACATCAATAGACACCTCTCCGTCAATAGCGTAACGCTGGCCGTCCGGACCGCGTTGAAAATCATACTGAGGCGAACCGGCGTACTGACCACCAATGGTGGCGTGAGCCTGTTCGTGGGTGCGCACTTCCTGATCGCGCTCTTTCATTGATTCAACCTGACGCTGTTCGGCCTGCTCCTGCTGGCGCTCCCGGGCGTCTTCTTTGCCGGCACTTTCTTCGCTGGCATCGTTGAACTGTTGTTGACTGTCGCCGGTTACCTGCGCCGCGCTACCCTGATTCGACTGTGGTCGTTCATAGGTGAGCGGCTGATTGCCTTTAACCGAAGATTTTAATTTGTCTGATTCGGAGCCCAGGCCCTGTTCAGCACTGCCTTGTTTGGCATCTGATGGCTGGGGAATGGACTCACGGGCAAGATTATCACGCCGGGCCGCTTCCACGCTGAGATTAGCAGTTGGAATGGCAAAGGACGTTGGGATGGGCGTGACAATATTCATAACGGGTTACCTGCGATCAGGCAATCGTGTCGATGATGCGGCCAACCGTATCGTTAGCAACATCTATAACCTTGGCCGACGCCAGGGCATTATTGGTATACATCTGCATCGACAGTAAATCAGATGTCATGCTGTCGCCGCCGGATGGCAGCAAATCAGATGTGGTGGACAAACTGCGCAACGAAGCATCGGCCAGAAAATTGCCGGTACCATTTTGCGCCACGTCCTGCTGGGCCGTCCGCTGTGCAATGTTCATCGCTGACTGGGTCATACCCTCAAACGACTGTTGCAAACCGAACTGACCAGCAACTATCGCAGAATTTACGTTGTTGCTTATCACCATACACTACCTCTACACTCTCATGTTCAATTATTAACCAAAACGGTTAAAAAATAAAGTCTGAGTTAGGCACAGGCGTGGTGTTAAATCGTTACACAAGCCAGTCATGGCGGGCGATTTTGCGTATGAGGCATTGATCAAGTCAGCAATTCAATTACCGCAAAGCAGCCCCACTCAGGTGCAGTACTTTGCGGTACGGCATCACAGGCTAGCTGTAATAACGGTCAATGCGGGTCAGGTTATTGATGAAATTCAACAGGATATCGGCGGTCTGTTGCGGATGAGAAATAAACGGCGCATGGGCAGCATGGGGCATTACCACGGTATCCGCACCGGGATGCAGTTCGTGAATACGGTCGATGCTACTGGTAGGAACCAGGCTATCCAGGCGACCATACAAACGCAGCGTAGGTTGATTTATCCGCCCAATCATACTTCGCAGATCCACTGTTTCCAGCAAGGAAAGGCCGGCAGCCAGTGCGACTTCGGCAGGTGAGGGCAAAGCGCCCAGTTGCTGGCGTATAGTTTTTACATCCTGCCTGGCGGATGCACTACCCATAGCCTGAATAGCTAAAAAACGATCCAGGGTTTTCTCGTAATCTCGCGCCAGCTGGCGCTGAAAACCACTCAGCACTTCTGGCTCAATGCCTTTCCAGCAACCGTTAGAGATAAAACAGGGACTGGAAGCCAGGGTAATTAAACCGGCAATCTTATCCGGGTAAGACAGCGCCAGCTGTTGCGCTACTAAACCACCTAGCGACCAACCTGCTACCACAGAGCCCTCGGGAACGGATTCATTAACCAATGCCGTAATGGTATCGAGTGAGTAGTCTTCCGGCAGTTTGTCGCTATTCATGCCAAAGCCTGGCAAACAAATGCGAATCACTTCAAGATCGGCGGTCAGAAACGGTAAAAACTCACTAAAAACGGCGCTGTTCATGCCCCAGCCATGGAGCAAAACCAACGTCCTTCCCGATCCCTGAGACAGGCTTTTTAATACTGTATTAGTGTTATTGTCACCCACGTAATCACTTCCTGACAGAACGTAGCAAAAGTTTACATGAGCATTGTAAAAACCCCAATAGTGAAATGCGTGGAACGTCTCAAAGGCGCGACGAAATTCCGTCCCGCAGGGTTATGTTATTTGTGTCAACAACACTGCAATGCCGCTGTGTGCGAGGTTTGTGAACAAGACTGCTTGTTCTTTAATGACCAGAAGGTGGCCGGCAATCTGCTAAACTGGCCTAACATTAAGCAGGGGCTGACGCCCGGCCGCTACCAGCAAATGTGTGCGCTAGGTTACTTTCAGTGGCCGTTAGATCATTTGATTCGCCACTTTAAGTACGGCCATCCGCTGCTGGCGGAGCCATTAGCGCAATGGTTCTTGCGATATTCTGCGGCTTTATCCGGCCCGTTACCCGACTGCCTGCTACCCGTACCGATTAGTCCCTGGCGTTTCGCTAAGCGACAGTATCATCAGACCCTGCTGTTAGCCGACTATCTTGGAAAGCACCTGGATATCCCGGTGATGCCAAAATGGGCTCACAGAAGAGGCTGGCAACGCAGTCAGCAATCCCTTGGCAGGCGCGAGCGACTGCGCAACCTTAAACAGGCATATGAGCTGGGAAGCGGCGACTTTCCCGCCCGGGTAGCCCTGATTGACGACGTGGTAACGACTGGTGCCACTATCGCCACTCTGAGCAGGCTCATCCATCAGGTAGCACCGCACACAGAAATCACAGTCTGGGCGTTGGCTGTTACACCCAATAAGGCCGACCAGGCGCTACTGCTGCCTGGTCGTCAAATCCTTGGTCACCGCGAGGCTTAATTAATCGCCTCAGCCATAAACAGTGCATTGCTCATCAGCTTATTGGTGCCATACCAGAACCCGCGAAATTGCGGATCGTCGGTAAAGCCAATCACCCGGCCACGTCCCATGGCTTCGGCTACTACCGCTACCGAACCGGCTATTTCGTTTGCCACCGGGTCGGCACTGAAACCAGCGACCAGCGGTGAGTCAGTGTAGCGGGCCGGAACCACTGTTGGCGAGGCATTGCTGAACACCATCATATTACTGGTTTTAAACAGGTTTAACTGCGGCGCGTCATAGCCGTAAAACAGCGGGTGGGAGGTATCGATGCTGGCCTGATAAACCGCCCCGGCTACCAGTTGCTGCGCATTATGCGCGGAACGATCGGCAAAGGTCAGGTTCTTGTCGCTGAACAGGTCGGCGACGTCCTGCCTTGAGCTCAGTTTGATATCCAGCCAGTTGTGCCGGGCAAATAATCGCAATGCCGAGGTCTGGCCTACCAGGGTCCCGCCGGCACGAACCCAGTCGGTCAACGTTTCATCAACGCCTTCAGGTAAGTCATAGCGGCCACCAACAAATACAACGTGAGTGTAATCATGCAGAGAAACGTTATCGAGATGACGTTGTTCCACCAGAGTGACCGGCATGCCTACCTGTGTATCCAGGTAATGCCACACTTCACCGGCCTGATACGGACTGACGCCCTCGCCACCTACCAGCAAAGCTTTGGGCGCTTTTACCGGCACCATACTGCGGCTGCCAATGTCGATACCGGTACGGGTAAAGCCGCTGCTGAGGGATAACACCTGCACACCGACATCAACCGCCGCCGCATTAACCAGCTCAATAAGCGCCTGTGGCTGAGGCACGCCCCGCGGGATCACGATGGTACCCGCCGCCAGCGATAGGTTGCCCTGTGTAGTGGCTGCGGTAAAAGGCTGGGTGGCAATACGCGCTGCCACGCCTTTATCTAGCAGTTCCTGTAACAATGCCGGTGCTTTGTAGTGATGCCACTCAAACGCATAGGCATAAGCGTCGCTGTCAACCGGCACTATCGGAGCGGGTGACGGGCTGTTGTCGGTGAATTTGGCACGGCGCAACTCACGGCTGCTCATGGGAGCAAAGGTTAAATCAAATGCCAGTGGCAGGTTAAAGTTAGATACGTCGTAAAAGGTGTTATCCGCAAAATCCTGCTGAGTGGAGAATAACGACTTGATTAAGCGGTACTGTGGTTGCGCCAGCGGCACTACCAGCGTGCTGTTTGCTTTATACACGGTGTCGTTAACTTCAATATCTTCGCGCGGTTGCTGATAACGGATATTGTGCTGGGTGAGCACCCAGCGCGCTTTTTCCAGGCGCCAGCTGTCCTGCGGCTCATGAATTAAATAGGCTGCATTGTCATCCTGACTGGCAAGCTCTGCGGTTTCTTTATAAAAGTTATGCTGATAGTCGAGCAGCGCCGCTTTGTTTGCCATGGCGCCATCAAATACCGCCACTGACATGGTGAACTGGTTCTGGATAGTTTGTGGGAACGCCAGCGGGCCATTAATAGAATCCTGCAGGTGGCCACGACTACTGGCCTGCTCGAACAACACACCAATACTGCCCTGGGCATCCGGATAGGACGAGCCTTTACCGTAGTAAAAGTCATCAAAGCCTTCCTGACTGAAATACAGTTGTTTCTGACTGTCGAAGGCGCTGACATAATATTCTGCCAGCGCGTTGGTCAGGCGTACGTTACCTTCCGGCGTAAATGGGTTTTTGCGACTCGGCACACCCGGCTGGAAAAAGTAAGAACTATTGGTACCCATTTCGTGGAAGTCTGTTAACACGTGGGGGCGCCAGTGCTGAAACTTGCTGATACGCGCCTGAGACTCAGGGTGCACCATCATTAACCAGTCCCGGTTAAGATCAAACCAGTAATGGTTGGTGCGCCCGTTGGGCCAGCCTTCCTGGTGCTCCCGATGCGCCGGGTCGGCATTGAGTACCTTGCCCTTGTGCATATTCGCCCAGTGCGCAAACCGCGATAGCCCATCCGGGTTGTAGGAGGGGTCCAGCAGCACCACGTTTTCCTGCAGCAAACGAGTTACCCTTTCGTCCTGGGCCGCGGCAAGATAATAAGCCACTAGCAGCGATGCATTAGCACCGGAAGGCTCATTACCGTGCACGCTGTAGCCCATGTAAAATAACAGTGGCGCATCCGCCGGTGTTTTCTTACCTTGTTGAACCTGAGCCATATGCGCGGTACGCCAGTCTTCCAGCTTACTGCGATTTTGAGGTGCCGTGATAGTTAACAGCAGCAGCGGGCGTTGCTCATGGGTATAGCCGGTAACTTCCAGGGTTATCCGATCAGAAGCCGCCGCGAGGCTGCGCATATAAGTGACCAGCAAATCATGGCGTACGTGCCAGTCGCCAACATTATATCCAAGCACCGATTCGGGAGTGGGTATAGCGGGATCAAGCTCAACATTGTCAGGTAAGTAGGCTCTGGCCGGCTTGCCCCCGGCAGTAGCCATAGCGCTGAAGCAAAGCGATAACGCAACAATCAGAACAGTATATAGCTTGGCAAGACATGAGCGTAAAGGGGTGGAATTTGTCGTTATTGGCGCTGATAGCATTTTACGGACACCATAATTAGTTTTATTTGATGGTCTTGAAACCTGTGACTTCGGCATAATATATTTTCAATACCTGACTGTTTTACTCAGGTTAATTTGTTATCATATGCGATAGTTATTGATTATGCAGGACTCTACAATGATCTCAATATCAAAAGAGGCCCAGGGACACTTTGTTAAGTTACTGGCTAAACAGGAAGAAGGCACAAACATTCGTGTTTTCGTGGTGAATCCGGGAACCTCAAGTGCTGAATGCGGTGTTTCTTATTGTCCACCCGATGCGGTGGAGCCTTCCGACACCCGTTTACCCTTCGACGGCTTTGATGCCGTGGTTGACGAAGAGAGCGCGCCTTATCTCGAAGAAGCCGAAATCGATTATGTCACCGATCAGATGGGTTCACAGCTAACGCTGAAAGCGCCAAATGCCAAGGCTCGTAAAGTGGCAGACGATGCGCCAATAGTAGAACGTCTGAACTATATGATTGAGTCTGAAATTAACCCGCAACTGGCCAACCACGGCGGCCAGGTTGTACTGCTGGAAATTACTGATGACGGTTACGCCGTGCTGCAGTTTGGCGGTGGTTGTAACGGTTGCTCTATGGTCGATGTGACGCTTAAAGAAGGTATCGAAAAGCAAATGCTCGAAGAATTCGCCGGCGAAATCAAAGGCGTTCGCGATGCCACAGAGCATCAGTCGGGTGAGCACTCTTACTACTAAGCTCACAGCCGGAACATGGCGCTATGCTGCCTTTTAGCCACTGGCAACGCTTTATTCAGGGCCTCAGCGTTTTTGCCGTAGGCCTTTGCGTTATGGTGGCGGGCGCCTGGTGGTTAGAACCGCTTTATTATATGGGGTTAGTAGTGTTGCTCAGCGGCTTTGGCTGGGCAATGTCTGGTTATCTCGGCCTGCTCTGGCATCGCCTCACAAAGTCGATTAATCCAAACCGGCACAAGTAAACTCAGGTGCTAACAATGAGTTTATCCCTGCGCCAGTAAAACACCGCACCCAGCGTTACTCCACGGGCGAGTAAAAAGGCCAGCAACGCCCACCATAGGGCCGGGTTACCCTCAGATTGAGTCACATACCACACCGGAAAATACACCAGTAATGCGCTGATGATCATGGTATCTCGCATGGCTTTGGCCTGAGTAAGACCAACAAACACCCCATCATATAAAAAGCACCAGTGAGCCACTAATGGCAACACGGTCATCATGCCGAGGTAGGCATATGCTGCCTGCTGCAAAGACTCGATATCCGTGAGTAAGCGAATAATTTGCGGCCCGAAAAACCAGAATATCACCGCATAGCCAACGGCAAACAGCCCTGACCACAGTAATCCTCGCTGCGTCTGGCGCATAACCCCTTTGCTACTTCTAGCGCCTGCTGCCTCACCAACGGTGGCCTCCACAGCATAGGCAATGCCATCGAGCCCCAGCGCAATCAACACAAAGAACTGCATCAGGATGGCATTTACGGCCGTAGCAGTCTGGCCATACCGAGCGCCCTGAATGGTTAAAAAAGCCAGACAAGCCTGCAACGCCAGATTACGCAGCAGCATGTCACCGTTTAGCTTCATTAAAAATTTACGCGCCGTTTTATTAAACCATTCCAGCGCCGGCGGCTGCCATTGAATATGTTTTAGGGCAATCAGCATCGCCATGATCATCATAGTGTATTCGGCGACCACACTGGCCAGCGCCACGCCGCTTACGCCCCAGTCCCACCACCAGACCAGCAGGATATCGAGGCCGGCATTAAGCAGGTTACCGACAATCTGCACCAGTAACACACTGGTGGTTTTTTGCTGTCCCACCAGCCAGCCAATCAAAGCCAGATTTAGCAGAGCAGCCGGTGCTCCCCACACCCGGATATTAAAGTATTCACGGCTGTAAACCGCCACATCGGCAGCCGGGGCCGCCAGCCATAAGCCGGCTTGCAGAATAGCCTGTTGGGTTAGCCAGATAAGCAGGCCAATAGTGATGGCAATAACCGCGGTTTGATAAAATGACCTGGCCATCACGGTGAGGTCGCCCTCGCCCCTGGCCTGTGCACTCATACCGGTGGCCGACATTCGAATAAAACCGCACACCCAGTAAATTTGGGTAAGAATTAACGCGCCAATGGATGCGCCGGCGAGTTGCGCCGATGAATCCATATGCCCCATTACCGCCGTATCAACTAGTCCAAGTAAGGGAGTGGTGATATTCGCCAGGATCATCGGCAGGGCCAGCTTTAATAACTGAATGTGGGCAGCACTGCCGCGTAACTGATAGGATAGGGTTGTCACCGGAACCTTTGCGAGTTTTGTATTAATATCAAGGAGAATGCATGCAGTTTATCATGACACGCCGATTTATCCCGCTGTTACTGAGCCTGTTATTTTTGCACAGCACGGCAAGTCAGGCCGAGGCCGGTCCAGCCCATTCCAGCGGCGTGATCTTACTGTATCACCACGTGGCGGAAGATACCCCGCGCAGCACCTCAGTAACCCCCGAAGAGTTTGCCCAACACCTCGACTACATTGCAGAAAACTATACGGTAGTGCCCTTAAAGCAGCTGGTTGAAGCCGCGAAAGGCAAGGGCAGCGTACCGGATAACGCGCTGGCCATTACCTTTGATGATGGCTACGAGAATATACTCACCAATGGGCATCCGTTACTGCGCAAGCATGACTTCCCTTACACCATTTTTATTAACCCTGAAGTGATTGGCAAGCAGGGCAATCAGCTTAGCTGGGAACAGGTAAAGCAAATGCAAAAACAGGGAGTGACCTTCGCCAATCACACCATGGACCATTTGCACCTGCTGGAAAAACAGCCCGGGGAGAGTGAACAGGCCTGGCTTAAGCGTGTTTGGCAGAACATCACCAGTGCCGAAACAATCATTCAGCAACACACCGGTGAATCGCTTAAGTACCTTGCCTACCCTTTCGGCGAATACAATCACACGCTGGCTAAGCGTCTGGCCGAGCATGGTTATACCGGGTTTGGACAGCACTCCGGCGCCTTCGGTAAATTTACCGATATGACGGCGATCCCGCGCTTTCCTGCTGCCGGGCCCTATGCCAAGCTGAGCACTCTTAAGACCAAAATGGCCAGTTTAGCGATGCCTGTAGTAAGTGCTTCGCTCGACGATCCGCAGATGACCAGCCTTCAGCTTGATGACACCATTACCATTACTCTGGACGAGACTGGCGCTAAAGATGTGAGATTATCGCAGCTGGCCTGTTACTATCAGGGCGGTACGCTTGACGTAGCAAACACAGCCAGTGAGTTTAATTTTACCCTGGATGCAAAGTTACCAATTGGACGTTCACGGGTGAATTGTACTGCGCCATCAGAGTCGGCTGGCGGTCGTTTTTACTGGTATTCGATGCCGTTTTTTGTGGCCAATGAGAAGGGTCAGTATCCTGATTAAGCGAAACAGCGGCTATTGCTGACGCGAGTACATCGCGGCTGGCAATAGCCCACTGGTTATTGCGTTTCGATATGCAGCGCTTTGATCATTTGGACAAACTGGTCGTTGGTCCGGTGTTCACCAAACCCTAATCGCTGATAAAAAGCAATCGCGCCTTTATTAGCAATTTCACAGTTTAAAACTAGCGCATTTTTCTTCATCGCACGGGCTTTTACTTCCATAAACTCGATAAGGGCAGAGCCCGTACCCTGACGACGAGCGTCAGGCGATACGGCCAGGTGGCCAATACCGAGTTCGGTAAATAAAGGCGCCTCTAACACGGCCAGGTATTGCTGAGAGCGCATGACGATCTCAAGCGCGTCATCGATACCATAGTGCTCGACGATAGAAGACAGGGTTTCTCTGTCGAAGTTTTCAGGCAAGCGATCATGCCAGCAACTAACCAGGCCGGTCACTTCGCCGTTATACTCGGCAACCCAATGATTTTCAAAACCGTACTGTCCACCACCTTTCTTCCAGGCTGATAACAGGTAGTCCAGGGCGACTTGTTGGTCACCTTGGCCAAAGACCTCGGTAAGCAAGTGCTTACCAGCGTTAAACAGCAGGGGAACAGCTATACTACCATCATCCTTTTTGGCATTTCGGATAATACTACAACATGGCATTTATTGTTCTTTGGTAATAACAGGCATATCAGTAAGTATTTGAACACTGTCACTTACTGCAAGTTCACCAGGATTATACTTAGGCTTAAACCTTCCGATGGCTAAACCATTCGGATCGACCACAACCACAGAAGCACTGTGATCAACAAGATAATTGGGGTTATCTGTACTTTCAGCAATGGCATACATCAGCCCCAGCGATCTGGCAAACGGGAACAACATTTTATGCTCACCCGTTAAAGCAACAAACTCCGGGTTGAAGTACTCAACGTAAGAGGCGAGCCTTTCAGGTGTATCCCGCTTTGGATCCACGGAGACAAACACTACCTGAATCGGCGAGTTGGTGGAAATATTTTTTAGTTCTGGATAAATTTTTCCTAATGCCGCCATAGTAGTAGGGCACACATCCGGGCAGAAGGTATAGCCTAAAAATAACAGGCTCCAATGCCCTTTAAACAGTTCGTTAGTTACCGTTTCACCGTGTTGATTGACCAGCGTTACCTCGGCCAGCTGGCGAGGCTCAGGAAAGGTTTGCAGATACTGAGGCGTATCGTTTTCGGTGCTTTGCGTGGTGAACCACCACGCCATACCCACGCCGGCCACCAGGGCCAGCGCTGCCACCAGGGTTAACAACAATTTTTGATTCATAAAGCCATCGGAACATAGTGATCAACCAACAATACAACAAATAATACCATCAGATGGACAATAGAGTATTTAAAGGTGGTCATGGCGGTTTGCTCATCGGCCGCATATTTAAGTTTTAACGCATAGTATAAAAAGCCGGCATTGAGCAGTGACGAACCCACCAGATAAATAAGGTGCGCTTTACCAATCAGGTAAGGCAGCAGGCACACCAGGCACAGTAAAATGGTGTATAGCAGTACGCAGGTTTTGGTAAAAGCAATGCCGTGGGTCACCGGCAGCATAGGTACCTTGGCTTTGGCGTAGTCTTTCTCGCGATGGATGGCCAGCGCCCAGAAATGCGGTGGTGTCCAGGTAAATACAATCAGCACCAACAGCAATGCGTAGGCGTGAACTTCTCCGGTGACAGCCGTCCAGCCCAGTAAAGGCGGCGCAGCGCCGGCCAAACCGCCAATCACAATATTTTGTGGTGTGGCACGTTTTAGAAACATGGTGTAAACCACTGCATAGCCCACCAGGCTGGCTAACGTGAGCATGGCAGTTAAGCGATTCACCCAGATTTCAAGCAACGCATAACCGACTACCGCCAGCACAAAGGAAAATATCAGCGCCTGTTGAATACTTACCTTACCTTTCACCACCGGGCGATTAAAAGTGCGTGCCATCTGGCTGTCTATCTTATGATCCACTATATGATTAAGAACGGCTGCCGCACTGGCCAGCAAACCAATGCCCAGTAACCCGGCAATTAAGCGATCGGCGGGTACCCAGCCCGGCGTGGCCAGACACATCCCCACCAGGGCAGTGAGCAGTAATAGCATCACCACCCGAGGCTTGGTCATTTCGTAATAGTAGCGCCAGTTTGCCCGCCAGCCGCTTAACGGGCGGCTTTTAGAGGCTGACAGCGGTGCATTAATCGGTTGCGATTTTGCCATGAGGATCTCCTACACTTTTCGATACAGTGTGTAAGTAATAAGAACGAGCACCAGTAATAAACATGCCGCTACGGCATTGTGTAAAACGGCAACCTGCAGAGGTAAGCTGAATACAACATTACTGATACCCAGGCCAACCTGAGCCAGTAATACCAGAACTAATACCACCGACGCGTTGCGCAGATGCTGAGAAGCGGAGCGACGATACAGGCTGATAGCCAGCCACCCCAGATACAGAAAAGTAATCACCGCGCCCAGACGATGAACGATATGCATAGTCATGCGTTCGGCGTAATCGTGAGCGCCATATTCGTAATTAGCGGCTTCGGGCACGCTATACGCGCCGGCCATATCAATGCGGTTTAGCCAGTCACCTTCGCAAACCGGAAACTCAGTACAGGCCAGCGCAGCATAATTAGCTGAGGTCCAGCCGCCCAGTGCGATTTGGCCAACCAGCACCACAATACCGAGCGCGGCAAACGTGGCGTAGCGTTTAATCCGCATATCCACAAAACCAATCCGGTAACGGGATAATCGTAAATACAGTAAGAACAGGCAGGTCAGTACACTAAAACCACCCAGCAGATGGCCCATCACTACGACCGGAAGCAGATTAAGCGTGACTGTCCACATACCGAGCAGGGCCTGAAAGGACACCAGCGCCAGCAAAATGAGCGGCAGTTTTATGGGTACCTCAGCAGATCGTTTGCTCACTGCCCAAACGGCGATAGCTAAAATACACAGGCCCAGGGTGCCGGCAAAATAGCGGTGGATCATCTCGTTCCAGGCTTTCTGTGTTTCTACCGGCCGCTCAGGATAAGCGGCATTAGCCGCCTCAATATGCATGTCAGATTCCGGCACCGTAAGATGCCCGTAACAGCCCGGCCAATCCGGACAGCCTAAGCCTGCATCGGTTAAACGGGTGTAGGCACCCAGCACAATGACTACGACGGCCAGGAGAATACTAAAACCAACCAACTTCCGCATAGTGTCGCCTCAACCAATACGTGACAGTTTAAGTAATTTACGTAGATCAGACAGCACGTCGCGGCTGCCCATTACGGCATCCTGACGAAGCTGATAAAGGGGATAACGCAACATCGCATTGCCCTGGGTATCGACCAGAAAAATATGCTCGTTAACCTGGCTGGCTTCCAGTTGCTGCATTTGCGACTGATTGAGCGTAACCGCATTGATATGTTCGTAATCATGCAGGATATTCATGGCTTTGCTGTCGCTGGTTGCGGTTAAAAATACCGCCGGCTGGGCCCGGTCGGACTCTTTGCCCAGTGCCAGCCAGACTTGCTGGATGGCGTAAATCGCATTTTCACATTCGTTACCGCACTGCGCGGGAACGATATACATAACCCGCCACTTCGGCGACTGCTCGCTAAGTAATGGCTGCAGGTTCTCTACCGGTTGCAGCAGTTCCCCCTTATTGGTTGCACCTTGCTCAAACCAGTTAAAGTCGAGGGCCAGCTTAGCCAGCACCACCGGAATAATAAATGCCGCCATTAAAATCAGCAGCGAACGTTTGGGTTTAGCCTGAGGATTAATTGCGGTCGCCATATTATTTGGTTCTCCTGATGAGCACGATAATGAAAATAACTACTGCAGCAATGGCCAGGCCAAACCACTGAATGGCATAACCGAGGTGTTTTTGCGGTGACATCACAACCGGTTGCCAGTTAGTAACAAACCGGCTCATCTGAGGTTGCGACGACAGCCGCTCAACGACCATATCTGGCAGTCGCGATGCCCATTGCTGATTAAACAGAGGAATATCTATTTGCTGCACCCGCAGCGGAAAATCATTGAATTGTTGCTGGGTTTCCTTGATTAGCGGATTAAGACCGGGCTGGGTTATTACGCCTTCGATTACCACCGGCCCGGTGGGAAGCTCAACTGTTGGCAGCTCAGCCCGGGAAGCAGTGGCTGCTATCCAACCAAGGTTAAACAGTACCGGCCGGCCGCGGGTAATTACCGGCACTAACACGTCATAACCGCTGGAACCATTGGTGATCTGGTTGTCCAGAAAGATAAGCTGTGTTGCCTGCAACTCACCGCGAAACTGCACCGGTACATCACGCACATCCTGCCATTGATCGGCAACGTCGAAGGGATGCATTGGCGCAGTGGTGTATTTTTGCGCTATGCTGTCGAGACGCTGTTGTTTTTGCTCCATGCGATCAAGCTGCCAGACACCCAAAAACACCATAACTACAACCGCCATCAGCGTTAAGCAGCTTGCCAGTACCGGCCATTTATTAGGGCCGGAGCCATTCGCCACGGAGTACTGAGGAGTTTTACTCATGGTCATCAAAGTGATTATTGTTGGTTTACTGATTTTTATGATCATTAACCTGTTTTTAGCGATGAAAGTGATGCTGGGTAACAACTCAGGTAAAGCCCCGATGAGTAAATATATTGGCCGGCGGGTTATGACGTCGGCCCTGATTGTGGTGATCATCCTGATAGCCATGGCCACCGGGCTGATCACGCCCAATCCGAGTCCTTATTAGCCTTACAACACGTAAACAAACACAAACAACATTACCCACACTACGTCGACGAAGTGCCAGTACCAGCTGCCTGCCTGAAAGGCAAAGTGATTGTCGGGGGTGAAATGACCTTTGATTACGCGCAGGAATAACACCATTAAAATGATGGTACCCAGCGTAACGTGCATGCCGTGAAAACCGGTTAACAGGAAGAAGGTATTGCCATACACGCCGGATTGCAGGGTAAGACCCAGCTCCTGATAGGCATGAATGTATTCTTCCACCTGCAGAAACAGAAACACGCAGCCCAGCAAAATGGTGGCACCCAGCATAGTGGTAAGTTGTTTGCGTTTACCCTGTTCCAGGCCCACGTGAGCAAAGTGCAGGGTAACCGACGATATCAACAGAATAATGGTGTTGATGGTGGGCAGGCCCGCCCAGCTCATTGGCGTGGTATTAATGCCTCCCGGAGTTTCCACCAGCGGCCACATAGCCTGAAAACCCGGCCACAACACTTCGTTAGTCATGGCGTTATTCGACGAACCGCCAAGCCATGGCACTGCAATCATGCGGGCATAAAACAGTGCACCAAAGAATGCCGCAAAAAACATCACCTCAGAGAAAATAAACCAGCTCATTCCCTGTCGGTAGGAACGACCTAACTGGTCGCTGTACAAGCCGCTCATGGACTCGTTAATCTGATCCTTAAACCAGCCAAACAGCATCACCAGTAGCATAACGATGCCTGCGCCCAGTACGTTATCGCCCCAGCCGCTCTCACCGCGAGTGGCTTCTATAACAAAATTACCGGCCCCTACCGCAATTAAAAACAGAGCAATGGCACCCACAATAGGCCAGTAGCTCTGCGCCGGAACATAGTATTTCTGATACTCTTGTTGCATTACTTTCTCCTTAGACTCAGTTATCGCTAAATGAAGTCAGGAAAGGGTTATTAAGTTGTTTGTCATCGGTACCATTACCGGTGACGTCAAAAAGGGTGTATTGCACGGTAAAAAAGTGAATGTCTTCGGGCAGCTGTGGATCCACATAGAACCGCATGGGCATAAGCGACTCGCCGCCGGCTGCCAGTGGCTGACTGTTAAAACAAAAGCATTCGGTTTTGTTCAGGTACAACGCCGCCTGACCCGGTGTAACCGATGGAATGGCCTGCGCAACCATCGACTTGTTAGCCGGGTTGCGCACATAAAATTCCACCATGTTCATTTCACCAGGATGCACTTTTACCTTTTTGGTTTGTGCTCTGAATTCCCACGGCATGCCGGTATGAGTTCGCGTAATAAACTCCACCGTAACGGTGCGCGACTCATCCACCTGCCCATCGTAGTAAACCGCGGCTGTTTCGTTGGTTTTGCCGTTGATACCGGTGATGTCGCAAAACACGTCATACAACGGGACCAGAGCAAAACCAAAGCCGAACATACCCACTACAATCAGCAGTAATTTGGTTACCAGTGCCGAATTGGAATTGGCCATGGTTGTGCCCTTACTTCACAACCGGTGGCGTTTCAAAAGTGTGATAAGGCGCCGGTGAGGGGATTTCCCACTCCAGACCTTCCGCACCGTCCCAAACCTGATCAGACACCGGCTCACCCTGTTTACGACAGGCTTTAATCATCACCGCCAGGAAGATGAGCTGCGAGAGACCAAAGGCAAAACCGCCCAGGCTAATCCACTTGTTGAAGTCAGCAAATTGCAGAGCGTAGTCCGGGATCCGTCGCGGCATACCCGCCAGCCCTACAAAGTGCATTGGGAAAAACAGCACGTTAACCGAAATCAGCGAGCACCAGAAATGCCATTTCGCCAGGGTGATATCGAACATGCGGCCGGTCCATTTCGGGATCCAGTAATACACCGCCGCCATAATCGAGAACACCGCGCCGGTTACCAGCACATAGTGGAAGTGCGCCACCACAAAGTAGGTATCATGGTATTGGAAATCCACCGGCGTAATCGCCAGCATCAGGCCCGACAAACCACCAATGGTGAACAACACAATAAAGGCAATAGCAAACATCATAGGGATTTCGAAGGTCATGGACCCACGCCACATGGTGGCTACCCAGTTAAATACTTTCACCCCGGTGGGTACCGATATCAGCATGGTGGCAAACATAAAGAACATCTCTGCCGCCACCGGCATTCCCGTAGTAAACATATGGTGAGCCCACACAATAAAGCTCAACAGCGCAATGGAGGCCGTGGCATAAACCATGGAGGCGTAACCAAACAAACGCTTACGGGCAAAGGTAGGAATAATCTGCGAGATAATACCGAAGGCCGGTAAAATCATGATGTACACCTCAGGATGACCGAAGAACCAGAAGATATGCTGGAACATCACCGGATCGCCACCACCGGCAGCATCAAAGAAGCTGGTACCAAAGAACTTATCGGTAAGCACCATGGTCACCGCACCTGCCAGTACCGGCATAACGGCAATCAACAGGAATGCAGTGATCAGCCAGGTCCACACAAACAGCGGCATTTTCATCCAGGTCATGCCCGGCGCCCGCATGTTAAAGATGGTCACAATCACGTTTATCGCGCCCATAATGGATGAAATACCCATGATGTGCACCGAGAACACGAACAATGCCGTACTGTCGCCACTATAGGTAGTAGACAGCGGTGCATAGAACGTCCAGCCAAAAGCCGGGCCACCGCCCTCAACAAACAGTGAGGCCAGTAAAATAGTAAAGGCGAACGGCAGGATCCAGAAACTCCAGTTGTTCATCCGCGGCAACGCCATATCCGGCGCACCGATCATCATGGGGATCAGCCAGTTAGCCAAACCGGTAAAGGCCGGCATAACTGCCCCGAACACCATGATAAGACCATGCACGGTGGTCATCTGGTTAAAGAAATTAGGTTCCACAATTTGTAACCCGGGCTGAAACAGTTCGGCCCGGATCACCATAGCCATGGCGCCGCCCACTAAAAACATAATGAAGGCAAACCACAGGTACAGTGTGCCGATGTCTTTATGGTTGGTAGTCAGTACCCAGCGCATTAAGCCTTTGGGAATATGATGCTCGTGATGGTCGTCGTGTGCATCTGCCTCCCCGTGGGCGGGGCTGATAATCTCAGTTGCTTTGCTCATGTTCTGCTCCTATTCCCCGCTGGCCACAGCGTTAACATCTTTGGCCTGCACCATATCACCGGTGTTATTGCCCCAGGCGTTACGCTCATAGGTAATCACCGCAGCCAGTTCTTTAAGGCTCAGCATTTTGCCAAACGCCTGCATGGCGGTGCCGGTTTTACCGTTTAATACAATGTCGATATGCCCTTGCATGTCGTTGAGTGCCATGGGGCTGCCTTTCAGGGCCGGGAATACGCCAGGTAAGCCTTCGCCGTTAGGCATATGGCAGGCTGCGCAGGTAGCGTTGTACACGCGCTCGCCCTCGGTCATCAGCTCTTCCATCGACATATTCATCGCCAGTAAGCGCTGTTCTTCCTCGCGGGCTTGCTGACGAATGGACTCCTGCTCACTAACCCAGGCTTCATAAGCAGCCGGCTCTTTGGCAATCACCACTACCGGCATAAACCCATGGTCTTTACCGCACAGTTCAGCGCACTGACCACGATAAATCCCCGGCTCATCTACCCGTGTCCAGGCTTCATTAATAAAGCCCGGGTTAGCATCTTTTTTCACTGCGAAATCAGGCACCCACCACGAGTGGATCACGTCGTCAGAGGTGATCAGAAAGCGTACTTTCTGCCCGGTTGGGATTACCAAAGGGCGGTCGACTTCCAGCAAGTAGTTTTCGCCCTTGGCGTAGCGGTTATCGATTTGTTCACGCTGAGTCGCCAGCAGTGAATAAAACTCCACGTCGCGATCCATATACTTGTAATGCCATTTCCACTGCGAACCGGTTACCAGCACGGTCATATCCGGTTCGGTAGTATCTTCCATTGCTAGCAGTGTTTTGGCGGCTGGTACAGCCATAAAGATAAGAATTAAGAAGGGTAAAACGGTCCAGGCTATTTCGACTTTCACACTCTCGTGAAAGTTAGCTGGTTTTGCACCCCGTGATTTGCGATGCAAATACATAGAAACAAACATGATCCCAAACACGACTACTGCGATCCCCACACAAATGGAGAACATCAGCATGTGCAGATCGTAAACCTGGCCACTGATCTCTGTCGCACCACGCCGCAGATTCAGTGCCGACACTTCGCCGCTTCCTGCTGCTACCGCTGTCGCGCCAGCTACCAACAGAACGAGTGCTGTCCAGGCTTTCAGTACACATATCCCGAGTTGTTTCACTCGACACCTCCGTTAGACCGGTAGCCACTCGCGAAACGCCCCAATGCGAAAAAGCCTGACTGGTCTGTATTGGTTGTTATTTGAACTGCCTTTTTAATATTTTGTGCTTACTTTGTTATTTTATTGTTAAGCACTGTATAAGAATTACTCATTGTGACTATAACGTCCAGCTATTTTTGTCTAAAATTCGGATAAATGGTTATTTTTTGTGCGAGGAGGGTAATCGGCGTGAATTTTGTTAGTGAGCTTTTACTAACTTAATAAGCAGACCTGAACAGGCAAAAAGTACCGGGAAAGCGTGGCTTAAGGGAAATAAAACCCTAAAAGCAAGAAAACCGGCGAATGCCGGTTTTCAAATTCATAGATTTAAAAAATAATGCCTGGTGTTCTTACATCCAGTCGGCATTACGGATTACGCCTACAGCGATACCTTCGATATTAAACGGCTGATCAGCCAAATCGACCTTAATGGGTGAGAATTCTTCATTTTCTGCATGCAGCAGTACTTCACGACCACGCTTTTCCAAACGCTTTACGGTAACGTCTTCATCTACCCGGGCCACCACTACCTGTCCATTGTGGACATCGCTGGTGCGGTGCACTGCTAACAAATCGCCGTCCAGTATGCCTATGTCTTTCATACTCATACCGTTTACACGCAGCAGGAAATCGGCTTTTGGATGGAATAACGCCGGATCCACTTTATAGTGCATTTCCACATGTTCCTGAGCCAGAATCGGCTCGCCAGCCGCAACCCGGCCAATCAGCGGTAAGCCTTCTTCTTCCACTTCGTCATCCAGCGGAATATTAAGCTTAATCCCCCGCGAAGTACCCGGAAGTATTTCAATCACGCCTTTTTTCGCCAACGCCTTTAAATGCTCTTCTGCAGCATTAGCAGAGCGAAAGCCTAACTGACGGGCAATCTCAGCACGCGTGGGCGGCATACCAGTATCCAGCATAGTGGATTTGATCAGATCGAGTACTTCTTGTTGTCGGGGGGTTAGTGGACGCATAAACAGCCTGTTATTCCATACAGTTGTTAGCAGTATAACGACTAAAACTTAAAACACAACGATTTTTGCTGGATCCAATTTAAGGCTCAACTAATCCATAGTACGATTTATTCAGCCGATAACAGGATGAAATAATCAAAAAGGATATTGCGATTGTGTCCAGCCATCGTGAAAGTATTTTTAAGAGAAATAATGTTTTAGCTCGAATTTATATTGTCATATTTCTTATAGGACTCTGGTTATACCAATATGTTGTTAGGGATCCAGCAAGCATCGACCCAGAAACGCTAGCTAAGTATGAACTTGGCCTTTATGGCACGCCGATAATTGTCATGTATTGTATTTTCGAGCTTTGGCGCACGTTTAATTATCCGTATAAGTTAATTATCAATGACGAAAAGAAAACGCTGACTGAAATCTACCTGATGAGTCAAAATACACTTACCTATCTGAGTATAGAGAAGGCACAAGTACGTGCTGGATTAGTTTTCCTGGTTGCCCTGCGTATTTCGGTGAATTCGATCAGGCGTTTCGGAGTTATCCGATCACTTTTTCATCTTCTTTTTCGTCCCTGCCAGTTTTACCTTAAGTGATCGGATTGGTCTAGTTTTCTCATCGACTCTCCCGTGAGTTCAATGCGATGACTATTGTGTAATAATCGGTCGAGTAAGGCATCGGCTACGGTGGGATTGGTCATCAACTTGTACCACTCAGCAACCGGTAATTGACTGGCAATGATGGTGCTGGCGTTTTGGTATCGCTCCTCCATCACATCGAGCAGGTCATTTGCTTGTCGTGCGTTGAGTTTTTCCATTCCCCAGTCATCCAGGATGAGTAGCTTTTTCTTAG
Organism: Alteromonadaceae bacterium UBA2620; assembly: GCA_002339125.1. Classification (GTDB taxonomy): domain Bacteria; phylum Pseudomonadota; class Gammaproteobacteria; order Enterobacterales; family Alteromonadaceae; genus Alteromonas. The sequence goes on from DDJQ01000105.1 coordinate 52,899, forward strand.
CAATTTGGGCCAGTTGCTGACGGTAGCTGCCATCGGCGTGGCCGATGTTTAGCTCATCAAGGAGTTGCCCTAAGCGGTAATAGCGGACGGTTTGGTGTTGCTCACAGGCTTGTTTGGCTAATGCGCAGGCAAGGTAGGTTTTGCCGCAGCCAGTGGCCCCCGTGATGATTATATTGTGCGCGTGGTGCAGGTATTGTCCGCTGAGTAGCGAGCCGATTTTATCTTTACGTAACCCACGTTCACTGCGGTACTTCAAGCGGCTGGCATGTGCATCAAGGCGCAGTGATGCTTGCTTTAGCAGTCGCTTCACCTTAGTAGACTGACGGCAGTGAATTTCGTGCTGGGCTAATAACCCCAGCCGTTCCTCGAAGCTCATATCCTCGTAAGTAGTGGCTTGACCATTCAATCGCAGTATTGAATATCACTAATTTCTTCTATGCAGTAAGGATTAACGTGCCACTTTATTATCTGAAATTCGTCAAAGTGAATTCTGTGCGAACTTGTAAGAGACAAATAAATCTCGAAATAATCCATGACAGGATTGTGCGATAGGATTTGCATAATGTGAATAAAATGCTGGTCATGTCGCCGGGGTTGCATCATCTCCACAATACTATTTATCCGTAAATTGTCCTTATCTATTCTCATTGTGGGGCGATTAATATTAAGGACTACAGCGTCTTTCTCTGGCAGAAAATCTATAGACACTTCAAATTCGACGTCCATTGGAAGTTGTAAACGCTGAGTCACAGACTCGTTAAAATTATCGCTATGGAATCCCAAATCAGTTCGATTAGTAAGACGCCGATGGAACTTAGTGTAAATCTTGAAGCGCACATTTGCTGTCAGGTCGTTACTAATGGTCAGCGTGTTTGGCCGGCCAATCCTGCGAAACCAATCATAAAATCTCTGTGAAAACTGGGGGAGAGGTTTTCAGACCATTTCATATAGCCAAGCCAAGGCACTACTTCACGAGTGGCCAAATATTCATCCTCTGTATCAATCATCTGAAAGACCGTATCTGGATCACAAGATAATGGATCTTAATTTGTTTTTTCTTTGGTGGATACGTATTTTAATCCGCCGTCAAAATCATGCTCTTTGTTTCATCTTTTTCAAAAAATCACTTGCCAGAAAAGATTACACATGTAATCTTAAAAACAGATCGACTACAAATGTAATCATCAAATTGAATTTGGGAAGAGGTGATCGATGAGTAACGACAATCCAAAAGCGGATATCTCCAACGCCGAATTTGAAGTGCTCGATGTACTGTGGGATGACTACCCCGCCACATCCAGCGATATTGTTGAACGTTTAAATCAAAAAAAGCCGTGGCACGATAAAACCGTAAAAACCCTGCTCAGCCGATTAGTTAAGAAGGGCGTAGTGGACTTTGATAAGGCCCAGCGTCAGTACCTATACCGCCCGCTGATTGCCAGGGAAGACTACACCAAAAAAGAAGCCTCCAGCTTTGTGAGCCGAATATTTAAAGGCAAGGTAGCGCCTCTGGTAGCCGGGTTTGCCAACCAGAATTCGCTGTCTCAACAGGACGTGGATGAGCTTAAGGCGCTGATTAAACAGTGGGAGCAAAACAATGACTGAGTGGCTCATTCAGCAGCTTATTCAACAACAAGGCCCATTATGTTTAGTGCTTATCACCCTGATGGTGATGGAGCACTTTTTCACCGCCAGAATTGGCATCCGGCTGATGTACAAACTGTGGTGGATGGTACCGGTTGTGCTGTTGATGGCTAATCTGCCCATCCCTGTGATTTCATTGCCTGCCAATAGTTTTACCCGCTATGTAGTAAGCGGATCGGTAGCGGTAAACGTTTCACAAAACACAGTATGGCTGGGTTTATGGGCAGCGGGTGCCTCTTGCATAGCGCTTTACCTGATAACGCAGTATTCACAGCTTGCCCGCTCCATAGGTAAACCTGTGGCTGGCAGTAACAACACCTGGTTTGCCCGGCGGGCCACCACGCCTATGCTGTTTGGCCTGTTTGCTCCCAGAATATTACTTCCGGCAAGCTTTACCAGGCTGTTTTGCCCCGTGCAGCAGCGATTAGTGATGGAACACGAGAACACACACCTTCGGCACGGCGATCACGTATGGAATGCGTTGGCGCTGATAATAGTCACTGTCTTCTGGTTTAACCCTCTGGTCTGGCTAGCCCTGCGCTCATTCAGAATTAATCAGGAGCTGGCGTGCGATAACCAGGTATTGCGCCAGAAAAGTCCACAGGAAAAATTGCTCTACGCAAAAGCCCTGGTGGCCTGCGCAGAACAAAACTCTTCGTACCTTACAACCTACCCGACCTTCGGAGAAAAAAGCACCATGTTAAAACGACTCAATCTGATCAATAAGCCAAATTCGGCAAGTAAAGTGGCTGGTGTTGCTGCACTGGCTGTCGCCGCTATTCTTACCACTCACACAGCACTGGCAAACCTGCCTGCCAGTGATGTTCAGGCCGACAAAGTCAATCTGGCTACGCCGGTAAAACGTGTGCCGCCGGTTTATCCAGACAGCGCAGCCCTGGCAAATCAGGAGGGATTTGTCACTCTCCAGTTTGATATCACTGAAACCGGCGCTACCGACAACATTAAAGTGGTTAAGTCGTCACCGGCTGGCGTATTTGACTCTAGTGCAGTGAAAGCGATGGAGCAGTGGCAGTATAAGCCACGGGTCCAAAGCGGTAAGGCACAAAGACAAACCGGTATTTTAGTACAACTGGACTTCAAACTGGCGACCGACGACGATGAAAGTGCGGTAAACAGGCAGGATATTGAAAAAATCAGCGTAGCTAAAACCAAATAACTTTCAGCTAGTCTGGCTGCCCGTCAGCGCATTCTTTTCTGCGTGTGACGGGTAAACTTTCCCGCAATCAGCATGTGCTCCTGAAATTGGTTTTATAAAACCTGAAACACACGGATGATTACCGCACCACCACCTTTTATCAGGTCAATGGTACCGGTGAAAACACGCTGATTCAGCCAGTCATACCTGCCCTTCGGGGCTTGGAATTTTGGTATTGTACGAACGTAGGGGCCTCCCTCATCGGCCTGGGATGCAATCCCACTGTTATGGATAATAATCGTTTGGCCATCCGAAGTTCTGATACTGTAAAGGGCGTCAATTTCCAACACGCCGTCAGGGCGCTTTAGCTGCCAGTCCGCACCACCAGGGATTACGTCACCAGACAACGACTCACCATTTACATGCTGTCCGGCAAAGTATCCCCCGGTAATTGGCACGTATTTGCGGATGCCTTTGTCACTCTCACCGACTTCAACAAGCTCATCGACCGTCACTACCAGTGTGAGCACGTGCTGCATGCCAGGCACTTTATCAGTTTCGGGTATATCGCGATCACCCAGATTTACAACAGTCTCATTCATGGCTCTTACCTGCGGCGCTAACGTTATGGCTAAACACATTAAAAACAACAGATTAAGCCAGCGAAATTGTACAATGTTATTTAGCTTCATGGGTATTGAGGGTCCTGTAGCCAGCCGGATAAACGATAAAAAAATGTTAATACACCGACTCACACCTGTGAATATCAAAAAGTGACACATTACTGTGCAAAAACAGCACAGGTAACATGTAACTCGTTATGTTGGCTCCGTAACCTAAGCTGACTATCTCGTGGCATACGCTTGCCGGCGCTGCTGTGCTACTGCACTTACTTTTACCCAGCGGAACAGATACATAATCACCAGTTTGGTAATACCGCTGGTGATTGCCAGTACCAGCAATGGCCATCCTTTACTCACTCCCATACTCAGCGCAAAGGCAATGGTAGAAATGTCCATCAGCAAAATAAACTGACTCATTTTAAGATCCACCGCACCGGTCTGACCCGCGGTCAGGATCAAGCGGATTTGATGATAGTAGCCCTGAGCAATAAACACCGACACCAGTACAATCAGCAATGTCGCAATGTGCCGGCCCTGATCGGCGATAGTTTCACCTGACAACAACCCCGCCCCCGCTAATACAAGGCTCGCCGCTGCCAGCACAACACTCAACCGGGCCGCCCTGGATTTGCGGTCCAGCCAGATTTCTAACAAAATCCCCATCACCAGCATTGCCGCGAGTAACCGCGGCCAGACAATATAGTGATTAAATGGCTCAATGGAGTAGCCATAAATAAAAAATGACAGGTAGGCAAAAAAGCTTACGGTAAACTGATTCAGAGAAAGTAAAGCGGTCGGGCGCGCTACCTCACTCGCCATGTGTTTACGGCGCCAGATGGTACCCAGTTGAGAGTAAACACCCAGTACGCTTATCATGATAAACAGGGTATTAATGGCGCCGAGTAAATTATATAAAGTCAAAATCGCAATCCTTTTCACGCCAACATTGTCGACAATATTAATGTAAAACTTTAGAAATATATATTTATTACGGTTTTTATGAATATTAATGTCGACAATAACAAAGAAATGCATTACTTTCGTTCGTCGCTAAACGCTTTCGTAAACTGAACAATAAGAGGCACATCCCATGCTAAATCAGGTCGCAGTCATTACCGGCAGCAGCAGAGGAATAGGCGCAGCAACAGCGCGGCTGATGGCAGCAAAAGGCTATTCGATAGTGCTTAATTATCAGAACTCTGCCGGACCGGCTGAAGCATTAAAGCAAGAAATTAGCGCTATGGGTGTGCCGTGCATCGCGGTACAGGCAGATGTGTCTGAGGAAGATCAGGTTGAAGCCTTGTTTTCACAGGCCGACGCTTTGGGCCCCCTTGCAGTGCTGGTTAACAACGCCGGCATCCTGGCGCAACAAACCGGCCTGCGCGGCATTTCGGCGGAGCGGTTTCGTCATATCCTGAATGTAAACGTACTGTCCTGCTTCTTGTGTACCAAGGCAGCGGCAACAAGAATGTCGACAAAAGAGGGCGGCTGCGGCGGCACTATCGTAAATGTTTCCTCCACGGCGGCCAAATCCGGAGCCCCCAATGAATACACAGATTACGCCGCATCAAAGGGTGCTATGGATAGCTTTACCCGCGGCGCAGCACTGGAACTGGCTGACGAAGGGATTCGGGTAAATGCTGTGCGACCGGCCCTGATAGATACTGAGATGCATGCCTCAGGTGGCGAGCCGGATAGAGTCAAACGCTTACAGACAAAGATCCCTCTACAGCGACCGGGCACTGTACAAGAAGTTGCTGAAGCCATCGTCTGGCTGGCAACTAATAAATCATCCTTTGTAACAGGTAGCTTTATCGACGCATCCGGTGGATTATAGTCACACTGTACTGGCTATTTTGAAAGGCAACACATGGAAGTCAGAATTTTTACCAAAACCCTCGCCTACAAGCCGGGATTATTTGCGGCTACCCGGGAAGTTACTGACGGCGGTCTGCAGGACGAAGTCAATCAGCGTTTGGTACACATTCAATGACTAATTTAACCCGCTTAGCAGCCCTTGCTTTTTTACTGTTTATTGTGTGGGTTATTTATATGGCCAACGCCGGGCACAACAGTGTATTTTTTGACTTTGTTGCAGCCATTCCCTACGGCGACAAACTTGGCCACGTAGGTTTATTCGGCACCTTAACCTTTTTAACTGTGCTGGCATCTAAGTTTACCGGCTGGACGCTAAATAACACCAGGCTGTATTTCGGTGCCATCGCGGTTACGCTGTTCGTGATCGGAGAGGAAATCAGCCAGGCCTTTATCCCCTCCCGTACCTTTGACTTTGCCGATCTAAGCGCCGATGCAGTAGGTATTCTGCTGGCCGTACTGGTGTTACGCAAGCTGGAGAAAACGGCGGGTATGCAAACCTACCTTCAGCGCTGACGCCTTACAAAACAGTGGTAGGCCAGCGCCATTAATAAGCAAACTATGGTATTGACGTAACCTGCCACCAGGGCGTTTCGAACAAACAGCTATAACTTTTAGTGGATCTTTTTCTCTACTTTGGCGCGCAGAGCCGCGATATCTTTGTGACGACCTTCGTCAGCTAATGGTCGTGCGGGTCGTGGCGCGGCATTTAACGCTTTATCCAGATAAGCCAGCGCCTGTTCATATTCGCCATCGTCGTACAGGTATTCTGCGTAAAAATAGTTGCTATCTATACCATCCGGATTCACATTCAGCGCACTTTTTAACAGCTGCTCTGCTTTTTTGTCACTGCCAAAGCCAATCGGCCAGCCTGGCACTTTGTGGTACAACACACCAAGGCTGGTCATTGCCGATCCCTGCAGCGCATGAGAATCGATAGCCAGCGCATCTTCAAAGCTCTTCTTAGCAGACTTGGCGTATTTCAGTGCGCCGATGCCACCTTCTGCACCGGCAGTGCTCGACTGCACAATCCCCAGCCAGATTAAATATTCCGGCTGTTTAGGCTGGTTTTCCACCAGCGCTTCGGCTTGTTTTATCAGTGATCTAAATTCATCGGCTTTTTTATCATTGTCGATGTCAGCGTAGTTAATTCTGGCCCAGGCAGACTGAATATCAGCCAGTCCCGGGGTACTCTCAGCGGCAGTCAGAGGCAGGCACACAGCCACCAGCAAAGTTAGCAAATAGCGAACAGTTTTCATGACAGTTTCTCCTTTGTGACGGATGTCAAAAAGCGTTGAATAACGGGTAGTTTTTTAATAAGCGCACGGTCAACAATGGCGGGAAACACCCCATTGATGCGGGCAAAAAGTCGTTCCGGAAAACCAATAAACCAGCGGGATTTATTGCCTTCAAGTTGTGCAACTAAGGCATCAGCGACGCGTTCTGGCGGGTCCATCTGATTGCCCAACGCCTGATTCATCGATACCACGGCGTCGGAGTTAATCGCAGTCTGAGTGGCCCTGGGAGCCAGGTAATAAAAGTTAACCGAACTGTGCGCATACTCACGAATCAGGGATTCAGTAAATCCCCGTAAACCGAATTTAGAGGCGCAGTAGGCCGCATGGCAGGGAAATCCAATGCTGCCAAAGGTAGAGCCAACATTAACCACGTAACTTTTGCCTGCACGTTGCAATACAGGCAACAAGCGCTGGATCAGGGCGATGGGCGCCGTTAAGTTAGTGGCTAACAGCGCTTCAATCCGGGCCATTGGAATAGCACTGAAATTGCCAATTTCATTAATACCGGCACTGTTTATCAGCATCGTGGGCGGGTGCTCATGACACACCGCCACAACCTTATCCAGACCTTCGGCCGTGGTGATATCAGCGCAGGCGACCATGTGACGACCGGGCAATGACTCAAGCAGTTCGCTAAGTTTAGCCCCATTACGGCCTGTCAGGATCAGCGAGGCACCAAGGCCAGCAAGCTTGCGGGCGATGGCCTCCCCGATACCGCCTGAAGCGCCGGTAATCAGGCAAACCTGCTGTTGCCATTCAATAGTCATCAGGCTGCCTCCCCAAGCGTATCCTTGCATGCCAGCGTGCGAAAGATATTGGCGTACAGCTGAAAGAACATTTTGGCTGAATGGATAATCAGATCCTGCTCAGCTTTATCGTCAATTTTATTCATCAGGTCGCGAAAGAACACGATATGCTCCTGATCCAGCGAACCATGGGAGCGCAGATAACTGAACGCGCCACCGGGTAAATCCAGGGTTTTTCTGATCATGGCGGCCGCGTTATCCGCCAGCGCAATGCTGGTACCTTCCAGCACGAACACCATACCAAAGAAGCACAGTGGATTTTTACGACGCACTGCATCATAGGCATAGGCCACCATGAGTTCGGTGGCCGCTGAGGGCTGACCGTGTCGAACGGTTTCCTTATCCACCCCGCAGGTCGCTAAATCGTTGAGGATCCATTCCTGATGGCCCATTTCTTCCTCAATGTATTCACCTACCGCTTCACGCAACCACTCTTTGCTTTCTGGTAACGCTGCACCGGTAGCCATAAGTAAGGGTACGGTATGTTTTACGTGGTGGTAAGCCTCGCGCAGAAAAGCCGTGTAATCATCCAGGGAAATATCGCCTCTAAACACCTGCTGGATAATCGGCGAACTGGTTAAGTAAGCTCGCTCTGCCTGGGTTTCCTGCTCTAAACGGGTATATAAGTTCATGCTAATTACTCCTCGCCTAAGCCACTGCCGGCGCGTACATATTGTCGATAACAGTCTGAAAATGCTTAACGGCTTGTTGCCGTTTTAATTTGCCATTGGCGGTAAATAAACCGGCATCGGCGGCAATTTCAGGCAGGGTTTGCCACGCCTGTAAGCGGGCATAGTCGGGCAGTTGTTGATTAACTGCCTTAAGGTGTTGTTCAATCATCTGTGTGGTTACGCCCTTGTGACGCGGCACCAATAGCGCAGCGCAATGCGGGCGTGCTTCACCCACCACCAGTACCTGGCTGAATAAGCCGCCAGCCAGTAGCAGACTCTCAATCCATTCAGGCGAAATATTGCGTCCTAATGAGGTGATAATGAGGCTTTTCCTGCGTCCGGCCACACAGTAGTAGCCGTTTTCTTCGCTAACCAAATCGCCGGTTTTTACTGCTGTGGGATAAAAAGATTGCGGCTGATTCAGATAACCGAGGAAAATGGTGCCACTGGCCACCAGCTCGCCGCTTTCTATGGTAAGGGTGTTGTGACCAAGAGAACGTCCTACACTGTCAGGATTGTCTGCATCGGGCAGGTTCAGGGTGTTAACCGAAACACATTCAGACAGGCCATAGCCCTGATAAACCGGCAAACCGGCTTCACGTGCTTTGGCTATCAAACCAGCCGGCACAAGAGCGCCGCCCACCGCGATAAACCTTAATGATTGCGGTGGTTGCCAGCCATTACTGCAGGCGGTAACCAGCATGAATAACAGCTCAGGCACCAAAATCAACGACTCAGGCTGCGCTTTACTGATGGCGCTTAACATGGCCGCCGGGTCGGTTAGCCGGGCGCCGGAAAAGCCGAGCTCGTCACTGCCACAAACGACCACAGTGCCACCACAGTTCAGAGGCGCGTAGACACCGGCGATATTCTCAAGCAGGGTCGCGAGCGGCAATAAACACTGATGACGCACATACGGCATATTCAGCGCAGCATCCAGGCTCGCAGCAACCCTGGCTTGCGATACATTGCTCAGACAAACCCCTTTAGGATTACCGGTGGAGCCAGAGGTAAAGGTGACTTTCCCCGTGCCGGTGGGGATCTCAGGTATCCCTGAGTTATCACGTAATAATGCATACAGCAGATTAAACGGCGAAGAGGTTGTATGGCTATCATCAAACAGTGCAGGCTGATCGGTGATGATGAGTTCAATACCGGCTTCGGCCAGCAGGTGCTGCCGCTGCGATGTCGAAAAATAGGGCGGTACCGGCACCAGTAATTTGTTTGCGCGCTGACACGCCAGATCGCAAATAATCCATTCGGCACTGTTTTCGGCTAGCAGGGCTAGCCGCTGGGCTGGTTGCGTTGTTAGCCAATCAGCCACTTGGTTAACCCTTCCATTCAGCTCAGCGTAAGTCAGGTTACCGCTACGAGATTCCAGAGCAACTCGATGCGGCCATTGCTGCCAGTGTTGTAACATCATAATTGCGCTCCCAACTCAGCAGAAAATGCAGGAACTAGCGGTGCAAACTGCTCATAACCGGCTCGCAGTTTCGGGTTATCCAGAGTTAACTGAATAATATCCGCCACTCTGGCAGCCACCACTTTCGGCGCGGTCTGGTAATAAGAGCCCCAGTTTTGTTTAGGCTCACCCAAACGGGCTTCATCGGCGTCTGTAAGATGATGTAAAGTAAGGCCACCGTGCTCCATCATGCGTTGCAGCTGGCTGGTGGCGGTAAATACCAGTAGCGAAATGTGCTGCTGAAATAAGCCCATAGCGGTGAGCAGTAATAAGGGCATGGTGAAGCGGGAGGACCGGCTGTAAAGATTGCCAATTTCTGCCAGTCGATGGCGAGGGCAGTGAATGCCTTTTTCTGCCATAGCCTGCTCAAGTGGCTGATCAAAATAGGTTTCAACAAACAGCTTATGTTCACCGGTGCGAACACCAAGGGCCGCTTCTATTTTGCTGCGCCCCAGAGCCACCAGCAACGGCATAAACTCGGTAATCTGTGCCTGATAAGCCTGGTTAAAGCCCCTGGCAATATGGTTTTCAATGGTTTTTCTCTTTGTGCTCTGCTTGTTTGCCACATGAACTGCCAAATGGCTGGTCAACTGACCACAAGCAGGCACCACAGTCGAGCCTGTGCGCGGGATACGCAGGGCTGATAATTGTTCTGAAACAGGTTGGATGGAACTCAACATAACTTCGTCTCATTGGTGACTGTTGAGCGTAAGTATGAAGTGTCAACATTAAGGAAAACTTAAGTGCCAAAAAATCTAAAGATTTTTTGGCATCCCGGAAACGTTTACGTTATCCGGGACCTCCTTATCAAGCTAATTTCTCGGATAAATCAACCTGTCAGTCACAAACAAGTTTGGGGAATTTATGCTCGCCAGAATGGCGCTTAATGGAGCGGAAGAGTTGGCCACTGCTGATAAATCTGTCCATATAACGATTAATGACTGGCAGCATGGCTTGTTTTGCGGGCCTGCTCACCAGTACCAAATCGACGCTGCTGATGACATTTGGGGACTGGTAAAACTCGCTGTAGCAAAACTGCCGTTTATTTAGCACCGACAACGCGTTTTGCTCACTCATAATGGCATAGTCACAACGACCTTTGGTGAGCATAAGCGCCATCAGCGTCTGACTGGCCGAATCTACCCGTATAAGCGGATGCTCCTGATCTTCAAAGGCCGTCTGCAACACCGGATATTTATAGCCAAAACGGGTACATACCGCCTCACCATTACTCTCGGCAGGGACAAATGGACCGTCAAACTTAGTGGTGGCATAAAGATAGCTGTCGTGCTGGATAAGAGGCTCACTGAATATAAAGCCGTCGGGATCGTCCAGCCACTCCTCACCTGAGAGGAACATATCGGCTTTGCCCTGGCGCAACAGCAGCTCGTTGCGGGCGCGGCTGGAGTCTAGATAGGTGACATTCAGGTTTGCTTCCTCGGCAAAGCTGGCAAAAAAATCTACCACTACGCCCTGATAGGACTGGCTTTGCGTATCAAAATACAGATAGGGCGGTGAGCCTGGCGAATTGATCGCAAAGATGATCTCTTGCGCCGGCGGCAAAGCCACTGCACGACTGGCAGAGAATACACTGCTTAGAAGTAAGAGTATGCAATAGGAAACTAACCGCATTGTGCTCAATTTTAGTGCTCGCTCTACCAAAACAGCTGATGCCGAATAAAAACAGCGCCGCAGTATAACTTAAGGGCCTCTTACACGCTAACCCGGCATTACCTGTTGCTGGCGAGGCGTTGCGACACATTGCATATTGATGCTTATTTAGGTATTTATAGCGCCAGATTGTTACGCTTAACGAATTGGACAGACATGAATTTAACCACGTTTTTAGCCACCCTTAACAGCGGCGAGAAAGTT
>DDJQ01000014.1 GCA_002339125.1 Alteromonadaceae bacterium UBA2620
GGCTCAGCAACTGCCGGTGGCGGTGATGACGACCCAACACCAGTTCCTGCTCCTGCAGGCCTGGCCCTACTAGGTTTAGGCCTAGCTTTAATCGGTCGCAAACGAGTGGTTGCGTAATCCTATAGCAAATAAAATAACAAACGGTGTTTTTGCAGTACACCGTTTATGTATTACTGCCTGCCAGGCATGCTTTCTTACCGGGATAACGCTTCGCCGTCGGCAATAAACCTGCAATTACACATTCCTTCGTGTTTACAGTTCCTTTTACCGCTCATCAGTCAGCACCGCTATCTATCGCCCTGTTTCACAAAAAGCTGGCAGTTCGGTATACAACCGTATCGATTATAAATGCTATATAAGGGGGAAAGATCAAGCACAATAATGTCAAAATATTTTACAGTTTTCCTAAATTAAGGTCATAAAATGAAGAAGTTAAGCCAACTGGCTAAAGTCATTTCAATCGGTAGCGCACTTATTGTTGGTTCACTATCAGCAAACGCTGCATCAATATCTTTCTCCTACGACGCAGCAACAGATGGCTCTGGATTAACCAGCCAATACATCGATCCAGCCACTGGTGGTTTACCTGGTTATTTTATCGAGACTTTCGATCAGGCACCGGTTTCCCGGGCTCCCTTGCATACAATGATTCGGGCTTTGACCAGGAATGTGCGGTAAACAGTGTTAACGGTGGCCCTGCTGGTGTTTTAGTCACACCACCAAGCAGTGATGTTGGTGTTCGTAAGGGCTCAGTGCCTAATGTAGCTGCGGCGCCAGCCAATGATACTACTTGTTTCGCTTACCTGACCAACAACGGCAGTGGTTCTGCGAGCTTTACTTTTGACTACAGTCAGTTACTGGCAGCCAACGCAGACACAGGTATTACCTATCTGGGCTTCTATTGGGGTTCAGTAGACAGATACAACGATTTTAATTTCTACTCTGGCGGAAACCTGGTGTCTAGCATTACTGGTAATAGCCTGCTAAGCGCTCTGGGTGGCAGTGCGGGTAACCAAACTGGTGATGGTTCAAACGTATACGTGAACATTGACTTTTCATTCGCAGAGCAGTTTGATCGCCTGGTAATTAACACCTCAGGTATTGCAGGTGAGTTCGACAACATCGTTATTGGTCTTAGCCAACGCCCGGTACTTGTTTCCAGCCCGGCTACCCATGCGCTGTTGTTGTTAGGTCTGGCAGCAATTGGTTTACGCTTACGCCGTAAAAAGTAAGCTGCTTTCAAATTGAAAAAAAGCTGACTACGGTCAGCTTTTTTTATGGCTCTCTTACCGCAAACGCTGAATAATCCATAGCACCACAGGCTGACACAGCAAAGCGCCGATAAAAATTAACGGGCTTGCTACCCATCCGGCAATGGTAAACGCTACCACTGCTATCCCACCGTTTATCAGTGCATAAGGTAATTGCGTTCTGAAGTGATCGTACTGACGGCAGCTCGCTCCGGTGGCCGACAATATAGTGGTTTCCGATATGGGCGAACAGTGATCGCCAAACAAGCCTCCGGATAACACCGCGCCGATACTCACTAATAGCGGCGCTTCAATGGCAAACGCTGTTGGGATCACCAACGGTAGCATAATGGCAAAAGTCCCCCAGGACGAACCGGTGGCAAAGGAAATAACCGCAGACAACAAAAACGCCACCAGCGGTAACAACCACGCCGGAAAGCCACGCTGCGCCTGTTCGGCAATGTAGGTAGCCGTACCCAGCTCATTGCCCAGCGAGCTTAACGTCCAGGCCAGCACCAACACGATGATCACCTGCATCATGCCGCTCATGCCCTGCAGATACAAAGTAACGCCGTCTAAACCAGAACGTACTTTGTGCCAGGCCATCAGGCCAATAAGCGTGCAGGCTGCCAGAAAATACGCGCTGGCAAGGGCCGCTCTGAACACCGACCCCGGCACGCTGGAAAAAGGAAAACCAAGAGGCACCAGCATGAGGAGCAGCACCGCTGCCATCACAAGCAACGGCAAAAATACAAAGCGGGCACGGGCATTTTTGTGGGTGAATGCCTTAAAATCCTTCCCCTGTTCCACGTCTGTAATGACCGCCCTGTTTGTCTGTGTTGCTTTCGTTTCGGTTTGCGCCATGGGCCCTATATCGGCTTTAAGCAATACTATTACTGGTATGGCGGCAATGGCGAGCAAAGCATAAAACTGATAAGGAATAACACCAATAAACACCTGCCAGCTGTCGAGGGATTTACCGGCCTGGTCAAATTCTTTTTGCAGCAATCCCATGATGTAAATCCCCCAACCAATAAAGGGCACCAGAATCGCAACCGGTGAGGCGGTGGAATCGATGATAAAAGCCAGCTTTTCCCGCGATACCCTGAGCTTTTCAAACAGTGGGCGAAACACCGGCCCAATGATCAGCGGCGTGCCCAAATCAGAATAAAAAATAAAGATACCGCCACACCAGGCCGCTATTTGCGCTTTTGCCTTACTGGCTATCACTCCAATCATCTTAGTAGCAAACGCCGGCCCGCCACCGGACTTCTCCATCAGCGCCACAAAACCACCAATAAACACCATTAACACAATCACACCGGCGTTGTCGATTAGGCCTTTAATGCCGTTC
>DDJQ01000031.1:0-433 GCA_002339125.1 Alteromonadaceae bacterium UBA2620
ACAGTTAATCCGAACATAGCCATTCGTTTAGGCAAAACGCGTTACATGGGCGCTACGACTACCTGTCATTGCAGAGGGATACAAAAATTGAACCAGAATTAATAAGTTTAATAAAAACAATTGCCTATGATTTTTTTATAATTATTGCGGATGGTTTTGTATAAATATTCGACAGTTTGGAATAGGGAATGCTTATCAAGTTATACTTTACTCATACTCTTTAAAAGGTAGCACTCACATGGAAACCCTTCCCCAAGCGAAGAGTTTAGACTCTAGTTTAATTCTGATTCAGACAGACAGGAAAAGCTTAATAAAACAAATGGATATGAAACGACAGCCGCTTTCAATGAGCAGTTAGTTGAAGTATGGCTGGGATTTTTACGTTAGGAATATGTTTGGAAATGGTGGCCCCACCTGGACTCGAACCAGGGAC
>DDJQ01000031.1:707-3084 GCA_002339125.1 Alteromonadaceae bacterium UBA2620
CCATTTTGGAAGACGTGTGGTGGCGCCACCTGGACTCGAACCAGGGACCTAACGATTATGAGTCGTGTGCTCTAACCAACTGAGCTATAGGGCCATTGTGCGCTAAACGCTTAAGAGAGCCTGCTTGAATTACCAGGCGCGCGCAAGTATAAGCAGTTTTGATGGCCTTGTCACCCCATGTGAGGATTACTTGATGTTTTCTTATACTGAACAATACTAAAAATAACGAACTGTAGAAGCCTGAACCTGAGCAGATTTGCTGAATCCAGTGAGCAACGCCATAGCTTAGTGCAAATATATTAATAGTCTGCTATCTTTCAGCTACTTATAAATAAGTACGTCTTGGTTCGGCATTTGAATTGGGAGATAACAATGACTGAAAAACCCTATTTGGTCAGCGGCCGCAACACAATAATCCATAAAATTCGGAAATTTGATCTACTAATTTTAAACGGCAATGACGACCCGGCAGTAGTGGTGAATTACAAGGGCATTAAGGTATATACGGGCAAAATCCCGGAAAACAAACGCGAAGCTAAAATGATGGATATGGAGCTGGTGGATGTTACGGCCAGTGAAGTATTCGGCGACGAAAAAACGCTGATTTTTGTGCAAACCCTGAACGGTAAAGAATACAAAATCGATTATTCTAAAGCCGGTACCTCGATGTTTATCCGCGTACATCAGGACAGCATTTTTTAAGCGTCTGCTTAACACTGTCAGTAGGATTGTGATGGCAACCACCTACCAAACCGCTTTTCTACCTTAACGCTAATTTTTCGCTCTCTGCGATAGCGCTACCCCAGATTTCCCCAACGGTGGGGATCGAGTGTATTGAACCCCTTAATTGGCTTTTTTCTGCCCTTGAGCTGCACGTACTCCGGTGCGTAGATAGTAAACTGGCAAATATCTTTGGGCGTGGTTTCCGATGGATTGAGTTCATTGGCGATGCCAGCCTGATTTAACCCTTCGGCCACCAGTTCTGAACAAAACCAGCGATTGCTCTTTTTACGGTTGTAGGTGATCCAGTTAAACCACCTGTGGTCGTCAAACACATCGATGGCGGCACCAAACAGTTGCCAGATGTCGTAATCCTTACCCAGTTCTCCGGCCAGAAAGTCGTGGAACCCATGCCAGTTGTTTTGTAATTGCTGCTTGGCCTCGTCGTGTAACGGGAGCCACCATACGTCGCCTTTGTAATGCTTGATGCGTTCTTCCACATAGTTGTGCATAACGCCTTTTTTACCCTTTATTGAGGTTGCCTCAATCATGGTGAGATCCTGCGCCGCTGAGGTAGAGCGGTTGTCGTCGGGCGAATCTATTACCAGAGCGGTATGAGTAACCACTGAACGGGTGGTGAGTTTGGTCCAGCGGGAAAACAAACTGGTGCCGCCAAAGGCAATTATATCGCCCGGGGCAATAAGGTGTTTTATATCGTAATAGGCTTGCTGAGTAAGCATGACTTTCCTGTTTCTGCTTTGGCTCTTAACGCCCGTTTTTGGTTCGGGCTGTTGTCTGGTTGCCTCTCTATCAGTCTCTTTTCCACGTACTCCTTGCTCGTGGCTTCGGGGCGAATGTTACAAAGTGTGTGATACACACGATTAACAATAGGGGATTCCGGACCGTTTAACTGCAGTTATATCTCTTTTGTCGCAAAATCTCAAATAGACGTCGATTAACGCTTTGCAGGCAACCTTTTGCTGCTCCGCCCCTACTGTATAAGGGCGAAAGGAAGAGTCAGGCTTCATCTTCCACAACAGAGTCAGCGATAGGTAGAGGATAGTGTCATGCAAAAAGTTAACAGTGTAATTCGTTCAGCGTTATTAGCAGGTACCGCAGTAGTAGCAACATTTGGCGGTATTTCTTCCGCTCAGGCCGGCAATTTGCCTGAGGCCATGGAAGATAAATTAGTCGCGGTTTGTCAGGCAATCAAAGATGACAGCCGCATTGAGCTGCACCGGGCAGTTAAGGACAGCGGGGTAAGTTACCGTCGTCTGGCCCGAGGCCTGGTGTGTGATGGCATGGATATGTACACCTTTGCGATGCAGCATGGTGCAGATAATACCGGTGCGGTAATTGCCAAGCGCACCAACCTGGAAGAACAGAGTTTAACAGCGAAGCAGTAGGGTAATGGTTTTAGTTCCCTCCCTGGGGTTTGGGCTGTGTTCTTCACAGCCCTTTTTTCGGAGTCTGATATGGAAGCGATACAGTCAGATAACATGGTAGTGCGATTTATTGGCAAACCGAGTGCGGATGTTGATGCCTTTCATCAGTTTTTATCCCAGCATTTTGTGGAGCCTTTTGAGTTTCAGTTTACAGCAGATATTAACGAAGCCGCATTGAATGAGCTGGTTAGCAGTCACCCGTCAGTAGCCCC
>DDJQ01000087.1 GCA_002339125.1 Alteromonadaceae bacterium UBA2620
TTGTGATTTCTCTGTGCTGCTGGACGACACTCTGAAGATGATGCGATATGACCTGGACAACAAGGTCAGTATCCAGCGGGATGTTGAGTTTAATGGCGTGTTACATTCGCACTCCGGTCTCATTGAGCAAGTACTGGTGAATCTGATTAAAAACGCTGTGCAGGCAATGGAAAAGGCGGATACGGCTGAGCCGGTTATTCAAATAAGCGCTGCAGAGATAGATAATATGCTGCACATTCGAATTAGGGATAACGGCCCCGGCATGGCGGCCGACATCCAGCAGAAAATATTTGAGCCCTTCTTTACCACCAAACCCATCGGCGAGGGAACCGGGCTTGGCTTATCGGTGGTGTATAACATTATGCAGCGACTGGATGGTTCGATTCACTGCGAGAGCGAACCCGGTGTGTTTACCGAGTTTACTTTGTTGTTGCCATTAAAGCAGGAAAACGCGCAGGCTGATTGAGTTTTAAGGCGATTTCGGAGCATGCTTCAATTGGGTTTTACCGATAATTTTCCCATTGCATTTAACCGGCTGCCGTGTAGTATTTTATTTATACCATATACAGAGCAGGCGCGTGGCAACCACTTCGTTTTTTCAATCAATGAGTATGACATCACACCGCTTTACATGCGGTGTTTTAGGATTGCTGATCGATTTAATGTCGTTGCTCACGGTACTGGCTCACGGTTGTGTCAAACAGCCGGCGAGCATTCCTCACTTTAGTAAGCTTAATTTACTGCCATGCAGTTACGGCTTCTTCCACTGGTGCCTGGCCTGGTGGGCTGGTAACACAAAATCTCTTTAACTTAACTCATGCGTCTGCGCCTCGATTGAGCGGACGCGGCATTGTCACCCATTTTTTAAAGAGAGCAAAAATGACCTTACCTGTCATCCCCTTTTATCCACATCCTGCCCCGGCGCAGGCAATCCACAAGAGCTTAAGCCAGTCTGGGTTTATGCAAATCAGCGACATTGGTATAGAGCCGACATTATTAGCGGAAGTTTATGCGGTCAGCCGTGTATTTTTTACCGGCGATCAGCAAACCAAATCCCGCTGCGGTTATCGCTCTGCTCAGGAAAACTTTGGTTATCAGGGATTGCTGGAGGAAAACCTGGATCCCACCGCTCCGGCAGATATCAAAGAAACCTTCACTATGCGTAGCTTCGTCCTGGGAATTTGAAAGGGAACAGCCACTCCTGGATTCTCACGTTTCGCTAGGAGACTTGCTAGCGCCCTCTGAGTGGGCAATCATCTAGTTCATAAGCATTTTTGTTAAATAGATTTTATTCTTCGAATTTTTTGTTGATAAAAAAACAATTATATATATCATATACGAACCATTATCATTTGTATTTAGAGTATTAAAGGGTAAATTTATGAGAAATGTAAGTAGAGTATCTAAATTGGGTAAAGCGATAGCATTTGCACTAGCGGGACTGTCGAGCGCGTCCGCAATGGCGGCTATAGCGCCAGACGATATTGAGCGTATCACCATTAGTGGAAATAGCGATTCAACATTTCCACGCACCATGGCTGCCGTTGATTCTGGCAAAATCTTTGAGGGCAAAAAGACCTCAGTGGTAGAGCTTGATGAAATGCCTAACTTCATTGAGCCAAACTTAAGACAGATGTTTTCTACGCTGCCGGGGCTCTTCGTTTCAGATCAAGCCATCCCCAGTTTTTACAATGTGAACTACCGCGGCTTAGGAAACCCTCATGAGTCTGAGTTCGTGGGCTTTTTTCAAAACAATATTCCCCTAGCCGCAGACCTTTTCGGATACCCTACCATCTACTACATGCCGCCAGCACAGCGTATTGAGCGCATAGAATTCGTTCGCGGCGGGTCGGGTTTAATTTACGGTCCACAAATAGGGCCGACGGTAAACTTTATTACCAAGCGCGCAGAAGTAGGCCGCGATACGGGCTTTCGAACCGATCAAGCACTCGGGAGCAATGGGCTATATAGCACTTATAATGAGTTTGCCACTTCAACTGGAGACTTCGGTTTCTTTGCATCGGTAGACCACCGTTCGGCCGACGGCCCTCGAGATAATGAAGATTTCGATGTAACATCAGGCCACGTTAGTGTGGCTTATGAAGGGTTTGACGACATTCGCCTTGGTTTCGAACTTGATGTATACAACTCAGACTCTGGTGAAGCAGGTCGTTTGAGTACGACGGAATTTGAACAAGACCGCAATCAAACATTAACCCCATTCAATCGTGTTGAGATAGAACAAGTACTGGCTAATTTTACTTTTGCGCAGAAGATTAGCGATAGTGCGACGCTTGACGCGAATGTCTGGTATTCATACATGGACCGCTTTAGTCGCCGTTCTGGGCAATTTTCTGAGCCTGAGAATGAGCCTGCTACCACAAATATTGATCAACAAGAATTCGATAATTGGGGCTTCGACGCCCGTTATGCGCAAGCCTGGGGCGACAACAATGTGCTGACTGTGGGGACAACCTCTTACTGGGGAGATAGCCCAAGAACTCGTCACGTCAGTAGCGATATTCGCTCTAACCAACAGAACGCCGCTGACTTGCTATTCGATCAAGACCGTAAAATGACGTATAACGCCGTATTTATCGAAAATTTATTCAAATTCGATAAATTGAGTGTGGTACCTACCCTACGTTATGAGCGCGTTAATTACGACTTAGAAGAGTTGACTAAAAATCCAAGTCTAAACCGAGATCCTATCGACGTAGACGAGACTGAAAATGAACTGCTACTCGGTCTTGGCATGATGTATCAGCTCAACGAAATCAGTGAGCTTTATGCAAACGTTTCTGAATCTTATCGCCCTCAACGATTTGATGATTTGGCCAACCCCAATTCAGAACTCGCCAGCTCAAATGGCCCCGATGTTTCTAGTGCAATGAACTATGAATTTGGTTACCGCGCCATGCCTGTTGATGGTCTTGTACTTGACGTGAGCGCGTTTAGAATCGACTTTGACGACAAAATTGAAACTATTCAGGTAAATATCGCTGACATAGAGCGAGTGAACTCTGGCGACTCTCGCCATCAAGGCGTAGAGTTTAGCGTCGACTACGACCTTTTTGCGGGTCGTGCTGACGAAAGTTTTAGAATTTTTGCCAATGGCTCGTTGCTTGATGCCGAAATCGTCTCTTCCCTTAACGAGAGCCTGGTTGGAAATACCACCGCTTTTGCACCGGAGTATCTTTTACGCGCCGGGTTTATATACAACACGGAAAAGCTTGATGTCGCGCTTACTGCGACAATGGTAGACGAGCAATTTTGGCAAGACTCGAATGCGTCTAGAGGAACAGGCATCGATGAAATAGCCGCGCTAATTCCTTCCTATGAAGTTGTTGACCTGACCGCTGAATATCGTATCGATTCGCAATGGGCAGTATATGGAGGCATTAATAACCTTTTAGACGAGAACTATTATTCTCGCGTGAGAAATGATGGTATCGAACCTGCCCTCGAAAGAACCGTATTTGCAGGCGTACGCTTTCAAATGTAAATAGCAAAATTGTAAGCAAGCAGGGGCGATAACTTGGCCCTGCGGTGCGCGCTTATAACCAGCGTCTTTTCAGACCACCTCCACACTTCAACATGTAATAAAATCGCTCTTTACGACCATTTCTTTTTGTTTTACCTCGCCGTTAAATTCCCTCATATTCCCGCAAATAATTAATAGCCATTAGAACGCAGTTGCGGATTGCAGGGGCTTTAACGTTGGAAAACACATTGTCTACAGAGCCTAAAGTACGCATTTCAGCGCCGGTGATTGCCCTGGCAATGTATGCGATAGCGTCAGGCTATTTAATGAGCCTCATTCCACTTATGCTAACGCACTATGGCCTTGATACGTCGCTGGCCAGTTGGTTAGCAAGTAGCTTTTATGCAGGCCTTCTTCTCGGTGCGTTGGCCATTGAGCCTTTGGTTACCCGCTTGGGACACCGAAACGGATTTGTTTGGTGTTTAGGTACGCTCATCACTACTATTGCCATAATGCCTGCAATCCCTGACGCCAGCGTTTGGTTGCTTGCCCGGTTCGTTGCTGGCGTTGCCGTTGCAGGTGTATTCGTTGTTGTTGAGTCTTGGTTATTACATGGTAATGAAGCCGACCGCGCCAAGCGCGTGGGCCTTTATATGGGAGCGTTCTATGGTGGCAGCTCGTTAGGACAGCTTTGCCTTGGCTTTGTTGGCGTTCACGGTGTGATGCCTTTTGTCGCCATTTTTACTGCGCTACTTTTTGCTGTTGGTGTATTACTGCTTATAAAAAGCGATCAGCCCAGTAGCGCGGAAATCACACCACTATCGTTTAAGCAAATCACCAAGCTCAATCACGCTGCAATAATGGGATGTATTGTATCAGGGTTAACGCTAGGTGCTGTTTACGGCTTAATGCCCCTAGAGTTGATACAGCGAGGTATTGCTCATCAGCACTTGGGAGGATTGATGGCGCTGGTCATTCTTGGGGCAATGGCTGTTCAGCCTTTGATCCCTATGTTATCTCGCTATTTATCCAGAACTCTACTAATGGCCCTGTTTTGCTTACTGGGCGTTGCTGCTATTTCTCTTACACTGTCCTTTGCAGGTTTATATGCACTGGGCGCCGGTCTATTCCTTCTTGGAATGGCCCTATTTGCCCTATATCCGGTTGCCATCAACCTTGCTTGCGACAACCTTGATGCCCATTACATTGTGTCGGCTACTCAGATTATGCTTTTCAGTTATAGTCTTGGTTCAGTTGCAGGACCCATTATAGCCGATGGTTTTATACTGCGTGAACAAGGCCTGATGGGTTACTTATTTACTTGTCTCCTCGCCACCAGCATTTATATGCTAATCGCCAGTATTAAGCTGAAAAGTAAAGCAAAGGGCGTTTACGGCTAACATAGTTGCAACCCCTTTTTTCATTGCTGAGTGCACTTTATTAATAGATCGTTGTACACAAGACCGAGTGTGCACTCAGTTTGAAATTTTTACGCGATTTTTATACAGCGTACCGTGCTTATTTTCTATATTAAGTTTAACTTGTATAAAGTATTCAGGCGGTTAACCTATATTTCCATTAATTATGGTACAGCTTAAGTATCACAACGTTGACTAATCAAAAGGAAGAATTCAATTCTAAACTTTAAATATATTGTTTTTTTAGGCTCCGCACTACTGCTTAGTGTAGCTGTATGGTTTATTTTTTTCGCCAAGGAATTAGCACCTGATTTTACTGCCTACGCTGCTGGGCCAGAGCGCAAAACCGCGTTCTTCAATTATTTTACCCCTATAATCGTTGATGCTAATAAGCAACTAGCCGCAGATAGACGACAAATTCAAAAAATATGCGATAAGGGTAACAGTGACGCGGCCTCGCTAGAAAGTTACTTAACCAAGTATCGGATTGACGATGCCGATCTACAACAAGAGTCTGCTTGTCAATTATTGTTGCGTCGCGCGGATGTGGTGCCCGTTTCATTAGCACTCGCTCAGGCTGCAAACGAAAGTGCGTGGGGCACGTCTCGTTTTGCTAAACAAGGGAACAACTTCTTTGGCCAATGGTGCTTTACCAAAGGCTGCGGCATTGTTCCCCAGTCTCGTGATAAAGGAAAAGCCCATGAGGTCGCCGACTTTCGTTCACCAGCAGATTCGGTCGAAAGCTACATGATGAATTTAAATCGTCATGATGCCTACAAACCGCTTCGCACTATTCGCCAATCACTTAGGGAAAAAGGGTTTGTTATTTCTGGGTTACCGCTTACCCACGGTTTAAACAAATACTCTGAACGTGGTGAGGAGTATGGAAAAGAGTTGCGTGACATGATTACCTTCAACGATCTAACACGCTTTGATACGGCATCAGATTAGATGGCGGACCAATGCGGTTCGCCGTCGCTTTCCTATTCGCCTTAGCTTCCCTATGAAAACGTGATAAATCGTGCAAAGCACTAGTTGAAAAAGCGCCTCGCAACATTAAGACCATAAACGAAAACTATGCGTATATATCGTAAATTAAATTTATGCTCGCCACTATGAAAACAGACTCGACAGCAAAGCCCTACGCCATCATCGATAGAAGTTGCAAACCGCTTATCTATGTCACCTTTACAGGGCAACGTGAAACCCCTGAAAAGGATTATAAGAAATATTAACGCTA
>DDJQ01000021.1 GCA_002339125.1 Alteromonadaceae bacterium UBA2620
CCAATGGGGCCGTTATCACAGCACCGACGCCAACGCGCGTTCACTGGTGCTTGGTAGTCACCTCGATACCGTGCCCAACGGGGGCAAGTACGACGGCATGTTAGGCGTGATTGCACCGCTGGCTGTAGTGCATCATTGCTTCGAAAACGGCATCCGTTTTCCGTTTCACATTGATATTGTCGGCTTTGGCGATGAAGAAGGTACCCGGTTTGGCTCTACTCTGCTGGGCAGTCGCGCGTTAACCGGCCGCTGGAAAGAAGACTGGCAGTTACTGCGTGATGAAAACAAGGTGTCACTGCCTGAAGCGATGGCCGAATTTGGTCTGGCTTTCGATAAGGTTGGCGATGCCACGCTTAAGCCCGACAGCGTACTGGGCTATCTCGAAGTACATATCGAACAAGGGCCGGTGCTTGAAGACAAGAACCTGCCGGTAGGTTGGGTTACCGCGATTGCCGGCGCCAAACGCCTGAATGTGCAGTTAAACGGTATGGCCGGGCACGCGGGTACGGTCCCCATGGACATGCGCCAGGACGCCCTGGTTGCAGCAAGCGAAATGGTCCTGGCGGTAGAGTCTATTGCCAGCCAGTTTGTCATTGTGGCCACTGTCGGCCGACTCGAAACCAGGCCCGGAGCCGTAAACGTGATCCCCGGTCAGGTGAACTTCTCACTCGATATCCGCAGCGAGCACGACCATAAGCGGGACGCGGCATTGCAACTGATTGAAGAAGTGTTCCGCGACATTGCCCAGCGCCGTCATATAGATGTTAACTGGCAGCAAACCCACCATGCCGATGCCGTGCATTGCGACCCTTACCTCTCGCAAACCTTGTCCCAGGCTATTCAGCTAAGTGGTCATAATGCCGTTAGTTTACCCTCCGGGGCCGGGCATGATGCCATGGCCATGGATGCTATTTGCCCGGTAAGCATGCTGTTTGTGCGCTGCAAAGGTGGTATTAGTCACCATCCTGGTGAGTCAGTGACCAGTGCCGACGTTGCTGCCAGTTTACAGGTTATTTATCGATTTTTTGACGCATTTTCGCCTGACTTTTAGGCCATTTATCAAGTAGAAGGATGATACGCATGAAGATACCCAGAATTTATAATGATGCAGACGGCAAAAGCCATTTTGGTGAAGCCGAAATCCCGCTTAAAGATGGCGGCCCAATCGGCTTATTATCAGAGAAGATCCCTGCTGGTTCGATTATTTTTCGCGAAACACCCGCCGACTACGACTTTAAATGGCACCCTGCACCAGCACGCCAGTTACTGTTCATTTTAAAAGGCCGCGCTGAGTTTACCGTCTCCAATGGTGAGCGCCACGTGTACGGTGCCGGTGATGTGTTATTACTGGAAGATACCGAAGGCGAAGGCCATTGCAGCCGCGCCATGTACAATGAAGTCCGCCATTCGATTTTTGTTACCCTGCCCGACGGCTTCCCTTATTAATTAAACGCACAGAGTTCTCCGTATGGGGCTGGCTGCTCATGAGTCAGTCACGCCCCTCTCTGGTGCAGTGGCTTTTTAACGCCGCAAGCGCAAACTACACAGCGTAATTATAATCTTTAAAATACAGCAACTTAAATGTTGCCCCGTCATTCGGACCAAATGGTCAGATTATTGCTTCATCCGTAACGTCTTTTTTTACGTCTACAGTGAGCAATATGTGCAGTATGTTTTACCGGTGCAATAGTCGCCGTTCAGCCTCCCCTTTGTTTCGTTTTCTGTTTGCCGCCGCCCTGACGCTGACTTCGCTGTCGGTATTCAGTGCCGACATGAACACCTGGTTCCGGGAATTCAAGCAGAATGCCAGTGACCAGACCCTTTATAAATTGCTGTGGTCACTGCCCAAAGGCGGCGATTTGCACCATCACTTAAGTGGTGCCGGCTTTAGCGAATGGTGGTACGACATTGCCACCCGCCCGGAACAAAATGGGGGCTACCGTTACTACACTAAAACCCGTTTACTGCAAT
Source organism: Alteromonadaceae bacterium UBA2620 (assembly GCA_002339125.1). GTDB lineage: Bacteria > Pseudomonadota > Gammaproteobacteria > Enterobacterales > Alteromonadaceae > Alteromonas. The sequence goes on from DDJQ01000021.1 coordinate 1,972, forward strand.
GCCGCGGCTACGGTACCAATGAGTACGGCCCCAATCCGCAGAACCTGTTATTCCGGACCATTCAGGCCTCCACCTATGCCGCGCTGAATGACTGTGAAAAACAGGAATACGAATTACTCAGTGAACTTGACGAAAATACTAAACTTGCCTGGTTCAACAGTATTCGCCTGGATAAAGCCCATGAAGGGCGCAATGAGTTTTTTGAGCGCCACTGGCAACGACTGAACGAACTCAACAACAACCCGCATATTGGCGCCCACATTCTGCTGAAAAATATGCAGGCATTCGCGGCAGAGGGGTTGCAATATCTTGAAACGCAGGTGAATGTGGATCGCAGCATTACTCCTGAGGGCGAGTTAATGTCGCCGGCAGCGTCGCTGCAAGTCTATACCGATATGCTGGCCTCACAAGCCGCCAGGCAGACCGGCGTTACGGTGCGTTTTCAATATGCCCTGCTACGCTTTTTACCCCATGCAGAACAGCATTTACGCTGGATGTATGATTTTGTTGATCAGCATCGCGACCTCTATGTGGGCATTAACATGGTGGGGCGCGAGGATAACGACAAAGGCTATCCGTTGCGTTTTCTACCGGTGCTACGGCAATTACGCCGCCAGTATCCGGCGATTAAGCTGGCCATTCACGCCGGTGAAGTTGATGAACCTAACCAGCATGTAAAAGACACCCTGCTGCTGGGTGCCCAGCGTATCGGCCACGGCCTGAACACCATTACCGATCCGGACACCTTGCTGCTGATGCGCCATGGCCCGTACCTGATTGAAATTAACCTGATCAGTAACCGCCTGCTCGACTACACAGAAGATTATGCCAGTCATCCATTTCCGGAGTATTTGCGCACCGATATTCCGGTGGCGCTGACTACTGACGATCGCGGTATGTGGGACAGCACTCTTACCGATGAATATTACGTAGCGGTAAAAGAGTTTAACTTATCCTGGCAGGAGCTGACCGGCCTTGCCCGTCAGTCACTTAAACACAGTTTTTTAGCCGAAGACGATAAACAAGCCGCGCTAACCACTTACGAGCAGCGTTTGCGCCAGTTTGCAGAAGCCCTTGCCCGTGACGGCGTTTCGTCATTACCGCAAGCCGCCCCCAAACGGCGTTTTATCTGCGACTATCAACCCACTTTGTGTCATCAAGGATAGCGAATGTCACAGCATCACATACTTTACGCACTGGAAGATAAGCCCGGCTTTATGGTCAGCCTGACGGCGGCGGTGCAACACGTTCTGGCCAGTTTTATTGGCGTAGTCACCCCTACGCTGATCATCGCATCGGCGTTGGGTTTACAGGCTGAGGTGCCCTACCTGATCAGCATGGCGCTGCTGGTTACCGGTATCGGCACGTTTATCCAGACCCGCGGATTTGGCCCGGTAGGCAGTGGGCTGGTGGCGATTCAGGGTACCAGCTTTGCCTTTATCAGTGCTTTGCTGATGGTCGGGACGACGATTAAAGCCCGGGGAGGAACGAACGACGATATCCTCGCCATGATGTTTGGCGTCTGTTTCTGGGGCGCATTCGTTGAAATTATTCTGAGCCAGTTTATTACTCAGCTCAAACGCGTGATAACCCCTATTACCACCGGAGTTGTGATCATTGCCATTGGTATTTCACTGATAAAGGTCGGCATGACAGACCTGGCGGGCGGTTTTAACAGTGATGATTTTGGCAGCGTGGAAAATTTAAACCTGGGACTAACGGTACTGCTGGTGATTATTTTCTTTAATGCGCATCGAAACCGCTGGTTAAGATTATCCGCCATTTTTATCGGTATGAGCCTGGGTACACTTATCGCTTTTTTTGCTGGCATGACCGATTTCACGGCGCTGACATCGCTACCGGTTTTCAGCTTTCCACAACCCTTTAAATACGGCTTTAACTTCGACTGGGCGCTGTTTTTACCCATTGCGTTAATTTATTTTTTTACGGCTATTGAAACGGCCGGCGATCTCACCGCCAACAGCTTATTTTGTCAGTTACCGATCCGCGGTGAAAAATACCTCAAACGGATCCGGGCCGGCATTCTGGGTGATGGTTTTAACTCATTGATGGCGGCCATCTTTTGTACCTTTCCCAACACCACCTTCGGGCAAAATAACGGCGTAATACAGATGACAGGCATAGCCAGTCGTAAAGTGGGCTACTTTGTGGCGGCAGTATTTGTAGTTCTTGGCGTATTTCCCTTTATCGGTGCAGTCCTGCAAGCTATTCCGAAACCTGTGCTGGGCGGCGCTACACTGGTGATGTTTGCCATGGTCGCCGTTGGCGGTGTTAAGATCCTGACCAGCGAGCCATTGACTCAGCGCAACAGCCTGATTACCGCGTGTTCGCTTGGCATGGGGCTGGGCGTGATGATGGTCGGTGACGTGCTTGCGCAGCTGCCACCTTGGCTCGGCAACATATTTGTATCGCCGGTTACCACCGCCGGATTAACCGCAATTGTTCTTACCGTTGTGCTACCTGGCAGTAAAGAGGCCGACACCAGTACTGAAAGTTTGCAAGCCGACGATTCACAACAACAGCCATGTACTGAGAAATGAACAGCTGGCCCGATCCCAATCGGGCTTTAGCTTTACATGGTGCAATGTTCAGATAATACTCCCTGAAATGGTGCAACGCGCTGAACAAACTTTCATCGTTAACAATTAAGTAACGAAAAGACCATATTAAGCTATATTTTTATCTATATATATCAATGAATTAAAAACAAAATTAACCCTGACCACATGGACAGGATTTTGGCACTAAACCTGCAATGTGCAAGTCTGCATAGCTATATCTCACTTAAATTTACAAAAATTCCGAGAACATGAGGAACCACAGGGCAACCGCATACTTTTACC
>DDJQ01000079.1 GCA_002339125.1 Alteromonadaceae bacterium UBA2620
CTCACGAAAGATCAACACGCCCTATTAACATTCTAATAACTGGTAAAAAGGAGCAAAAGTCTGATGCACCACATTGATCAATTGTTCGCGAGCATGTCTGCCGTTACAGCTGTAAGCGATAACCAATGGCGGGTAACTCACCCAGGTTTGCCTGATGACTGGGGGCAGGGGCGTACGGCCTTTGGTGGTATAAGTGCGGCGATGGTGTACTATGCACTGAGCATGATAGTCGCGCCGGATCGCGTCTTGCGCACATTTCACACTAACTTTGTTGGCCCGGTGGTATTTGATGAACCCTTTGAAATCGTCATAGAGCAGTTACGCTCCGGCCGCAATATGTCGCAATATCTGGTAAAGCTGAATCAGGCAGGCAAAGTCAGCGTTTGTGTTCAGGCCTGTTATGGTGTTGAGCTAACCTCGAAATTGCATATCAACAAGCTGCCTTCGCACCAATTTGAACCACCAGATAAGGCAACCTTAATGGGAACCGATGCAGATAAATTGCCGAGGTTTTTTCATCACTACGATCTGGCAATGTTAGAGGGGCAACATCCTTTCACCGGCAGCGCACACTGTCATTATCTCGGCTGGATGCGCAACCACGCGCCGGTAGAGCAATTTGGCCTTACTCACCTCATAGCGTTAATTGATGCATGGCCGCCAGCATTGGTGCAGCAACTTGGAGCCCCGGCACCGATGAGCACGGTAAGCTGGGATCTGGAGTTTGTGAACCCGCTTATTCCCGTTGCCGGTAACCCCTGGTTTGCGTATGAGGTGAATACCCGGTTTGCCGCTAATGGCTATGCCCACACCGAGGCGAAAATTTGGGATGAACAGGAACGATTGGTAGCGCTGAGCCGGCAGGCGGTGGTGGTGTTTGACTAAAAGCTTTTTGCTAAAACATTGATGCTGCCTATCTGGTGACCTTGTAATTAATCTTAAATTGGTTAATTTACGTTAAACTAGAGGTATACAGCGCCTCGTAAGGTGTAGTCGATTAAGGAACAAAATCGAATAATGATCGCAGTATCTGACCTTCTAAAACACTACCCTGACTCATCTTCCCCCATTATCGACCAGCTTTCGCTGAATGTTATCGCCGGGCAATCGGTGAGTATTCAGGGCGCATCCGGCTGTGGTAAATCCACGTTGCTGGCCTTACTGGCGGGGTTTGAACAAAGCTCTGGTGGCACCATTGTGATTGCCGGGCATGCGTTAGAGCGTTTATCCCAGGAAGCCGCCGATTCGTTTAGAATGCATCACCTTGGGGTGATCTTTCAGCAGTTTAATCTGCTGGACTGTTTTAATGTTTGGGATAACGTGGCCTTTACCGCTCGCTTAAAAGGTAACTACAATGCCTCCCGCCAGCAAACCTTGCTGAACAATCTGGGACTGGCGGATCGGCACAAAGCGCCGGTCAGTATGCTCTCTGGTGGCGAGCAGCAACGGGTTGCCATTGCCCGCGCGCTTAACCACCTGCCTGATGTGGTGCTTGCCGATGAGCCCACCGGCAACCTTGATGAGCAAACCAGCGATATAGTGAGCCAGTTGCTGTTTAATTATTGTCAGGAGCAGGGCGCGGCATTGGTGGTCGTAACCCACAGCTCGGATGTTGCCAGGCGCGCTCAAACTCAGTATCGGCTCCATCAGGGCCGGTTAGCGCAAGTATAATGCCGCAGTCCATGCGAGTTCTTATCCTGGCGCTGCGCACCCAACTGGCTACCTATCGCCAACGTTTTTGGGAGCCAATGCTAATCATTGTGGCGATCTTTATTGCCAGCGCCGGCCTCACAGCCGTAACACTTATTAATGCCGGCGCATCCTCTCAGTTAAAGCAGTTTGCGCTGGGTGATGTACCGATTAATTTTCATGTCATTCCGCGCAGTGAAAATAGCCCACTTACGCGTTCTGATTACGCAGCCCTTCGGCGGCAGGGGCTTAACGCCTTAGTGGCTTACACTCAAACCGGTGATCGGCTAGCGGTTGATACGGTTACGCTGTTTAATCTGTTGCCAGCCGCTAATCGCTCAACGTCTCAGCAAAACAGCTTTGCTCAACAGGCGGCGCTCAATGGTATTGAGGATATCAATCAGTTTTACCGTGACGACGTCACTTTACAAACCCATCCCCTAAGCGGCCTGCTGGTGGTTGGGGCACTATCTCCCGAGCAGTATAAGCTGCTGGAAGAATCACTGCCTGCACACCTGCAATTAGCGCCCTTCACGTTGACTTCCTCAGCCAGCAATCTGAGTGACAGTTTCAGCCTCAACCTGTGGGCCATGGGCGCACTGATGGTGCTGGTCAGCATTTTTATTGTGTTTAATGCCTTCAACCTGCTGTTGGCGGCGCGTACGCCGGTGTTGGTAAAACTGCGCCAGCTAGGCGTTAGTCAGGCAATATTACTACGGGTCTTGCAACTGGAAATGTTTATCCTGGCGCTTGTTGGTGCGGTCGGCGGAGTCATTGCCGGGGCTTCTCTGGTTAGTGCTATCACGCCGGTGCTGAGTAACATTTACCGTTTTTTACTGGACGGGCAGTTTAGCGGAGGTCAGTTTTCCACGCCGCGCCTGATGTTGATGGCCGTTGTGTTTTGTGCAATAGCGGTGATGATAATGGGGCTGTTGATCAGGCAACGTCTGGCGCACAGTCTGGCCCGGCGCAGTTATCTGGTGGCGGTGTTTAAGCAGCGTTTTAAACCGGTCTATAACTTCTGGCTGTTGCTGAGCTTAGCTGTAGTGGCGCTTGGAGCGTGGCTGGTAGCCAGTCAGCTACAGGCGCTGTTGTATATTGGTCTGGTGCTGATTGCTGGTTGCACCACGGTTGTGTTGCTGATGCCGCAGTTAATGAGCCTGGTTGCACGGCGGATAAGTACAACAAAGCCGCTGCTGCACTGGAGCATGCACAATGCGGTGAGTCTGTCGCAGCGCACCAGACTGGCGGCCTGTGCATTTTTTATCGCGCTGGCGGCTAATATTGGCATGAATGTGATGGTCGACAGTTTTCGCCAGGCCACGGAGCAATGGCTGGAGCAACGCCTGTTTGCACCGTTTTATTTTTATACCGATTTTGAAGGGGATTTATCTAAAGAGGAAGGCGCGCCGGTGCCATTGCTTGCCCGCTATGGCAAAGACGTTCGCGTTAACGGGCAAACCCTTGAGGTACGCAGTTTTCCCGATGGTGCGAAATATCAGCAGTATTTAATGCTTGATGACCAGTCGCGCTGGGCCTGGTCTGCTTTTCATGCCCAGCGCGGTGTGTTCATTAATCAACAACTTGCGTATCGGCAGGGGCTTAGTACCGGCGATGCTGTTAGTCTGCCTTTAAGCGCAGGGGGCCAGGCCTTTGAAATAGTAGGCGTGTATCCGGATTACGGTAACCCTAAAGCTCAGGTGTTGCTGCCAGAGGCGTTGCTCTCCAATGAGTATGCGCTTATTTCTGCTTATGCCGCTTTTGCTTCGTCTTCAGAGGAGGCGGCGCTTGAAAGCTGGTTTAACGAGCATAGTGAGTCAGCACGTCTTATCCCGCGAAGCACTCTGATTGAGCAGTCGATGATGGTGTTTTCCCGCACATTTTTAACCACTGACACGTTAAACCTGGTCACTATGCTGGTGGCCGCGCTGTCGTTCTTTGTATCAATTACATTGCTGGTGATGGACATTAAACCGCAGTTGTTACTGCTACGCAGCGTTGGCGTCAGCCCGTTTCGTATCAAGCTGTCATTGTTTTCGCAGTATTGTTTTATTGCAGTGAGTTGTGCACTGCTGGCTCTGCCATTTGCGCTGTTACTGGCCTGGCTGCTGGTAAATAAGGTGAATCGTTTTGCCTTTCACTGGACCTATCCACTGATCCTCGACCCGATGATTATTGTGCAAAGTCTGCTAATCGGGCTGGGCCTGTTACTGCTACTTATGGCATTGCCGCTTGGCAGGTTACAGGCCAGGTTTTATTCGCAACAGGAGGCATTATGAACCGGCTATTGCTTTTATTGTTAATGATAAGCTGTGCTTTTTCAGTGCCGTTGCAGTCTCAACAAGACAACCGCTCTTCACTTTTTGGTGGTTTTAAGGCCGATAATCAGGCGCAGGTAAGCATTGCACAACCTGTGTCTTTACCCGCCGATCACGCCCCGCATCAGGGCTATCAGATTGAGTGGTGGTACTTAACACTGCTGCTGGAGAATGATGCCGGCGAGCCGTTTAATTATCAGTTTACGTTATTCAAATTTGCCCGACCTGAACTGGCTTCCAATTGGGGGGAAGGTATTGTGTGGATGGGGCATTCTTCGTTGCATACTCAGGCTCAGCATTATTTTGATGAGAAATTTGCTCAGCAGGGGACGGGTATCGCCAGTTTTAGCACTACGCCGGTAGCGTTTTATATCGATAACTGGCAGTGGCAGAGTAAGCAGCAGGCAGCGCTTTTTCCTGCAGAGCTAAACACCACTTCTGGCCCCGCGGCGCTTACCCTGAATCTGACTGCTGATAAGCCCTTTGTAAAACACGGCCAACAAGGCGTGAGTTTTAAAACCGGTGACGGACGCTATCGTTCCTACTACTACAGTCAGCCCTTTATTAGCGCCAGCGGCCAGATCACTTTAGATGGCGTAACTCATCAGGTTAATGGTATAGGGTGGTACGATCACGAATGGACATCGCAACTGGCCGACGAAGACGCATTGGGTTGGGACTGGTTTTCACTGCATTTTGTCGACGGGCGAAAACTGATGGCCTTCACCATGTATGTGGATGGCAGTGAGGCTTATACCACCGGTACCTTAATCAGTGCACAGGGAGAGCCGCAAACGCTGGGCCCGGAAGAGTTGCAGATTTTACCGCTTAACACCAGTGAGGTAGCGGGGCGGGATATTCCGGTTGCCTGGCAAATTCGTATCCCAGAGGAGCGAATCGACATTACCACTAAAGCGTTTAAAACCGACCAGTGGAATGACAGTCGCTTTCCCTATTACGAAGGCGCTATTTCCTTTGATGGCAGCCATGCCGGTAAAGGCTATATGGAGCTTACCGGTTACTGATTTCGCGCGCTTCTTTTCGGCTGGTTTTCGATATCAACATAAAAAACAAAATGAGATACAGGGGCATATCAATAAACGTGGTGTAGGTTAACCACTGATCTTCGGTAAGCAGTATCGCCACAGCGTAATTAATGCCTGCCATTAATAGTCCGAGAACACTCAGTCCCACCACGAAAGGCTGATGTTTAACCGGCGCATTCAGGTAACGCTCAAAACGAGGGGCGAAGTACTTCCCTTTACGGAATACGCCATCGGTTAGCAATACCAGTGCGCCCAGCACACCCATTATTGTGCCTTTTAGTTGCACAAAAAACTCACTGTCGAAAGTGAGCGATAACAATGCGGATATCAACAGCATAACCGTACCAAAAACAGCAAAACCGCCAAGTAAATCCACTTTAACAAAGCGCTGTACCACCACCAGAGCTAATCCTAGTGCGATACTGGTAAATGCTGCTATGGTTAAGTCGCCGGTTGTTTTGGATACAATAAAAAATGCTGCACCTAAGCCGATATCGGCAAAGATAGAGTGTTTGTTCTTTTGCCATTGCTTACTTTGTTTCTGGCGTTCCTGTTTGAGCGTTTCGGTATCTTGTGCGTTTGTGCCGGCGAGTTTTTTTAGTTTTTTATCGGCAAAGTAAATGTCTTTGTCAGGGTGACTGGCGTAGATGCGCTCATCGTTATGGTAAACCTCAATGCCCACTGTCCACCAGTTGATGTAACCCACAGACACTTTTAGCGTATTGCCGTCGTCATCAGAGTGGACAGTATGGGTAAGTACTTTTAGCTCGTCGATAAAGTTACCGGTTAATTCATCAATAAGTTGTCCGTTTTTATACAGCCGTGATGTATAGGTGGTAAACGAAAACGAATAGCGGATTTCATAGTTGTCGTTGTCATAGTTGAAGGGACGTCGATAGGTCCATAATCGCATCTGAGGTCTCCTTAAAAGCGAGGAAGTGACGAATCCATTAATCGCCGCACCATCTTTATTAAAACGAAGGTATCTTTATATTACAGTGTTGTTCCGCATCGCTGATATTTTTGCTGTACTGGACCATAAAGTCCAACTGCACGGTAGAGCGGGCCGGCTGGTTATCCGGGTTAGCCGCTGTGGGTTTCCAGCGCCATCGCTTTAAAGCCTCGATGGCCTTCTTATCAAATACGCCCTTAGGGAATGAGTCGGTCACTTGTTGTTCCGTAGCCCTGCCTTCATTGTTAACCACAAATGACAAATTCACACAACCTGATAAACCGTCTCTTGCTGCGCTGATCGGATATTGTGGATTTACCCGTTTTGTCAGGGTCCAGAGTGATGCGAACTCAGACTCTCCTGCCGGTTGTTCTCGCCCGCCGTCTACCGACTGGGAATTTGTGCTCAGTTGGTTACTTGCACAGCCGGCAAGCAGGGTCATCAGACCAATAAAAAGGGACTTCTTCATGGCTATATCCTTTAGCTAAATGAGATGGCAGCGATTTATAGCAAAATTTTAGCAGTGCGTCATCAGCCAACGCGGCTCACTACACGCTGGGCCAGATCCGAAAGGCGCATATTTTGCTCCATGGCAGAGCTCTGCAGTTTGCGGTAAGCCTGCTGCTCTGACAACCCGCCTTGCTGCATTAACAGCAACTTGGCCCGGTCGATCACTTTTTGCTCATTAAGTGCCTGTCTGGCGGCGCTCAGCTCATCGGCCATATCCTCGATACGCTGAGCCTGACCACGGATAAGATCGTAAAATGATTTATGCGCCGACAGGGCAGAGCCCTCGGGCAGTTTATTCGCCTCTCTTCCGGCGCCCTTAAGGCCCTTTACCGTATTGTCGTAAAGCATGGTAATAGGCGTATCAGTAAGTGGTGGTGAATTGTTCAGAGATGCGATCAGCATCTCATGATTACGTAACTCTTCTTCGGCCTGTTGAATGCGCAGGGTCGCCTGGTCGGTCAGACGGTCGGTCAGATGCTCTTCAATGGACTGCATGGCATCGATACGCTGCGTAGCGATGTCGTACCAGATTTCACTGAGTTCTGCCGAGCATTCCCCGCCGGAAGCCAGCGACTGGATCATTCCGCGTAAGCGGGTGATCTGGGTGGCAGTGTCGCTGGATTGCTGTAACTGCCACATTTGCATTTCTTCCTCATCGGCAAAGTTTTCAAAGGTTTCAAAACAGTGCTGCTGAGCATCACTGAGGGCGCTTACTCTGTCTCCCAGATCACTGTCGAAATGACTTTCAGCAAAGCCAATCGCGCCCCATGCCCGTTCCTGCCCGGCGTATTCTTTACCCTGCATAAAGTTAAACAAGGCTACCAGCAGACGTGTCATGGTTGGATCGCTGGCGACATCGGCCGCTTCAAAAACAACGTCGAGTAAACCGGTAATTAAACGGCAGTAGGCGTTGGTGGATTCCAGCGGTGTAAGTTGCTGAGCAGCAATTTTATTGCGCAAATCGGGTAAGTGATCCATACCCTGCAGGGCAAAGGTGATACTGCTTAGTAAACGCATGGACTGGCCGTTGTCGTGCTGGCCAAGGTAAAGTGATTTAAGCAGGCTGCGTAAATCCTGCTCACAGTGTTCACTGGCGGTTATCTGTTGCTGGCGCTGTTCAGTAAACCGGTCGCCCTTTGAGCCTAAGAACACATTGCTTAAACCACGTTCGCGCTGGAGTTGATGGATCATGTCTTTTACGGCTTTTACCGTGCGGCAGTTAGACGATAAATGCTGTAGTGCCTGAATTTCCTGATGCTTTGCTGACAATAAAAATCGCTTGGTAATGTCACTTTGTTTGCTCATCAGGCGCTCCGTAACGTGGGCTGGCTAGTAAACCTCAGAGGCAAGCAATTCTTATTCCCATGTAATAATCTGGTCATAAAGAAGGCAGTTTGAGTTTTAATTAGGCAGTAATAGCGGGATTTGCCAAAAATGCGCGCAATAATTACCGCAGCAAAGGAAGTTGCACCGGTAATGATGCACTTTATTGGTGAAATTGCGCTATCGTGGCGCGCCGCACTTTTGGATAAGCGTTTCTAAAAATTGCGGGTTTTTTTAAGTTATTGATAAGTATGTCTAATTTATTTTTATTTAACTTGGCATCGAAATTGTATTCGTTAAAAACAGCAAACCGTAATGGTTTTACAATTGGAAAAGAATTCGGATAAAGGCGTCCGCAACTTACTTCTCAGGAGTGAGTGCGGACGCCTTTTTTTGTGCCTGACGATTGTAATGAAGTGTTTGTGGGTGTGTTTTTGTTCAATATATTTAGGTGATTAATATGGCGTATTTACTACCTTCTGAGTTTGCAACCAAAATGGTTGATGCGGGTGAATCGAAGATTTACATGTCGACCCGCGACACGTTAATTCGTGCTTTTATGGCTGGTGCTATTCTGGCGCTTGCTGCAGTATTTGCGATTACAATCGCTGTTAAAACCGGTGTGTTTCTGATTGGGGCTATCCTGTTTCCGGTTGGGTTCTGTATGCTTTATCTGATGGGCTTTGACCTGTTAACCGGTGTGTTTGTATTGGCGCCGCTGGCCTGGCTGGCTAAACGGCCCGGGGTTACCTGGCCGCAAATTTTACGTAACTGGGGACTGGTGTTCCTGGGTAACTTTGCCGGTGCGTTAACCGTTGCTTTTATGATGTCGTTTATCTTTACCATGGGTTACAACACCGATGGCGGCGCTATTGCTACCAAAGTGGCCGGTATCGGTGAGGCGCGTACTCTGGGTTATGCTGAATACGGTGCAGCTGGCTGGTTTACTATTTTTATCCGCGGCATGCTGTGTAACTGGATGGTATCACTGGGTGTAGTCGGTGCGATGATTTCTACCCACGTGAGCGGTAAGGTACTGGCGATGTGGATGCCTATCATGCTGTTCTTCTTTATGGGTTTTGAACATTCAGTGGTTAATATGTTCCTGTTCCCGTTTGGCCTGATCATGGGGGGTGACTTCTCTGTGATGGATTATTTCATCTGGAACGAGATCCCAACAGCTTTAGGTAACCTGGTAGGTGGTTTAGCGTTCACTGGTCTGACGCTTTATTCAACGCACGTTAAAACGGCACCTAAGCGTGTACTGGCCACAGGTGGTACTAACAAAGCAGTGCCTGCGGCGAAAGTGAACGATAAAGTATAAGTATTATGCCCGAAGTACGCTGGGGAGCATTCTCCGGCAAAGGAATAAAAAACATTAATCAGGACTGTCACGCTGTGACAGTGCCTGATTTTTCGCGTTTGCAGCGTCGTGGCGTGATTGCCGCCGTTGCAGACGGGATCAGCAGTAGTCAGGTAAGTCAGTACGCCAGCGAACTGGCTATCAATGAGTTTGTTCGCGATTACCTGATGACTGCCGACGTATGGTCACCAGCACGTGCCGCTGAGCTGGTCCTGCGAACCATTAACACCCGCTTGTATATCAAGTCACAGCTTAGCCCTTATCGGGAGAATCCGGATAAGGGCTACGTGTGCACATTTAGTGCCGTGCTGCTGCATGGTGACAAAGCCATCTTGCTTCACTGCGGTGACAGCCGTATTTATCATGTGCGTCAGCATCAGGCCCAATTGTGTACCGAAGATCATCGTCAGCAAGGTGAGGGCGGCCAGTATTATTTGAGTAATGCACTGGGTATTAAGCCCGAATTACATGTCGATATAACTGTCAGGGATATTCAGACCGGCGATAGCTTTGTGGTGATGACCGACGGCATCGCCGAAACGCTGAGTGTTGAAGACTGGTTAGCTGTTTTGCATCGAGCTGACACCGACACCGACTTAAATAAGGGCTGCGAACAGATTGCCACTATGGCACTGGATTTTGGTTGCAATGATAACCTGACCATCGCTGTGGTTAATGTTACAGCCATTAATCGTCCGGTGCGGGTGAGCTATGAGTCATCCGGTTACCTGCCATTTATTCAGAGCCCGCTAACCAATGGCAGCATTATTGACGACTGGCGAGTGGAAAAGCAGCTCAGCAACACCGAACGCAGTAGCGTGTATCTTGCCCGTCATTGCCACACCGATGAGCTGGTGGTGCTTAAACTGCCTGCCGTGTCGATGCAGGATAACAGCGGCTTTCTGGATGAAATGATTAAAGAGGAGTGGGTGGCTAAGCGGGTGAGTCATCCACAATTACTTGCTGGCGTTGGTGAGACGTTTTCCCGCAGCTGTTTTTACGTTGTGCTGACATACTGTCCGGGCATTAGTATGCGGCAGTGGCGTGATGATAATGGCGCGCCTGATCTGATGGTACTCAGAGACTGGGCTACGCAAGTAGCGGGCGCATTAACTGCGCTGCACCGGCAGGGGATATTGCATCAGGATATTCGTCCGGAGAATGTGCTGGTTGGCGACAACAATACCCTTACGCTGATTGACTATGGCGCTGCCAGCATTTCCGGTCACAACTTTTTAATGGCCAGCGAGCAGTTGTTTATTCCCGGCGACTTGCTGTTTGCTGCGCCGGAGTATTTCGTTGGCCTGTGGCCAGATGAGCGCGCTGAGCAGTTCTCTCTTGCGGTATTACTGTATTACCTGTTGTCGGGGGAGTATCCCTATGATGCGGGCGTGGCCAAAAAGACCAGTTATTCAGCCTTACTCAAACTGCGCTACATCAGCTTAAATCAGCGCAATGTGTCGGTACCGGCGTGGCTGGATGCCACCATAAAGCGTGCCTGTCATCCTCAGGCTACCAAACGCTACGAAAGTTTGTCGGAATTTGTTTATGACCTGCACCATCCTAATCCGGCGTATGGACGCACGCTACCCTTGATGGAGCGTCACCCGGTTCGGGTATGGCAGGGAATCTCCGGCATTCTGGCTATTACGGTCATTGTATTGCTGGTGCTGCTGTTTGATGCACCCTAAAGTAGCCAGAGCGGTGCACCAAGAACAGGATTCTGCTTCGTTTTGGTGCGTGTCAGTATGGGGCAGATGAGCATTAAAAAAGCTAAGTGATTGAAAGTCATTAATTATAAATGTTGGCACTTAACTTGTATTGCTTTATTGGTATCAGATTTACATCAAGACTCTTGTGCCATTTACATTGCTAAGCAATAGCGTAGTACAAGAGCCTACACAAACAGATTAGCAAATGCTTAAACAGGCAACGAAGCCCACAACCAGGAATGGTTGTGGGTTTTTTTTTGCCTTTAAAAAAGGTAGACGAAATGAACATTTCATCACGGCAACAACGCATCGTTATTATTGGTAATGGTATGGTGGGTCACCACTTTGTTGAGCAACTGATTAACAGTGAGCACAACTGCCATATCACGGTATTAAGTGGCGAAAGCCGACTGGCTTATGACCGTGTTTACCTCTCTTCTTATTTTTCTGGTAAAACCGCTGCTGACCTGGCGCTTACCGATGAGCAAACTTATCAGGACTGGGGCGTTAATGCTGTCACCAACGCCTGGGTGACCGACATCGATCGCGAGAAGCAGGTTGTTACCACCAAATCAGGCGAAACTTATGAGTACGATACCCTGGTACTGGCAACCGGTTCTTATCCGTTCGTGCCGCCTATTCCTGGTAACGATCAGGAACACTGCCTGGTGTACCGTACCATTGAAGATTTGGAAGCCATCAGCGCTTCTGCCGCACAGAGTAAAGTCGGTGTTGTTGTGGGAGGTGGTCTGTTAGGCCTGGAAGCTGCGAATGCGCTCAAGCAGGCCGGGCTCGATACTCACGTGGTGGAATTTGCCCCGCAGTTGATGGCGGTACAACTCGATCCCATGGGTGGTGAGTTGCTGAAAGACAAAATTGAAGCACTCGGTGTGCAGGTTCATACGCAAAAAGCCACCGAATGTATTGAAGCCGGTGAAACCTGTCGCTACCGTATGAAATTTTCAGACGGCACGCACCTGGAAACCGACCTGGTGCTGTTTTCTGCCGGGATCCGCCCGAGCGATCAACTGGCTCGTCAATTTGGGTTAGTTATCGGCGAACGGGGTGGTATCGTCATCGATAATCAGTGTAAAACCTCTGATGAGAATGTTTATGCCATAGGCGAGTGTGCCCTCTGGGATAAGAAAATTTATGGCCTGGTTGCACCCGGTTATGCCATGGCTCGCGCTGCCGTCGCCGATATCATCGGTAATGAAGGTGAATTTGCCGGCTTTGACATGAGCACGAAACTGAAACTCATGGGCGTAGAAGTAGGCTCTATTGGTGATGCCCATGGCCGTACTCCTGGCGCGTTGTCATACACTTACCACAATCAGCCGGAAGGGGTTTATAAAAAGCTGGTTGTCGATGCCAATAAATCACTGGTGCTGGGCGCCGTACTGATTGGTGATACCAGCGATTACGATACCCTGTTGCAGTATGCCTTAAACAGTATTGCTTTGCCGGACAGTCCTGAATCGTTGATCCTGCCGTCGTCAGGTGAAAAGCCATTGCTGGGTGCCGATGCTCTGGGTGATACGGCAACCATTTGTTCGTGCCACAACGTTTCTAAAGGCGACATCGTGGGTGCCATTGACGGCGGTTGCTGCTCGGTAGGCGATGTAAAATCCAGTACCAAAGCAGCTACAGGTTGTGGTGGTTGTGCGGCGTTACTGAAAAACGTGGTCGACAGCGAACTGGAAAAACGCGGCGTAGAAGTGTCCAAGGCCATTTGTGAGCACTTTGACTACTCCCGTCAGGAGCTTTATCACCTGATTCAGGTAGGTAAAATCCAAAGCTTCGAAGAGCTTTTGGAAAAGCACGGCAAGGGCTTGGGTTGCGATATTTGTAAACCGGCTGCCGGATCGATTTTTGCGTCGGTATGGAACGATTACATCCTGGCTAAACAGCATCAGCCGCTGCAGGACACCAACGATACCTATCTGGGCAATATGCAAAAAGACGGTACGTATTCCATAGTGCCACGGGTTGCCGGCGGGGAGATTACCCCCGACAAACTCATCCTGCTTGGCGATGTCGCTAAACGGTATAACCTGTATACCAAAATCACTGGTGGTCAGCGAATCGACCTGTTTGGAGCCCGTGTCGACCAGCTTCCTGCGATCTGGGAAGAGCTGGTGGCAGGCGGCTTTGAAACCGGGCATGCCTATGCTAAAGCCTTGCGTACCGTTAAGTCCTGTGTAGGTAGTACCTGGTGCCGTTATGGCGTGCAGGACTCAGTGGGTCAGGCAATTGATTTAGAAAATCGCTACAAAGGCCTGCGCGCACCGCACAAAATTAAATTTGCTGTCTCCGGTTGTACCCGTGAATGTGCTGAAGCGCAGGGTAAAGACATCGGCGTAATTGCCACCGAAAACGGCTGGAACCTCTACGTGTGTGGCAACGGCGGGATGAAGCCGCGCCATGCAGACTTATTCGCCACCGACCTGGATGATGCCACGCTGGTGAAATACATCGACCGGGTGCTGATGTTTTATACCAAAACGGCCGATCGTCTGCAGCGTACATCAGTATGGATGGAAAACCTTGAGGGCGGACTGGAATACTTGAAATCAGTCGTCATTGACGATTCGCTGGGCATTTGTGCAGAGCTTGAAGCGCAGATGCAGCATATTGCTGACTCTTACCAGTGTGAGTGGAAAACCACGATTGAATCGCCTGAAGCATTAAAACGTTTTCGTCAGTTCGTTAACAGTGATGAATCGGATTCGAATATCCAGTTTGTGACTGAGCGCGAGCAAATTCGTCCGGCCACCAAGGCCGAAAAATTTTCGGCTGGTAAAGCCATTCCCGTAGAACTCGTGTAGGAGAATTATCATGCAGGCTCAGGCTAATATTATTGCTCAATGGCATGATGTGTGTCATGTGGATGACCTGGTCACTAACAGTGGTGTGTGTGCGCTAATCGGCGATGTACAGGTAGCGATTTTCAGTGTCCAGCTCGACGGCGAGGAGAATCTCTATGTTATCAGTAACTGGGATCCGATTGGTGAGGCTAATGTGCTGTATCGCGGCATCGTGGGCACGCTGACCGATAAAATTGTAGTGGCGTCACCGCTTTATAAAGAACACTACGACCTGGCTTCGGGAACGTGCCTGGAACGTGATGATATCAGCGTTAACACCTATCCGGTGCGCGTTGATCACGACCGTGTGTTAATCGAACTTTAATCACGAGCGAAACTATGAATGCCATGCTGCCAGATGTAAGCCCCCAACGCCAACCAGCCAGTAAACTGGTGCAAACCACCTGTCCATATTGTGGTGTGGGGTGTGGTGTGGATGTGATGCAAAGCGGTGGCATGACAGGTAGCCTCAGCGAGCTCAAAGGTTCCGCTGAACATCCGGCTAACTTTGGGCGCCTGTGTATCAAAGGCACCCATCTGCTGGAAACCCTGGACGGTAATAAGCGTTTACTCAAGCCCGTGGTGTTTGGTCGGCAGGCCAGCTGGGATGAGGCGACGTTTGTTATTGCCGCCAAAATGAAAAGCATTGTTGAGCAACATGGCCCGGATGCCATAGCGATATATGGCTCAGGGCAGTTGCTTACCGAGGATTACTACGTTGCCAATAAGCTGATGAAAGGCTTTATCGGGACGGCAAATATTGATACTAATTCGCGGCTGTGTATGTCTTCTGCGGTGGTTGCTCATAAACGGGCATTCGGTGAAGACATCGTGCCGTGCAATTACGAAGACCTCGAACACACCGATTTACTTATTCTTACCGGCAGCAACGCGGCCTGGACGCACCCGGTATTATTCCAGCGCATCGAACGGGCTAAACTGCGTAACCCGGACATGAAAGTAGTGGTCGTAGACCCCAGAGAAACCGACAGCTGTTCACTGGCCGATTTGCATGTGGCGCTTAAGCCAGGCACCGATGCCGTATTGTTTTGTGGCCTGCTGAATTATCTTGCCCATCACAATTCCCTAGACGATACGTTTATCCAGAATTCAACCAATGGATTTGCCGAGGCGCTGGCTGAAGTATCAGCGTGGACGGTAGCGAAGGTTGCTGAAACCTGTGATGTACCGGTTGCCGTAATAGAGTTGTTGTTCAACTGGTTTACGAGCCTGCCCCGGGCTATTACGTTTTTCTCCATGGGCATTAACCAGTCAACCAGTGGTGTGGATAAAGGCAATGCCATTATCAATTGCCACCTAGCCTCAGGCAAAATCGGCAAAGAGGGCAGTGGGCCGTTTTCGATTACCGGTCAGCCTAATGCCATGGGAGGCCGTGAGGTTGGCGGTTTATCCAATATGCTGGCCGCGCATATGGATATCGATAATCCTCAGCACCATGCTACGGTTAAAGCATTCTGGCAGGCGCCGAATCTAATCACTAAGCCCGGTTTACGGGCGGTGGATATGTTTCAGGCGGCGGCCGATGGCAAAGTTAAATGCCTCTGGATCATGGCAACTAACCCGGTAGCCAGCATGCCAAACCGGGCGTTAGTGGAAGCCGCGCTAAAAAATTGTGAGCTGGTCATCGTATCAGACACCGCAGCACAAACCGATACCCTTAACTATGCACATATTGCGCTGCCAGCCACCGGCTGGTCGGAGAAAAACGGTACGGTGACTAATTCTGAGCGACGGATTTCCCGTCAGCGCGGATTGGTTGAACCCATGGGTGAAGCCAGGCACGACTGGGAAATTCTGTCGATGGTAGGCCGGGCAATGGGTTTTGAAGAGGCGTTTGCCTATCAGCATCCGGCCGAGATTTTTGCAGAGCATTGTGCGCTGACCGCTGCCAACAACAACGGCAGCCGTGCGCTGGATTTAGGCCCGTTGGCCGATTTAAACATCGCACAATACGATAGTCTGCGCCCGCAGCAATGGCCCCTGAGTAACACCCACCGTATTGGGACAGACCGGCTGTTTGCTGACGGGTCTTTTTACACGCCAGACGGCAAAGCTAATTTTGTGGCCATCACGCCACGTTTACCTGAGCAGCAAACCAGCGCCGAATACCCGTTTGTGTTAAACACCGGCCGCGTGAGAGACCAGTGGCATACCATGACCCGCACTGGTAACGCGCCGCGCTTACTCAAACATATCGACCGGCCCTGGTTAAGTATTCATCCAGTGGATGCACAAGCACTTGATGTTAAAGACGGTGATCTGATCAAAGCGGAAGCTGCCTGTACTGGCGATTTAGAAGTCATTTTGCCGGTAAAAATCGATGATAAACAGCGTCGTAAAGAAGTGTTCGCGCCGTTTCACTGGTCTGCTACCTGGGGCTCTCATGCCCGGGTTGGCGCCTTATTGAATGGCGTAAACGATGCGCTGTCTGGTCAGCCGGAATTAAAACATGGCGCAATCAAATTAAGCCCGGTGAAGATGCAGTGCTATGGTGTAATCTTTGGTGATGAGGCGTTGGTACAGCGTTTACAAAAGGCGGCTTATTATTTTATGAAGATGCCAACGCCTGTGGCGCAAAGCATTGATGTGGCTGATCCGCGCATGCCACAGGAAGTGCTCAGCGATATCCTGCCGTGTTTACCGCGAGATGCGCAGTGGGCTACCAAGCAAGGGCCTGACCAGCTAAGTGTTGTGGTTACCCGGAAAGAAAAGCTTATTCTCGCCGTTCTTATTAACCACCGGCCAAACGATATACCGCGCGACTGGCTGGACTCACTGTATAGCAGTGAGTCACTAACACCTGATCAGATTAACGGCTTGTTAGAACAGCAGCCAGATGAAGAATTCCGCCTCGGTAAAGTGGTATGTAGTTGCTTCGGCGTGCGTGAAAAGACTATCACGCAAGCCATTAGCCAGGGCACTAACACCGTTAGTGAGCTTGGCAAGGCGCTGAAGTGCGGTACTAATTGTGGTTCGTGTAAAACCGAACTGGCCAGTCTGATTGCATCGATGCCCCTCGATGCGCAGCAAAACGAGGAAACGACTAATGAATATGCGCTTTAATACTCTGATGATGCCGCTAATGTTAAAAGTGTCCCGTTTAGGCGCGGCATTGTTTGGCCCGCAACATGATACTCCGGCAGACAGAAATACCGCCGGGCGAACTGGTCAAACTGGTGAAGTGTTTATCGTTGGGGCCGGACCGGGTGATGCTGAACTGCTCACGCTGAAGGCACACCGCTTATTACAGGAAGCCGACGTGGTGTTATTTGACTGGCTGGTGGATCAATCGGTACTCGATTGTATTCCCCGTCATGTGGCCCGCGAGTTTGTGGGTAAACGTTGTGGCAAGCACAGCGTGCCCCAGGAAATGATTTGCCAGAGGCTGGTTGAGCTTGGGCTTGAGGGTAAGCGGGTAGTGCGCTTAAAAGGCGGCGATCCGGCGATTTTTGCCCGCACCAGCGAAGAAACCGATGCCCTTCATCAGGCGGGTATTCCGTTTGCTATTGTGCCTGGCATAACAGCGGCGTCCGGCGCTTCCGCTTACACAGGCATTCCACTCACTGATCGCCGTTTTGCTCAGTCTGTGCGATTTATGACCGCACAGTTTAAGGACCCGGCTAAAGAAGCAGACTGGCAGGCTATTGCTCCAAGCAGTGAGCGCGAAACCACGGTGGTTTATATGGGGCTGAAGCGTTTAGCGTTGTTATCTCAGCGTCTTACAGAAGCCGGTGTTGATGCTAACTTACCCGTTGCAGTGATTGAAAACGCGTGTTGTAATCAACAGCAGGTTATCGTTGGCACCGTCAGCGATATTTATCAACGCGTGCTCGACGCGGCAATCGAAGGACCGGCACTTACCGTGATTGGTCATGTGGTTTCTGCCCGTCAGCCCATCACCGCCGATTTGTTACATCATACCTATGAGCAACGCGCCATTTAGCGAATACATCAAAGCCCTCGGCAAAGGCCAGCGGGGCGCCCGGCATCTTACTCAAGCTGAAGCTTTTGATGCTTTTTCTCAATTACTCAACCAATCTATAGCGCCGGAACAAGCCGGCGCTTTTTTGATGCTGCTGCGCATGCAGGAAGAATCTGTTGAAGAGCTATGCGGCTTTATTGCCGCCTGTCGCGACAAGTTACCCGCCGCATTAAGCGCAATGCAAGCCAGTGTGGATATTGGTTGTTATGCCGGTAAACGCCGACAATTACCCTGGTATTTATTGAGCGCGGCGTTACTTGCAAGCGTTGGCTACCGGGTGTGCCTGCATGGTGCCAGTGAGCCCGGTTCAAAACGCTTTTATGCCAGCCATGCCCTGGCCGAGTTGGGTTTGCCACTGGCAACGTCGGTGCAACATGCCGAGCAAACCATGGGCAGCATGAATGCCTGTTATCTGGATTTAGGCATTGCCCTACCCGAGCTTGATCGCATTATTAAACTGCGCGAATTATTTGGCTTACGGTCCTGTGCCAATACCCTGGCAAGGCTGTTAAACCCCAGTAATGCGCCGTTTGCAGTACAGGGGGTATACCATACTCACCTGGATGAGCGACATGCCAAAGTTAATGAAACCTTCAGCTCGCAGCAGTCACTGGTGTTTCGTGGCGACGGCGGCGACCCTGAGGTGAATCGTGACAGACCAACAGATTTGTATTACACCCGAAGCGGCGCCACTACCAAACTGGTGTTACCCGAAGCGGATGGCTGGGCAATGAAAGAACGTGATTTCTCAGTGGCGACGATGTTAGCGGTGTGGCGGGGCGATTTGGAACACGGTTATGCCCGTCAGGCCGTGATTGCTTCGCTGGCGGTATATCTGATGTTACTGGAAAAATTAAGTCAGCAAGCAGCAGAGCAGCGGGCAACAGAGCTATGGCAAATGCGCCATAAGCAGGCATTGCCTTTTCACAGTGAGCACTGACAGTGCACAAAATGCACTACGATGAGTCGCTGAATTTCGGCGACAAATAACAGTGATTCATAAGTTATTGAAATTAATGGTTATTAAATGTTGGCACTAAATGTGTATATATCTAAACAGCAATACTAGTATGCGCTATACCTAAACAATTTATTAATACCTTGCTGTCTTCTAACGAGGCGAGGTACACGGCAACGAAGCCCACCCGTTCACAATGACGATGTCATTTCGAACGGGTGGGTTTTTTTTTGGCTTAAGGAAAGTACATGTTACACAAGACTGTAAAACACAAGTTCAAGCAGGTGGCAGGTTCGCTGACACTGGTTGCGTCATTATTTACTGCCTCAGTGACTACCGTGTCTGCTGAGGATATTGGCTGGCCAGAAAAAGAAGAACTGAAGTTTGGTTTTATCAAGCTTACCGATATGGCGCCACTGGCGATTGCTTATGAAAAAGGCTATTTCGAAGACGAAGGCCTGTATGTCACGCTGGAAGCTCAGGCTAACTGGAAAGTGCTGCTTGACCGCGTAATTGATGGTCAGCTCGATGGCGCGCACATGCTGGCCGGTCAGCCGTTAGGTGCAACCATCGGTTTTGGTACTCAGTCGCACATTATTACCGCCTTCAGCATGGACTTAAACGGTAACGGGATCACCGTTTCTAACGATGTCTGGGCTGAGATGGAAAAGCACATTCCGGTTGAGAACGGCAAGCCCGTACATCCGATTAAAGCCGATTACCTTAAGCCTGTTGTAGAGAGCTACAAACAAGCGGGCAAGCCATTTAAAATGGGCATGGTATTTCCGGTTTCCACCCATAACTATGAACTGCGCTACTGGTTAGCCGCAGGCGGTATCCACCCGGGTTACTATGCACCGCACAAAGGCGATACCTCAGGCCAAATCGATGCTCAGGCGCTGCTGTCGGTAACGCCACCACCGCAAATGCCAGCGACCATGGAAGCCGGTACCATTTTCGGTTACTGCGTAGGTGAACCGTGGAATCAACAAGCGGTATTTAAAGGGATTGGTGTACCGGTTATTACCGACTACGAAATCTGGAAAAACAACCCGGAAAAAGTGTTCGGTGTGAGCAAAACCTGGGCCGAAGAAAACCCCAATACGCACATTCGCGTGGTTAAGGCGATGATCCGCGCGGCCATGTGGTTAGATGCAAACAACAACGCTAACCGCCCGGAAGCCGTTAAAATTCTGGCCAAGAGCAGCTATGTAGGTGCCGATGCAGACGTTATTGCTAACAGCATGACCGGTACTTTTGAATACGAAAAAGGCGATAAGCGTGACGTGCCAGACTTTAATACCTTCTTCCGCCACAACGCGACTTACCCGTTCTACAGCGATGCAATTTGGTATTTAACCCAGATGCGCCGTTGGGGACAGATTGCAGAGCCTAAGTCTGACGACTGGTACATGCAAACAGCAAAGAGCGTATATCGCCCTGATATCTACACCCTTGCTGCAAAAGCGCTGATTGAAGAAGGTCTGGCAGATCCTCAAGATTTCCCTGACTTCGACACAGAAACCGGCTTTAAGCCGCCGCAAACAGAGTTTATCGATAACGTCACGTTTGATGGCAGCAAGCCCAATGAATACTTAGAGAAATTCTCAATTGGTCTGAAAGGCGACACGGTTCTATAACCGTGCCTCCCGGACCCTCGATGATAAAAGGTAAAGACGATGAGTAAATCGGTACCAGTTGTCAGCCATATTGGCCAGATCCGCGGTAAAAATGTGTTAGGGAATATTATGTCCACCGTACCAAAATTATTGATGCCTGTTGTTGGCATATTATTATTCCTCGCGATTTGGAATGTGGTAGCCAAAAACATCGATACGTCGCTGGGGCAGTTTCCTGGCCCGGCGCAGGTGTGGGAACAAACCTTTACGTTAATCGATGAACACAGCGCGCAGCGAGAGAAAGCCGCCGCATTTTACGAGCGCCAGGAAGTTCGCAACGCCAAGCGTGTTGCACAGGACCCGACCTACGTGCCGAAAATCCGTGATTTTACCGGCGCGCCAACCTTCTTCGATCAGATATGGACCAGTCTATACACGGTGATGGTGGGCTTTTTTATTGCCAGCATCGTGGCGGTGCCGGTGGGAATTCTGTGTGGTCTGAGTAAGTCCGCTTACTCGGCCATGAACCCGCTGATCCAGATTTTTAAACCGGTGTCACCGCTGGCCTGGTTACCTTTGGTGACCATGGTGGTCAGTGCGGTGTACGTGAGTGATGACCCGATGTTTTCCAAATCGTTTATTACCTCGGCTTTTACCGTTTCGCTGTGCTGCTTATGGCCCACGCTGATCAATACTGCAGTAGGTGTTTCCAACATCGATTCCGATCTGGTGAACGTGAGTAAGGTACTGCGCTTAAAGCCATTAAGCCATGTGCAGAAAATTGTTCTGCCAGCCTCTATTCCAATGATTTTTACCGGTTTACGTTTGTCACTGGGCATCGGCTGGATGGTGCTGATAGCGGCCGAGATGCTGGCACAGAACCCGGGCCTGGGTAAGTTTGTCTGGGACGAGTTCCAAAATGGCAGCTCAGAGTCACTGGCACGCATCATGGTAGCGGTTATCACCATTGGTTTAATCGGTTTCCTGCTCGACCGTCTGATGCTGTCTGTACAGCGCATGGTGAGCTGGGACAAAAACGCAGTGCTGCGCTAAGCGGCTAACACATTCGAGGAATTAAATTATGCAAAGCAGACATTTAGAACTCAGCCAGGTAGGGATTGATTTTCCTACCCCAAAAGGGCCGTTTACTGCGTTAACCGACGTGAATCTGAAGATTCAGAAAGGGGAGTTTATCTCGCTGATTGGTCACTCCGGGTGCGGTAAATCTACCGTGTTAAATATTGTTGCCGGCCTGCATCAGGCAACCAGCGGTGGCGTTATTCTTGACGGTGCCGAAGTGAAAGAACCTGGCCCTGAGCGGGCGGTGGTGTTTCAGAACCATTCATTGCTGCCCTGGTTATCCTGCTACAAAAACGTTGAGCTGGCCGTAAAGCAAACCCAGAAAGGTAAATCCAAACAGGAAATCCGCGACTGGGTCATGCACAACATGGAACTGGTGCATATGACCCATGCACTGGACAAGCTGCCATCGGAGATCTCTGGCGGTATGAAGCAGCGGGTGGGCATTGCCCGGGCGCTGGCCATGGAGCCCAAAGTGTTGCTAATGGATGAACCCTTCGGTGCCCTTGATGCGCTGACCCGGGCGCATTTGCAGGACTCACTGATGGAGATCCATGCAGATTTGGGTAATACGGTGATTATGATCACCCACGATGTAGATGAAGCCGTATTGTTATCTGACCGCATCGTAATGATGACCAACGGCCCTGCAGCCACCATTGGCGAAATTCTCGACGTTAAACTCGAGCGTCCCCGGGACCGTCTGGCACTGGCTGATAACCCGGAATATAACCACTATCGTCATGAAGTGCTGACCTTCCTGTACGAAAAACAGAAAAAAGTGGAAACCGTTTCGGGCCATAAAAAAAACAAGCAGTCCGGCGCCAAAAAGAAGTCTGACGCCGCTTAAGTAATCTCAATAAAAAACAATTTGTTAGCTCGGCCTGTAGAGGCCGGGCCGAGTATTCTCACGCTCAATTTAGGAATTTATCATGAAAACACAAAGCTCTTTTTTCAAACGAGGCCTGCTGGCTACGGTTATTTCTGCGGCCTTATTACCTGCCGCCCAAGCGGCTACTGAGTGGCATGATGCGCTGTCTGACTCCAAGGCTTCAGCCAGTTTTCGCCTGCGTTACGAGGGCGCGAACCAGGATAATGCGGTAAAAGATGCGAGCGCACTGACGCTGCGTACGTTACTGAGTTTCGAATCCGGTGAGTACAACGGCTTTTCATTCAAAGCGGATTTGGAAGATGTGACCATCGTAATGGGGCAGGGCGACTACACTGTTGGCCCGGCCGGATATAACCCCGGCGAATATTCGGTGATTGCCGACCCGGAAACCACCGAACTGAATCAGGGCTATGTGCAGTTTAAAAATGACGGCCTGACCGTAAAAGCCGGCCGCCAGATCATTGCGCTGGACGGCCACCGTTTCGTGGGGCACGTTGGCTGGCGTCAGGACTGGCAGACCTATGATGCGGTTTCGGTAAACTACAAGGCAAGCGATAAGCTGAACGCGTTTTATGCCTATCTGAACAAGCGTAACCGTATTTTCGGTGAAGCAGCGGATATTGATTCAAAAGACCATTTGCTCAACGTAAGTTACCAGGATGACTTTGGTAGGTTAACCGCTTATGCCTACCTGCTTGAGGTGGATAACAACACTGATAACAGTCTGGATACCTACGGTGTAAGCTATGCCGGCGCTTATCAAACGGATTCGGTTAAATGGCTTTACAGCGCTGAGTTTGCTACCCAGTCAAGCGAAGCGGCAGCGACTGATTACTCTGCTACTTATGCAATGTTGGAAGCGGGCGCAGTGGTGTCAGGTGTAACGGCTAAGCTAGGCTATGAGCTGCTGGGCTCTGATGATGGCATGTACGGCTTTGCCACACCACTGGCGACCCTGCATAAATTTAATGGTTGGTCTGATCAATGGTTAGGCACACCAGCGCAGGGCTTACAGGATGTCTACGTGAGTGCGGCAACCAAGTTTGCCGGTGGGAAGTGGTTGTTTGTATATCATGATTTCAGTGCAGATGAAGCGAGCAGCACGGTTGACGACCTGGGTAGTGAGATCAATATCCAGTACACCACCAAGATTGCTGAAAAATTTAGCTTCGGCGCTAAATACGCCAATTATTCAGCAGGCGACATTAAAGTAGATACTGATAAACTATGGGTATGGATAGCCACTAAGTTTTAATCGACCATGACAGCAGCCGCGATAGATAAGCTGATCCAGCAGCCTCCGCACCACAGCCTGGGATTCATCCTGGCCGGAGGCAGCTCCAGACGAATGGGGAGTGACAAAGCGCAACTCAAAGTGGGTCAGCAAACTATGCTTGATATCGCAGCGGGTGTGCTTCACGCGGCAGCGGTGAATCAGCATTTTGTAATCGGCGGCGCTCTAGCTGATTTAGTCGAACAGCAGTCAGGTCGGGGGCCTGCCAGTGCTATTTGTGATGTGCTGGCGCGTTTTTCTGCTACAGAGGATAGTCAGGGACTGGCTTTGTTTATGCCGGTTGATATGCCCCGTCTTTCTGTTTTCAGCATTGATACCTTACTTGAGTGCGCCAGGCGTAATCAGCAGACTGTCTATTACAGCGCGCACTATTTACCTTTGGTTATACCTGTCAACACGCAAGCGCAGGAGTCAGCACGAAAGCTTATTGCCGCTGACTCGTCACCTTCGGTACGTAAATTACTGGCCAGCCTGAACGCCCGGCCCGTGGCATTTAGTGGCAAAGTGGGTGAGCTGGTAAACATCAATCGCCCTGAAGAACTGGCCGGGTTAAGTTCTTAACAAAGCTTCCTTAACGTCCTCGGGTAACGTACTGGTAAAGTCTGCCAGATTTTGTGCGTTGTCTTTTACCGTAATGTATTGGTGGGCGTAGTAGAGAATATTTATCCAGGCTTTATCTTCTTCAAGCGGTGCATCCTGGATATCCAGTAGCGGCGCAATTAGTTCTTCCGGGAAACACCACAGGGTAAGTAAAAATACCGTAATGAGAATATCCGGATGTGTGCTCACTTCTTTCAGCTGGTCAGCCAGTTGCGGTGAGCTTTCATTGACCATTGCCAGTACCAGTCGGCCAGTGCCATTTAATACCGCTGCGGTAAATACCTGCTCCTTGCATTTGGCCGGGCAGTCCAGTTCAACCGCCAGTGCTTTGCCACAGGCCGCCATTTGACTGGTGCTTTCACAGACTTGCTGGTGGAGCGCGGCAGGCATGAGATGCGCTGTTTCAGTTTCCAGTACAAAGCTGATGGTCAGGGCGTAAAGTAACTGTGTACCCAGTCTGCTAATGGCCTCTTCCAGGGTGTCGGTGGTGCGCTGGAAACCCAGGTAGGCCGAATTAGCAACCTGCATAATACGCGCGCCAATCAACGGTTCTTCAATAATAATATCGGCAATCTTACTGGCGTTTGTATGTTCATCACTCAGCGCGGTACGTAACTTTTCGATAATTTCGGGTAACACCGGCAGCTGGCTTAACTGACCCAGGCATTGCTGTTGGGAGTAGGTCACCGGTAAGGCTTTGAGCTTTTCTACGTGGCTTAACAGTTCACCAAGGTGTTCGTCACTAAAAGGTTTATTGAGCAAGCTGTGGGCATTACCGCAATTACCTAGCAGGATTTCGTCCCGGGTATCGCCGGTCATCAGAACGCGGATAGACAATGGATATTTTTCGGCGACTTGCCTGAGTAACTCCGCGCCGTTGATCCCCGGCATTCTGTAGTCGCAAAATACAATATCCGGATAGGCTTTCTCTCGCAGTGACTCCTGCCATGTCAGCGGCTGATTGATGAAAGTAGCATCCCAATTTGGGATCAGACGCCTTGATGTGCGTCTGATTGCTTTGAGCATCAGTTCATCGTCGTCAATAAATACTGCATAGTAGTTATTAGTCATCGTTGCTTTACTGCCAGCCTTAAAAGCAAAAGTCATTTTGCCCGCTACCTTGCTCCTATTGCCGCCAGTGTCGCTTCACACGGTTTAAAGGAAAAATGGGCATTACTGGTTATGCTTATTTATACGATATTTTTGCAAGTTTACTGTTCATAACCTATATAAATCAATGTAAAAATCAAAATACAAAGTCATTATTGTGTATATTGCGACAATTGTGACAATTGAAGGGTTTTGGCTATGCATATCGGTGTCAATCGCTTCCCCCTGGATGCGAATGGATCATTTGGCGAAACGTGCGTGATATCTGAACTGGAAAAAGCGGACATCAATATTGCTTTCGGTGATGTCGCAGCGGTAACCGCTCTGGCAGGCTCTAATAAGGCTGAAAATAAACGAAACGGTGCGCGATGGATTGCTTCTTCCAGTTGTCTGGGGGCTATGAGCCATTTAGGCACTGATAAAGGCGAAAGCTATCTGCATGTGCTTTCTGTGGCCGATATTGATGGCGGCGCGGGCGTGGCCTCAGCAGAACTGGCATCCGGTAAGGAGAGAGCTATCGCCGAGACGACACTGGTGAATGCGATGCAGGACGCTGGCAAGCTGGGTGAAATGCCGTCGCTGGTCTGGTTGATTGTGGCGCCGGGCAATGAAGAAGAAGTGCTCAATGGCCTGCATGGCGTGCTTGGTGACAGTGTGCCGATATTTGGCGGCAGCAGTGCCGATAACAGTATCGAAGGTAAATGGGTGCAGTTTGATGGGAATGAGCTGCATCACAACGGTATTGTGGTCGCGGTGCTTTACATGAGCGAGCCGGTGTCCTGTTATTTTAGTTCGGGCTATGAGCCGACAGAATTGTCTGCCCAGGTCACCGCGGGAGAAGGTCGAATAATTTATACCCTCGACGGCGAACCGGCTGGCACGGTCTACAATCGCTGGTTGAATCTGCTAGAGCAAACGCCACTGGAACCGGGCAACATATTGCAGGCAAGTACCTTTTTTCCAATTAGTCGCCAACAGGGGGCATTGAGCTTCGGGGTGCCGCTCCTAAGCCATCCGGCACGACTGAATGACGATGGCAGTATTGAGCTGTTTGCCAGCCTGGAAGTCGGCGAGCAGATTACGCTAATGAACGGACAACCGGATAACCTAATCCGGCGCGTTACCGAAGTTACCGAAGTAGTGTTGCAAACCCATGAGCTGAATTATGAATGTCGTCCCCAGGCAATAATTATTGTTTTTTGTGGCGGCTGTATGCTGGCTGTTAAGGAGCATCTTGATGAGATCCAGCGCTCGTTGCTGGTACTGGCTCAGGACGTGCCATTTATTGTAGGATTTACTTTTGGCGAGCAGGGCTGTTTTTCAGACGGTATCAGTCGCCATGGTAATTTAATGATTTCTGCCACGGCGATAGGGTGAAATAATTCGTGACCGATGTAGAAAAACTCCACGAAACGATTCAAAAGTTACGTTACGAAAACGGCCAGTTGCAACGCTTTAAGCAGATTAATCAACTACTGCTGCATAGTCTGGATGCGATCATGACATCCACCCACCGCAGTGAAGTGTTTGCGCGTTTATTTGAGGTAATTGGCGAGATATTACCTTGCGATCAGATCCTCATCGCCCATCATAATGAAGAGCAAAGTACGGTGATGCCGGTTTGTAGCAGCATCGGTGGGAGAACTTTTAAACCCTTGCGCTACACGGATTTAACCAGCGTTTTTGAAGAAACTATGAACGTAGTTAATGTGTCATTGATCCCGGGGTGGAAAACCCACCTGGGAGACTGGTTACCTGATGCGAACTCAGTGCTCATTCACCCTATCAGTACCTCCCAGGCAAAATATATCTGGCTGATTTCCGATAGAAATATAGGTGCATTTTCTAAGCAGTACGAAGATATTTTCGTATCTTTTAGTGCGTTTGTCGCGAATACCTTGTCTCATTTTGAACAACGTAGTCTTATCCTTGAACGCGAAAGTCTGCTTGAGGAACGCGACCGAATTGAAAAATCAATGATGCACCAGGACAAAATGGCCGCATTGGGACAACTGGCTGCCGGCGTAGCTCATGAACTCAACAACCCGTTGGGTTTTATAAACAGCAACTTGTCCAGCTTGCAGGATTATCTTGGCGGTATCAGAGAGTTTGTCAGCGAAGCAACAAAATCATCACCGGCGATGGAAATGCTGCACAAAAAGATGGATATGGACTATATTTTAACAGACACGGACGATTTGATTGATGAGTCGCTACAAGGCATTCGACGTGCCAGCGATATTATTGCTAACCTTAAGTCCTTCTCACACCCGGATGAAAAAAACCGTGTTGATCTGGATTTAAACGCCGTTATTGAGCTGGCGCTGACAATTATCAAAACCCAGGCAAAAACGGTAGTGGATATCGATTTTACTCGTAGCGAAGAAAAACCTGTCATTCACGTTAACGCCAATCAGCTTGCCCAGGTCATTATTAACATTGTGACTAATGCAATCCAGGCAATAACCGATAAAACAGGCAGGATAACCATTACTATTGAAGCCGGTAAAACCACCGTGGATTGCCGCATAGCAGACAACGGTCCGGGTATTCCGGATGCGGTAGCGGCTAAAATTTTTGATCCGTTTTTCACCACTAAAACCGTGGGAATGGGAACCGGACTGGGATTATCCATCTCAGAGGCGATTATTGAAAAATATGGTGGCGAGCTACATCTTGAATCAAGCAGTGCCAAAGGGACATGCTTTTTGATCCGTTTACCCCGGGTTAGCGAATAACTGAAGTGCGAACAGCGCAAAGTAATTAAATGGACGTATACAGCCGGTTCAGAATGGAGGAATCAATGGCCAGTGAGACAACAGCGAATGTATTTGAGTCAACCTTCGAACAGTGTGGCGTAGGCCTGGCCCATGTCAGACCAGAAGGCGGATTCATTCGCGTCAATGCCGCACTCAGTAGCTTTCTTGGCTACAGTAAAGAAGAGTTGGTAAAGCTGGATTTTCAGGATATTACCCATCCTGACTATCTCGACAAAGACCTACAGTACGTGGCGGAGTTACTGGATGGATTCTACGATTCCTATCAGATGGAAAAACTCTATATCCATAAAAATGGCAAGATGGTGTGGGGTAACCTTACCGTTACGCTGGTGCGAAATGAAGATGATACGCCGGCTTTTTTCATCTCTGTAGTGGAGGATATCGATGAGAAGAAGCGTATAGAACAGGATTATTTTGAGTCTCAGGAAACCCTTCGTTCTATTATCAGTTCGTTATCCGATCGGATGGCAGTGAGCGTCGTCAGCCCCGACTTAACCACTTTAGTTTACATTAACGAGGGCTATCAGCGTATCTGGGGGCGCAGTGCCAAGGAACTCTACGATAATCCAAGAAGCTTTATCGGTCACATCCATGTGGCAGACAGGCCCCGGGTAATGGATTTTTACCGGCACACCATTACTAACCCCTGGACCTTTGAATATCGCATTATGCGCGATGATGGCGAGCTTCGATACATTCGAGAACGTGGCGAAGTGATCCGCGCTTCCTGTGGTGAAGTGATAAGTCTGGTGATTACTGCAGATGACATTACTCACGATAAACAAATGCATGAAGCATTAAAGTCTGCCAATGAAAAGCTAAATGTGTTGTCCAGAACCGATGGCCTGACCGGGATAGATAATCGCCGTGAGTGTTTAAATGCGTTGGATGCCGAATTTAAACGCTTGCAGCGTATTGGTGAACGTACCACGTCGACTCTGGCGTTCTTAGATCTTGATAAGTTTAAGCAGATCAACGACCAGTATGGTCATCAGACAGGCGATAAGGCACTGGTGCTCCTCACCGAACGGATAAAATCCACCATGCGCTCAAATGATCTGGTGGGGCGCTATGGGGGCGATGAATTTTTGCTGTTGTTAAGAGATACCCGGGACTATGAAGCCCAGCATCTGATTGACCGTATCTTTGCTGAGCCTTTGATAGTCAGGAGTGAGCGTTCACAGGAGATCCTGATTCAGTGCTCAATTGGCATGTCCCAGTGGCATCAGGAGCTGGAAAACGTTCAGCAATGGATTGAGGAAGCTGACAGACAGATGTATCACGTAAAAGGGAATAAGGCATCCTAGCTACCTTTTTAATAGTTAACAATTATCTTTGCCAGTCCGGCCGCACAGCTGCCTTACCCTCATGTGTATGTTGCACAATCAGGCAAGGTTAGCTGGCCCGGGGTAAGACTAATAGCCCTGTTCTTTGCCCCAGGCGGCAATAATGGCCCTTTCCTCATCGGTCATATTGGTTTTGTTTAAAAACGGCATATCCCGGGTAACGGTGGTGCGGTTCACCAACTGGCGGCCCTGACGCTCAATATCGACCCAGCTGTCGAGTTTAACCCCCAGCGGCGCAACCTTGAAAATGTTGTCAGTAGGGGTCGATGCATGACAGCCTACACAGTGGGTTTCCACCAGGGCCAGCACCTGTGTATCCAGTGCCGACATCGAAGCAGTCTGTGTTTCAGTCACCGCTGCTGCCGGGGCGACACTCACCTCAGGCTGCGGTTTTGGCCAGGATACCCACAGCGCTACGGCCAACAAACCCAACATACCACTCACCAGTACTGCCGGGCTGAACTTACCCACATGACGCAGATTAAAAAAGTGCCTGATCCAGGCTGATAACGCCATGATTGCTACTAACACTAACCAGTTTTGAGGATGCTGATAGGTCATTGGATAGTGGTTACTGATCATGATGAACAGGATAGGCAGCGTCAGGTAGTTGTTATGCACTGAGCGTAATTTAGCGCCAGCGCCCCAAGCCGGGTCAACGGCTTGCTTGGCGGCCACGGCATCGACCATCTTGCGCTGCGCCGGCATTATATTGAGCCAAACATTGGCCACCATAATCGAGCCAATCAACGCACCTACATGAATGTAAGCGCCGCGGCCACTGAACCAGTGGGTGGCCAGATAAGTGGCGACCACTAATAGTGCGGTGAGAGCAAGAGCAAACACTTTAGGGTAGTTGGCAAGCGGCGAACGACAGGCCAGCTCATACAACAGTACACCACCGGCCAGTAAGCCAAGGCCGCGGGCAATCGCTTCACCTTCGCTAAGCGCCATCACCGACGGGTCGATAAGATACGCCGATGCGGCGAAATAATACACGATGATAAGTAGTGCAAAACCACTCAGCCAGGTGGAGTAGGCTTCCCATTTAAACCAGTGCAAGGTTTTAGGCATCACTTCCGGGCCATAAGCATATTTGCCGACCTCATAAAAGCCGCCACCGTGCACGGCCCATAAGTCGCCTTTAATGCCTTTTTGCTTTTTCCACTCCGGCGGTGTTTCCAGACTGTTATCCAGCCAGATAAAATAAAACGACGCACCAATCCAGGCGATGCCGGCAATTACGTGAAACCAGCGCACAAATAATGAAAGCCAATCAAGCCACGGCATGGTTAGAGCTCCTGTTGTTGATATTGTGGTTGACCCGCCACATAGGTGGCCACAGTGGCGCGATCGTCGCCGAGCATGGTCAGGGCAAAAAGGGTGTCTTCGCAGGTACTGTCTGCGTCGATGCGAAGCTGAGTAAGTGCATCAAAACGAGGATTAAGCACCACAAAATCGGCATCACTGCCCGGATTGAGGTTACCAATTTGATTGCTTAACCCCAGACTATCGGCAGCCCCCTGGGTGAGCATATAAAAGCCTTGTAGCGCCGACAGGCTGTAATTGCGTAACTGACAAATCTTATAAGCCTCGCCGAGGGTTCTGAGCAGGTTAAAACTGGTGCCGCCGCCTACATCGGTAGCCAGCGTGACTGGCACACCGAATTTTTCGGCTTTGCTCATTTCAAATAAGCCGCTGCCTAAAAACAAATTAGATGTGGGGCAGAAAGCGGCAATGGCGCCACTATCGGCCATGCGCTGCCATTCACTGTCAGACAGGTGAATACAGTGGCCATAAACGGCTCTGGGGCGCACCATATGGTATTTTTCATACACCGCAAGATAATCTTCGCACTCTGGATACAGGGTTTTCACCCAAGCGATTTCGTCGTGATTTTCCGACAGGTGAGTTTGAATAAACACATCTTCATATTGCTGCGCCAGCTCACCCAGTGCAGCCATTTGTGCGCTGCTGCTGGTGGGCGCAAAGCGCGGGGTAAGGGCGTAGTAATTGCGCCCCTTGCCGTGGTAACGGTCGATTAAGTCAGCACTGTCCCGCTGGGCTGATTCGGGCGTATCCTGTAGCCAGTCCGGGCAGTGCCTGTCCATGCATACTTTACCGGCCACGGTGAGCATATTGCGTTGGCTGGCCGCCTCAAACAGCGCCTCGGTGGCGACCTTATGCACGCTTGAATATACCAAACCGGTCGTGGTGCCGTTTTTCAGGCATTCGGTTAAAAAGGCATCGGCCATGGTGTTGGCAAAGTCGGCATCTTCAAACTGACGCTCGGCCGGAAACGTGAAGTTGTCCAGCCAGGTCAGCAACTGTTCACCGTAACTGGCAATAATTTCGGTTTGCGGAAAATGCAGGTGGGTATCAATCAGTCCCGGAATAATAACCCGGCCTGAGTAATCGGTAACTTCTACATCGTGATAGGTTGCTCTCAGCGCTGAAAAGTCGCCAAGATCGGCAATCTTGCCGTCTTTTATCAGCATTGCACCATCTTTAAAGCTCTGTAAATCGCTCTGATACTGGTTTGTCGAATGCGGATAATGATACAGCGTTCCGCGAATGAGTTGTGTTGTTGCCACTAGCTACCCCGGTAACTGCTAAAACCAAACGGAGAGATAAGCAGCGGCACGTGGTAGTGGCCACCGTCTTCGGTCATCTCAAAATGGATATCGACGAAGGGGTAAAATGACTGGCCATGATTGGCAATCAGGTAGTCCCTGCACTCAAAACGAATGGCATAACTACCGGCACTGAAAGTGATACCAGGCCAGTCCTTACAACGTCCATCGCTGTTGGTAACGGCGGTTACCTGACTGCCGTCCGGGCCGGTCAGTGTGACCGGCATATCGGCAACCGGTTTACCTGAAGTGGTATCTAGCACATGGCTGGATAAACTGATCATGATGAAGCTTCCTGTGTTGGTTCGCTTAACCCTTTGGTCAGGCGTAGCAGGGTGATTTTAATTTGTTCGGCAGCGGCGTTTTCGAGCTCGCTGACGGTATCGTTAGGCAGGCGTTTTTGCAGCGCTTCTAACATGGTGTCGGCGCTAAGCCCGGTGGCACAGATAATAAAGATAAAACCGTGCTTATTGAGGTACTCGTGATTCAGCGTATGCAATGCCTGTAGTGTTTCTTCACTGGCTACCGCGGTGCCTTGTTGTTCTGATGCAGCGGTATCTTTAGTATTGGCGAATTTGGCTCTGAGACTGTTTACATCACCAATCATTGGGTGAGCCTCGAAGGCCTGGCGATAATCGCTTTCAGTGAGTGATTCCCACACTTCTACCGCGTAGCTGTAGACATCGGCAGCGCTTTTATATGGCCGGCCGGTGACCATGGCATTAACCCAGCGCTCCGCCGCGCAGCTGGCTTCAAACCAGTCGTAAGCGGCATTATCGTCCAGTTGATTTAATTCATTGAGTGTCATGAAGTGCTTCCTTAGTCGTATCGGCAGTTAAGGGGGCTTCTGTCGCGTTTACTCCGTGCAAGCGCCGAATAATTTGTGCGCTTACCGACACAGCCACTTCCACCGGCAGTTTGCCGGGAATATCGCTAAGCCCGATGGGCGTTACAAAACGGCTGAGTTGCCCGTCGCTAATGCCTTTGCTTTGTAAACGGTGGACAAACCGTTTCGCTTTGGTCTGAGAGCCAATCATACCTACGTAAGGTAAATCCGGGTGTTTGAGGGCTTTTTCTGCCAGCTCAAAATCCAGTTGATGATCATGGGTCATAATCACCACCCAACTGCCAGCGGGTAACAGAGGGATCTCGCCGACCGGCTCATCGTCACACAGATAGTCTACATTAGCTGGTAATGGTTCAGTGGGAGTCAGTGATTCGCGGTTATCAATCCAGCGCACAGACAGCGGTAGTTGCGCAAGGATAGGCACCAGTGCCTGGGCCACATGGCCCGCGCCAAACAGCGCCAGCACCTGACGATGACTAACGTGGGTTTCTATCAGCAGTTTTACCGCGCCGCCGCAGCACTGGCCCAGTTTACTGGCCAGCGGAAAACTGTGGATCGCCTGTTGATTGTGGCGCTGGTTAACACTGTCTGCCAGAGCCTGCCGGGCGAGTTCTATGGCTTTAAATTCCAGGTGACCACCACCAATGGTGTCGAACTGGCGGTCGGCGGTGACGACCATTTTGGTGCCTTGCTCACGGGGTGTGGAGCCAGCCGTGGTGAGTACCGTAACAAGCGCATAGCCCTCGGCGGTTTGTTCGCAGCAGTGAATAGCCTCGAACCAGCGTCGTACCTGCCATTTTTCGTTTTGCATATTACTGCTCTCCACCGCCATTCTGTATGGCGTTAATGGCCATCAGAACTTTTTCTGGTGTGGCCGGGGCTGGCAGGTCAGGATCCACTTTATAATCGGCCAGACTGGCAATGGCGTCCTTAATGGCGCACCACACGGAAATGGCCAGCATAAAGGGTGGCTCTCCTACGGCTTTGGAGTGATAAATACTGTCTTCGGCGTTGGGCCGATCAAACAGTGCGACGTTAAAGTGTGCAGGCGTATCGCCAATTGCCGGAATTTTATAGGTAGCCATGTTATTGGAGATTAACCGGCCGCTGTCATCCCAGCGTAAATCTTCGGTAGTGAGCCAGCCCATGCCCTGAATAAAGCCGCCTTCAATCTGGCCGCGGTCAATGGCGGGGTTAAGGCTTGTACCTACGTCATGGAGGATATCCACTTTATCGAGGGTATATTCGCCGGTCAGGGTATCCACACTGACTTCAGAAACCGCGGCACCGTTGGCAAAGTAAAAGAACGGCCGACCAGAGCCGGTTTCGCGATCATAGTATATTTTGGGCGTGCGGTAGTAGCCGGTAGCCGATAACGAAATACGTGCCATGTAGGCATTCTGAATTAACTGGGTAAAGGGCAGGTGATGACCGCCGGCGCTTACCTGACCCGCAGCAAAGATCACATCTTCTGCCGGCACGTTAAATTGTTCGGCAAAGAAAGCGGCCAGGCGCTCTTTAATAGTAATACAGGCATTTTGTGCGGCTTTACCGTTAAGGTCGGTACCACTTGATGCCGCGGTGGGCGAGGTATTTGGCACTTTATCAGTGCGCGTGGCGGTTACCTCGATATTATCCAGCGTTACGCCAAATTCATGGGCCACAATCTGGCCGATTTTAGTGTGCAGACCCTGGCCCATTTCGGTACCACCGTGATTAACCTGAATACTGCCATCGGTGTAGATATGCAGCAGTGCACCAGCCTGATTAAGATGTTTGGCGGTAAATGAAATACCAAATTTTACCGGCGTCAGGGCCAGGCCTTTTTTGATAATCGGACTGGCCGCGTTAAAGGCCTTTACTTCTTCGCGGCGCTGCCAGTAATTACTGTCGGCTTCCAGCTTGCCAATGAGGTCGGCCAGAATATCCTGCTCCAGTGGCATCCCGTATGGGGTAACCGTGCCATTCTCTTGGCCATACAGGTTAAGCTTACGTACGCTTAACGGATCCAGACCGGTTTTCCGTGCTACCACGTCCATCAAAAGCTCGGCCATAATCAGCCCCTGAGGGCCGCCAAAGCCACGAAATGCCGTATGCGATACAATGTTGGTTTTAAGACGGTGGCCGGTGACGTGTGTGTCGCCTAGCTGATAAGCGTTGTCGACGTGAAACATGGCGCGGTCGACAATGGCGTCAGATAAATCCGGTGAGTGACCACAGTTGCCTGATACGGTTACTTTGGCTCCAAGCATTTTGCCGGATTCATTAAAGGCAATTTCATAGTCATTTTCAAAGGGATGACGTTTGCCGGTGACTTGCATGTCCATCATACGCGGCAGACGCATTTTTACCGCGCGCCGGGTACGCAGAGCAAACACTGCGGCCAGACACGCCCACTGAGCGGCCTGGGATTCTTTACCACCAAAACCACCACCCATACGGCGCATGTCTACCGCTACGCGATGTAATTTTACATCCAGCACTTCGGCCACCAGTTTTTGCACCTCACTGGGATGCTGACTGGAGGTGAAAATGCTTATGCGATCTTCTTCTTCAGGGATCGCCAGGCTGACCTGACCTTCCAGATACATATGTTCCTGACCGCCCACCGATAAATGCCCGGAAGCGGTAAGTGGGGCGGATTGCAGGGTATTGCTGACATCACCACGACCAAATTCATGAGTGGGGCGCACCTTGGCATCGGCGGCAAGTGCTTCATCGGTGGTCAGAATAGCCTCTGCTTCGGCAAAGGTCATGGTGGCTTTAGTGGCGGCAACCCGTGCTTGTTCCTGGGTTTCTGCCAGGACGGCGAATACCGGCTGGCCATGAAATTTCACTTCTTTATCGAGCAAAATGGGATCGCCACCAAACACCGGGCCAATATCGGTATGGCCGGGAATATCGCTGATGGTAATGACGTCGATAACCCCGGGAGATTGTTTTACGGCGCTGAGATCCAGTGAAGTCAACGTGCCACTGGCGACATTGGTAACCCCAACGCTGGCATAGCATAGCGATGCCGGTGCGGGGATATCGTCGACATACCTCGCGCTGCCCGAGACTTGGCGGATGGCACTTTCGTGCTTTTCAGAGCGCAGCAGCGGTGAGTGTTCGGCCTTGTGTGAAGGTTGATCGACAAGTTTACGCATATGCTGTCACCCGGGTTGTGGCTAATAGTTCAGATTGTGTTTCAAACCAGAAGCGCTGCCATAAATTGGCGAGAATTTGTTTACGATAGCTGGCGCTGGCCCGCACATCATCAATGGGGGAAAATGCCTCTGCCAGGATTTTCATGCCCAGTTGGCGGGTACTTTGATCGCTCCAGGTTTTACCCAGCAAGCGCTGTTCCAGCGCTTCGCAACTAACCGGGGTAGCGGCCACACCGCCAAAACCTGAGCTGATAGCGCTAACGCTACCGTTTTCCAGCGTTACCGTGAACACGGCACAGACCGCAGAAATATCATCTTCATGGCGTTTGGAGACTTTGTAGGCTTTTAACTGCGTCTGCTCATCCAGATGGTTAAAGCGAATAGCGCTTATCCACTCTTTATCGGCTAACACGGTTTGGCGATAGCCGGTGAAAAACTTATCGGCCGGGACCTCGCGGTAGTCGCTGCCGTTATCAATAATGACGGTGGCATTCAGGGCCAGTAGTACCGGCGGCATATCCCCGATGGGAGATGCATTGGCTACATTGCCGCCAAGCGTGGCCTGATTTCTTATAGGCAGGGAGGCGAAGCGGTCAATCAGTTCATGTAACTGAGGAAAATGCTCGTGCAGCACCGGTGCGATGTCGCTGAGCGGCAACGCTGCACCAACGGTAACTGCCTGCTCGTCTACCTTCAGTTCACGGCATTCCTTAACCTGGGTAGTGCTTACCAGGGTGGGGAGGGTTTTTAACTGTTGGGTATATTCAAGTGACAAATCGGTGCTACCGGCAACAAAACGGGCATCCGGATGTTCCTCTAGCAAGGCTGCCATGGCTTCACGGCTCGAAGGTAAATAAACCTTGTTTATCACCGGCGTGGATGTCTCTGCAGCGATGGCCTGTAGCTGTTTAAGTACCTCGCTCTCCTGTACGGTGAACTTATCCGCGTCCCGATGTGCGCAACTATCTATTGTCGCATCTATGATTGGCCGGTAGCCGGTGCAGCGGCACAGATTGCCTGACAGCGCTGTGTTAACGGTTTCACGCGTGGCGGGTTGGTCAGTATGGTAAAGCGCAAACATCGACATCACAAAACCCGGCGTACAAAAACCACACTGACTGCCGTGATGTTCAACCATGGCTTGCTGCACCGGGTGCAGGGTGTTGCCGTCACTGAGGTGTTCCACTGTGATCAGCTGTTTACCATGTAGCGCAGCCATGAGCGTTATACAACTGTTCACACTGCGGTAAAAAATACCTGTTTGGGAAGGGGCAATTTCACCAAGAACGACCGTGCATGCACCACAATCGCCCGCTGCACAGCCTTCCTTGCTGCCTGTCAGCGCTTTCTGGTCACGCAAGTATTGCTGTACAGACACTTCTGCAGCATCTTTTTCTAACGTAACTAATTCATTATTAAGTAAAAATTTTATCATCCTGTGCTCCGGGCCTGAGATGGCGGGCTAATTAGCGCATACCATACCGGAAATACTATTCAAAAAGTAGACCAAGTGGTCAGTTTTTTGTGTTTAAATAGCGCTGCAGCCTAACCGGCATGCGAACCAGGCGTTATCAGGTAGGACGCCTGTCAGGCTTCTGCCTGCTCTTGGTAAAGTGTAGCGCAGGATACTGCGACGACAATTACGTGGACTGACCACTTGCTCTGCAAAAAAATGACTAAGTGGTCAGGAAATTGCTGTAAATCAGACTCAGTACTGAGACAAAGCAACGAGAAAGTGACAAGATATAGCATGAATGGACATCCGCCCGCTATCACAGGCAGGGCGATGCCTGATGACATTCAGGTGCTCAGTCAATTTCAGTGAAAAACAAGGAACGCAGTATTAATGGCGAGTAAATCGAAAATGGACGGTAGTATCGGGGCTAAGAACAAACAGAAAATTCTGGTCGCGGCTGAAAAGGCTTTCGCAACTTACGGTTTTAAGGGTACTTCGGTACAGCAAATTGCTGACGAGGCGGAGTTACCGAAAACCAATATTCTGTATTATTTTAAATCCAAGCAGGGCTTATACGTGGCCCTGTTGCAGGACATTATGTCGCTGTGGAATTCACGCTTCGACCAGGTGACCGAAGACGACGATCCGGCAGAGTCGCTGGCTGATTATATCGCCGATAAAATGACCATGTCGCGAACCCATCCCCAGGCGTCTAAAATTTTCGCCATGGAAGTGCTCAATGGCGCGCCTTATCTCAATAAGTTTTTCAGCAATGAGCACGTAGCCTGGATGGAAGGGCGTGTTGCTATTTTGAATAGCTGGATAGCCCAGGGGCGGATGACCGCCGTAGATCCGCTGTATCTGTTATTTCATATCTGGGCCTGCACCCAGCACTACGCCGATTTTTCGGCACAAATTACCAGTTTGCGAGGCAAAACCATGAAACGGGCAGATTTTGACGAAGCGACCCGGCAACTGGTGCAATTGATATTGTCAGGCTGTGGACTCACCGTGCCTGAAAAATACCTGGAGTCAGCGAAATGAGTGATTATCCAAGAGATCTGATTGGCTACGGTGCAAACCCTCCCCATCCTGAGTGGCCGGGCGATGCCAGGGTGGCAGTGCAGTTTGTCCTGAATTACGAAGAAGGCGGAGAAAACTGTGTGCTGCACGGTGACAGCCACTCTGAAATCTTTCTGTCGGAGATCATTGGTGCACAAGCCTACCCGGACCGCCACCTGAGCATGGAATCTATTTATGAATATGGTTCCAGGGCCGGGTTCTGGCGTTTGCACCGCTTGTTTACCCAGGCCAATATACCGGTTACTGTGTTTGGTGTGACCATGGCACTTGAGCGTCATCCTGAAGCGGTTAAAGCCATGCTTGATGCCTACTGGGAAATCGCCAGTCATGCACTGCGCTGGATCCACTTTCAGGACATGGATATCAACGAAGAACGGGCCCAGATTGAAGAATCTGTCATTCGTCATAAAGCGCTAACGGGCAAAGCCCCTGCAGGCTGGTACACTGGCAGAACGAGCCCGAATACACTGGCCCTGATTGCTGAGCGCGACGATATTCTTTACTGCGCCGACTCCTATGCTGACGATTTACCCTACTATGATACACACTACAGTAAGCCATTGTTGATGGTGCCCTACACGCTGGATACCAATGATATGCGCTTTGCCACGCCGCAGGGCTTTAACAGCGGTGAGCAATTTTTCACTTACCTTAAAGATGCTTTCGATGTGTTGTACGAAGAAGGGCAGGATGCGCCGAAGATGTTATCCATCGGCCTGCATAACCGTATTATCGGCCGTCCGGCTCGGTTTGCTGCGTTAAAACGCTTTGTTGAGTATGTGCAGAGTCACGAACAGGTATGGTGTTGTACCAGGGAGCAAATCGCTCAGCACTGGGCAGAGCATTTTCCTTACGGTGAATAATAACCAAACGGGTAAAAAGCCGATGTTTCGACATCGTATTGCAGCCTTCAAACAACCTGTCATACCGGCCGCTGAGCCGGTATCTTTAAATATCAGCGAATCAGCATAGACAACCTTTTCAAGGGATCCCTGCTCAAAAGCGTGCGGGATGACGGAGGATATATCTGCGGGGGATGAGTTGGGAGTGTACGAGCGTGTTAGCGCGTATTGCTCTTTTATTTGGTTCTTTGTATCGCGAAATACTGTTATCGGGCAGATCAAGTAAAAGCGTAGAGGCATCATGGATGATGGCTCCGGTCAGGAGGGCAGGACGCCCTCTCTGACCGATAGGTTTTACCTGCCCGGTGACAGTATGCTCCTTCGCGATTAAAGAACTGGAGGTTTCCAAAGGGGAGCCATCTCCCCTTTGGGTGCAGTCGGCACCCCGACAAGATGTGGAGACTGGTAGCGTTATCAATCAGTATCTTTTGTTGGTAAGCAAGTATAGGGGATTCCGGAAAGCGGCTAAAACCGCTTCCGGTATGACGGGGGGTAGCAGCCTTCAAACGTCATCGTCATCCCGGCCCACGAGCCGGGATCTTCCAAACAGTTTGACTGCTTGAAACAGTTTTATTGAGTGAGCAAAACATTTCAGGAGATCCCGGATAGTTTCGGTGAAACTTCCGGGATGACGGGAGTGTGTGCAGCCTTCAAATATCACTGTCATACCGGCTAAAGCCGCTTCCGGTATGACGGGGAAAGTAGTCTATTTGTTACCTGGTGTATCCAGTAATTTAAAGACCGAAGGCGTAACGCAGAATAAATACCAGTGCCAGCAGGTAAGTAATAAAGCTGATTTCTTTGTGTTTACCAGTGCCCAGCTTTACACCCACATAGGTGATAAAACCCAGCGCTATCCCTTCACTGATACTGAAGGTGAGTGGCATAGCCATAAGCGCAACGACGGCGGTAGCGGTAGCGCCAAGATCATCAAACTCAAGATGACGAATCGATTCCATCATTAAGATACCTACCATCACCAAAGCAGGAGTAGTGGCCATCAGCGGAATGATTTTCATCAGTGGCGTTAAAAATAGTGCCAGCAGAAAGCAGATACCCACTACAATAGCGGTAAGGCCGGTTCGGCCA
This sequence comes from Alteromonadaceae bacterium UBA2620, assembly GCA_002339125.1. GTDB lineage: Bacteria > Pseudomonadota > Gammaproteobacteria > Enterobacterales > Alteromonadaceae > Alteromonas. The sequence goes on from DDJQ01000079.1 coordinate 40,622, forward strand.
CCGGCCGAAGCGCCGGCTGCTGATTCCACGTAACTGGTTACCGGTGAGGTACCTAAAGCCGCACCGACCACACTGGCAGACGCATCAGCGGTCATCGCAGCGCCAATTTTAGGCAGTTTGTCTTCTTCATTGAGCAGGTTTGCCCGGCGCGATACGCCAATCAGGGTGCCGATAGTATCGAACATGTTGACGAACATCAGGGCAAATATCAGATCCCAGGTTTCAGCGAAATGCTCCAGCGGATACATAATATCCATGGCAAACCAGGTGTCACTGATAGGCTCAGGCATGCCCACAATAGCCTCTGGTGTAGGCGTTAGCATGCCGTCTTCAGTAGGAATAATAAATCCCATCAAAGTGAGCAGAATAATCGACAGCAGAATACCGCCGGTAACGTTTTTCTTCACCAGAATTACAGTAAGCAGAATCCCGGCGAGGGCAAGCATCACCGCGGGGTTGGATAAGTCACCAATGGTCACAAAGGTTGCCTGGTTAGACACGATCAAACCAGCATTTTTGAGGCCGATAAACGCGATAAATAAGCCAATACCGCATTGCACGCCTATTTTAAGAGACGCAGGAATGGCTTCGGCAATTAAGGTTCGCACCCCTGTAAGGGTTAATAATAAGAACAACACACCGTTCCAGAATACGATGCCCAGGGCGGCTTCCCAGGGGATTTCCCGGGTCATACAAATGGTAAAAGCAAAAAAGGCGTTAAGGCCCATACCCGGTGCCAGTGCAATCGGGTAGTTGGTCATAAACGCCATTAGCATGGTGCCCAAACAGGCGGCCAGTGCCGTAACCGTTATTAAACCGGTAGCCGGCATGCCGCTTAAGCCCAGAATGCCCGGGTTAACCACCAGAATATAAGACATTGCTGCAAACGTGGTCAGGCCGGCGATCACCTCGGTTTTAATGGTGGTGCCGTGGGCCTCAAGTTTGAAAAGCCGCTCTATCAGCGATGATGACATAGTGAATCTCTTTTATGGTTTGTAATTGTTGAGTGTGTTGGCTTAGTGCAAGCAAAAAACTGACCATTTAGTCAAAGAGTTGGTCTGGTATCTGCTAGACTTTTATATATCACAATAAACGGTTGGTACCGAACAGACCAATCTTACTATAAATCAGTTTGATGCAGGCTATTTTGGCATGGAGCCATTCAATGATGCACCTAAATGGTGAATTTGCCTGACAACAGTGCGCGAGGGAGCCCGTTACGCGATGAGACTTATTGATTTAATTGAGCAATTGCCAAAAACCGAATTGCACCTGCATATAGAAGGCACACTGGAGCCAGAGCTGATGTGGGCGCTGGCGGAGAAACACGGGGTGTCGTTGCCCTACGATTCCGTAGAGGCCATTAAAGCAGCCTATCAGTTTGACAATCTACAGAGTTTCCTGGACCTGTATTATCAGGGCGCAGACGTGCTGCGCGACGAAGAAGACTTTTACCAGCTAATGCGCAGTTATTTGCAGCATTGTCATGCCGATAACATTGTGCATACCGAAATCATGTTTGATCCGCAAACCCATACCGAGAGGGGCGTCGGATTTGATGTCTTTATGCCGGGGTTTCAGCGTGCCATCGACGAAGCGAAAGCTCAGTGGGGCATTAGCGTATACCTGATTATGTCGTTTCTGCGTCACCTCAGTGAGGCAGCCGCCATTGAAACCCTAAATAAGGCCCGTGAGTATTACCCGGTCATTAAGGCGGTGGGGCTCGATAGTTCGGAGCAGGGTAATCCGCCGGAAAAGTTCGTGAAGGTGTTTACCGCCGCCCGTGCGTTGGGTTTCAAATGTGTTGCCCATGCCGGTGAAGAAGGGCCGCCGGATTACATCTGGCAAGCTCTGGATCTGCTTAAAATAGACCGCGTCGATCACGGTGTCAGAGCCGAGGAAGACGAACAACTTATCAAGCGTTTACGCGACAGCGGCATGGCGCTAACGGTGTGTCCGCAAAGTAATATTAAGTTGTGTGTATTTGATAATATGGCGCAACACAATATTCTCGATCTGCTCGAACAGGGGCTGTGTGTTACGGTTAACTCTGATGATCCGAGTTATTTTGGCGGCTACCTGAACGACAACTATAAAGCGTTAATGACCCATCTGGCGATGAATGAAACGGCGTTGGTTCAACTGGTTAAAAACAGTTTTATTGGTTCATTTTTGCCGGCTGAGGAAAAGAATAAGTGGCTGCGATGTATTGATAACCTGGTGGCCAAAGCGGCTTAAGTTTTTTATTGCGGATAACAAGAAGGGGCCAGAAGACCCCTTTTTTGTATTCGCTACAGGTTCTGCAGAATTACTGCTGACCAGGCAGGGTATCCTGATACTTGTCCCAGTTAAGGACAATTTCATCAATCACGGTACTACCGACTTTATAAGCGGCTTCCAGCGACGGCAGCATCCCCGCATAGCCAGCGCCAGAGCTTTCCGACGCGAGGTTTTCGGCAGCAGTCATACCCGTCGGCTGCATGGTAAAGTTACTGGCGGTACGTAACACCATTACGCGTTTTTTGTCGGCAAGACCGGCGTTATCCAGATAGGTCAGTGCCTGATAGCTGCCGGTGTCTTCCATGCCTGAGGTCATAAAGTTGCCCTTGCCGTTAGTCCAGAATGCCGTCCAGTCGTTTGCCCAGTCGTTAAACAGTTTGCCGTGCCAGAAGGTCGAAGCAGACAGGTGGTCGCCGCGTAAAACCTTCGGAGGTAACTGAGCTGCCGGCATTTCGGTGTACTTGCTGCGTAAAGCCAGCATGGCATCAGTATCCATTAACTCGATATCTTTGGTGAGGTTGAATGCCCAGTCTACCAGCATGGTATTCAGCTGAAAAACTTCACCGTTACGGGCAACGACTTCACCTTCCTGCTCTGGATAAGGTTCGTTAGCAAAGAGTGGGAAGTAACCGGTCGACCAGTCTTCCGGGATTTCACGGGCATCGATCTGATGCGCCAGGTCGCCGTCGACCAGGTAATCCGTCCATACCGCAGAGCCAATAGAGCCATCCTGCGGGTCGATGCCGGCAATACCTGCAATCAGCCAGTAGGCTTTGGTTAAATCAAAGCGCGGGTCCAGTCCCAGCGCGGTAAACGCCGATGAGGCGCGGGCAATCCCCATACCCGTGACCATGCCCAGTACGCCTTTTTCAGGGTTGTAATAAAGGTCATGGAAGCCGTGAGGGAAGGGATACTTTTCAGTCAGGCCGTAGCGCTCTTTCCAGAACTGAAATTCGCCGGGGCGATCACCTTCGTCTTCGCCAATTTCAAACATGGCAACGACAACGGCTTTTACTTGCAGTTTTTCGGCGCTTTCAGCCTGTGTTTTTACCGCTTCTGCGGTAGTGGTTTGTACGGGAGCATCCGTGCCCGGCTGACAGGCGCTCAATGCCAGACAACTCAGCAAACTCAATAATAAATAACGCATGGTTTCTCCAGGAGGTAAAAAAACGGCATGCCGAGGCATGCCGTTATTGTAGAACAAAGTATTGCTTAGAACTTATAAGAGAACTTCACGTTGAAGTGACGTGGCAGTTCAGGTAACACAATCTGGCTACCGAATAAGTCCGGGAAGTTCGCGCGGAAATAGGTTTCGTCGGTCAGGTTTTTCACTGTCAGGTTAACCCCGAAGTTTTCGTCCTGATAAGACAGACCTGCGTTAACCAGGGTGTAAGCAGGCAGTGTAACCGCACCAGAGAAACCTGAAGAAACCGAGTCAACATCGATAACACTCAGGCTGGCCGCATAACCATTCTGGAAGTCATAGGTACCAGTCAGCGTGTAGATGTTTTCCGGCATACCGGCTTTCAGGCCTTTCGGGTTGTTAGTACCCGGACCAACCAGGTTAAGACCGATAACGTTACCACCGAATACCAGTGATGGATCGCTCAGGTTAACCAGATCTTCGGCACCTAAGAAACCAAACTGAGTACCGTTTTCAAGGGCTGTGAGGTTAACAACTTCAACGTTAGAGTAACCGGCAGACAGTACCAGGTTTTCGTTCACTACCCAACGCAGTTCAAATTCCAGACCTTCGTTGTTGGTGGTGTTATTGGTAACAGTGTTTTGTGTATTGTAGTCGGTACGCTCCTGCTCGAAGATTGACAGAGCAAAATACAGCGACTCATCCAGGAATGAACCTTTCACACCGTATTCAAGCAGCTCAGAGGTATCGAATGCACCACTGCCATCAGCGTTGCCTAACTGACCGATGTTGATTTCAGCACCCTGACCAGCAACCAGTGTAGCCTGCTCAGCCATAGTGATATAGGGGATCAGACCAATTGGTGTGGTGTAGGAGATACTGGCGTTCCAGGATACACCATCAACGGTTTCATCCAGCGTAATGGGTGTTGTAACAGCAGCGTCTTCACGTGCGCCTGGTAACAGCAGATCCTGGCGAGACGTAGTCTCGATGTCGATGGTGTCGTAGCGAGCACCTAACACGATGTTCAGACCCCAATCCCAGGTTAAGTCAGTCATGGCTGCAAAACCCAGATCCAGGTAATCACCCTGGTCATAGTTGTCGTAGTTCATGCCAGAGCGGGTAGACAGTAAACGACGATCCAGTGCGCTTGAAGGCATAGTCAGGTCACGGCGGTTGAAGTACTCATAAGTAAAGTCGTCGCCGTGTAAGAAGTCGGTGTAACGGATTGACGGTGAAACCTGGAACTGTGCGTAAAGCGAACCGGTTTCCACTTCGGTAGAGAATACCACTTTGTCCTCAACAACCCAGCTATCGTGGAACTGTGAGAAACCATAAGCATTTTCGTTGATGTTATCGTAGGCATCATAGAATAACTGGTTTTTGATTTCCCAGTCGCCAGCGTAGTAAATCACATCAAAGTAAAGGGTAGTGGCTTTGTTGCCTAACTGGTCATCCGGTGCAACCAGCGTCTGATTACCTTTCAGCGTAGTAGTGCCTACGTTTTCCAGGTTCATCAGTGGCAGCGCATCGTCATCAGTAAATGACGCAGCTGGTACGTAGAAGAAGCCTGCACCGGCCAGGTTAACTGCGCCGTACTCTTCGTGCGAGATAGAGCCGTCACCGTTGGTATCAAGCGGTTGAGCAGTACCGGTAATATAGGTGCCGTTGTCAACCAGTTCCTGAGTCAGACGGTTCCAGCCCGCTACCTGGTTACCCTGATAGTTGTGGTACATACCACCAAATTCAACGCGCAGGTTATCGGTCAGGTCGATGTTAAATGAAGCCTGAATGATTGACTGATCGGTATCGGTGTTGTCGTAGTAAGAACCTGAGTTTTCAACCTCACCGTAAACGTAGTAACCCATTTCCTTGCCGCCAATGCTGCCAGGACCGCCCACTTCAGCGGTGATAATGCTCTTATCCCAGGTACCGTGGGTATAAGATAACGCGCCGGTAGGTGCATCCAGGTACTGACCTGAAGAAGCGCGGGCAGATTTAGGGTTAAAGTTCAGGTAACCACCAATTTTTGACGGACCATAAATAGGCGATGCCGGACCACGTACGATGTCGATACGGCTTGATGCACCAATTGGCGTAGGGTAGTTACCCGGGTTGTCCAGACGCTTCATGCCACGGAAATAAGCTTCACCGGGGTTACCACGAATATCCAGGGAACCGGCTACACCAAAGAATGACTGGGTAAATGTACCCGGAGCGAAAGCGACCAGTTCGTCAATGTCGGATACGTTAAAACGTTCCATCTGCTCATCAGAGATGGTTGATGCAGAACGAGGGGTTTCCAGAATTGACTTACCAAAACCGAAAACTGCTTCGACGTCCTGGCCAGGTAAGCTGCCCAGTGAGCCTTTTACTTCAATTTTTTCGATTTCAGCATCAGATGGCTCTTCCTGCGCAAAGGCAGCAGTTGATAGCATCAGACTGCTGGTGACGGCCAGCGCAATCGGCGCCACACTAAATTTGGTCGTTTTCATGGTGTTCCTCAGGGCAAGATCGTACTTTTGTTA
>DDJQ01000034.1:0-6158 GCA_002339125.1 Alteromonadaceae bacterium UBA2620
TGCTAAAGCGCTTCGACGAACTGCTCGCCTCACTCCGTCAACTGGTCCACGATGCTTCTTCGCTGGCTAATGATGTGGCCAGTGCCAGTGAGTTTATGCAGTCATCCACCAAAGAGTTAAACGAACACGTACAACAAAGTAGTCATGAAATCGGCGCGATTTCCGTTGCTTCAGAGGAAATTGCAGTAACCCTGCAAGACTCCTCGGAACGCACTACTGCAGCCAACGACATTACCAGAGATGCGCGCCACACTACCGGTGAGTCCCGTGCTGCGGTGGAAAGCGCTACCGCCACTATTAATTCGCTGCGCGACCGACTGAATAACGCCGCCAGAACGAATCAGGAACTCAACGAACGTTGCGCCAACATCTCTGATGCCATGCGCTCTATTACGGCGGTGGCAGAACAAACCAACCTGCTGGCCTTAAATGCAGCGATTGAGTCAGCCCGTGCCGGCGAACATGGCCGCGGTTTTGCGGTAGTTGCCGATGAAGTGCGCACGCTCGCTATACGGTCCAAAGAAAGCGCCGATGAAATCACTACCATCACCGAGCAACTGGTATCGAGTACTGCCTCATCGGTTACACAAATGAATCAGTGTATTGAATTAGTTGATGAAGCGGTTAACACCTCTGACAATGCCGCCAGCTTTATGAACAGCATTGAAGAAAAAATCCAGACCGCCAGCGACAACATGATGGAAGTCGCCACTTCGGCGGTTGAGCAGGAGTCGGCTTCAAGCTCAATCGCCCAGAGTACGGCAACTATTCATGAACTGGCAAACCTGGAGGCGAGGACTGCCGAGGCACTCGAAGCCAAGTCAGTACAGCTGGCCGAGATGTGTCAGCGAATGCTTCAAACTGTTAAACGCTTTGTGGTGTAATGAGCCAACGCACTATCATACTGATTGTTGTGGTATGGGCGCTCGGCATTCTGAGCCTGCTCGGCTTTGCCAGCGTTAATCAGATAAAACCCTTCGATCCATCCATGTTACTGGCCCAGGCGGCCAGTAACCCGCAATTTGATAACGACTTTGCCGAAGCATTAGGCCAGGCTGGCGTAGCGCCGGGTACGCTGGTGCATATGGTTTCCAGCGGCAATTGTTATTGCGATAAACTCACCGAACCACATCGGCAGGAGCTATCCGGTGAATTGGCAAATGAAGGTTATCAGCTACAACGGCTGTCGTTAGCCGAACACCCTGCACTGACAAAATTTGTCGATCATTACCCGGCCCTGGCCGTAGTCGATAACGCCGGACAGCTGCGCTACCTTGGGCCCTATGCGGTGGGTTACGGCTGCTTTACCGGCACAAACCTGGTGAGCCAGATTAAACAAGCCGCCACCTCAGCCGAATACTACGGCGCTAGCATTAACAGCGATGTAAAAGGCTGCTTCTGCGCCGTATAAGCCGTGTATCAGTGACTTTGTTCGTCACCGTGTAACCCTTTGATATGCGCCACCACACTGCGCCCTAAAGCACTCTGGTTGTAACCACCTTCCAGCATACTCACTATTCGTCCGTGGCATACGTCATCGGCTACATTACGAAGTTGCTTGCTCACCCAGTGGTAGTCATCTTCGCGCAGGCGCAACTGCCCCATGGCATCCTCAGCGTGGGCGTCAAATCCGGCGCTGATTAAAATGAGCTCCGGCATAAAATTACGCAACGCATCAAACCAGTAATTTACTTTTTCACGGAACTCTTCACCGGTTGCGCCAGCTTTCAGTGGCGCACTGAGTATATTGCTGGCCGATACCGGATGACCAGAGTGCGGGTAAAACGGGTGCTGAAACGAGGAACACATTAAAATTTGTCTGTCCCCGGCAATGATATTTTCAGTGCCGTTACCGTGGTGCACATCAAAATCGATAATGGCCACGCGCGACAGTTCGTAATGCTTCAGGGCATAGCGAGCCGCCACAGCAATATTGTTAAACAGGCAAAAGCCCATAGCATTGTCGTATTCTGCGTGATGACCCGGCGGTCGCACGGCACAAAATGCCTGACGATCTTCCCCTTCCATAACCCAGTCTACTGCATCACAGCCGGCACCAGCGGCATATAAAGCGGCACTTAAGGTAATCGGTGTCATGCCGGTATCCTGCTCCAACCAGATTACGCCGGTGCGCGGCGAGCGCTGGAAGATACTATCAACGTAGTAAGGGTCGTGAGCCAGCGCTAAATTTTCCCGTTTCACCTGCTTAGCATCACCGTGCTGGCAAATCATTTCGAGGCCGGAAGACAACAGCTGGTCGTCGATGGCGTACAGGCGGTCGGGGTTTTCCGGGTGCTCAGAAGACACATCGTGATGCACGCAATCTCTACCGCGATAAATTTTAATGGTCATTTTCTGTCTCCTGTTCCGCCCCTTCCGCTGCTTCGGGCTCCTGCAGCGGCAATTCCAACTCCACCTCACTGGGGTCGCCACTAAACAGGCGCTTGAATCCGTGATGTTCGAAAATGGCAATCATGGGTTTATTATCGGCCCGGCAAAACGCCAGCATCTTGTTGATTTTCCGTTTACGGGCAATGTCGATAAGCTTGATCAGTAAACGGCTGCCCATCCCTTTACCCTGCTGCGTTTCGCGGGTAACAAAGGCCGCCTCACAGGAGTTATCGTGCTCGTTATAATAAAAACGCCCCACCGCATGGATGGTGATCCGCGAGCCTTCCTGACGCACAATACACAAGGCCGCGTCGGAGTTCTGATCGACGCTGACCAGGTTACAGGACTTCTCCCGCGACATTTGTTTAGGGTCATAGTTATAGCGTAAGCGCAGGGTTTCTTTGGTATGCGAATAGAAAAACTCCTGCAAGCGCCGTTCATCGGCCGGATTTAGCGGCCGCAGGTAAAAGGTCTCGCCCTGAATAACCATCTTTTGCAGCTGGATTGCGCCCAGCTCCGGAATATCCGTGGGGTATTTTTGCTGAAAATGCGGTACCCAGTAATGTTTGCGCACCTCAGCGAGCAGATGGGCGCGAAACTTGGGATGGGCCACGCGGATCAGTTCCAGCGCCCGCTCTCGAATACTTTTGCCGCGAAGTGACGCAATACCATATTCGGTAACAATGTAATGCACATTGCCTCGTGATGTGGTTACCCCTGCGCCTTCGGCAATACACGGAACAATGCGCGACACGGTTTCATTCTGCGCCGTGGAAGGCATTGCAATAATGGGTTTGCCGCCTTTACTCATCGACGCGCCCGACACAAAATCCACCTGGCCACCAATGCCACTGTAAAAGTCATAGCCCAGCGAGTCGGCCACCACCTGCCCGGTTAAATCCACCTCCAGCGCACTGTTAATGGAAATCATATTGTCGTTTTTAGCAATATTGGTGGGTTTGTTCACATAGCTGCTGGGATAAAATTCGATGTGCGGATTATTGTGGACAAACTTATACAGGCGCTCACTGCCCATACAAAAACTGGTCACGATTTTGCCGGGGTGAAAGGTTTTCTTGCGGTTGGTAATAGCGCCTGATGCAATGATATCCATAATGCTGTCTGACAGCATTTCACTGTGAATCCCCAAATCCTTATGGCGCTGCAGGTACTTTAATGTGGCGCTGGGGATCTTCCCCACCCCAAACTGCAGGGTGGCGCCGTCTTCTACCAGCATAGCTACGTACTGGCCAATCCGCTCAGTCACGCTGTCGATAGCGGGTGCCTCAATGGCTTGCAAGGGTTCATCGGCTTCGATACAGGCGGTAAATTCGCTGATGTGAATAAAAGAGTGGCCAGCAGTACGCGGCATTTGCGGATTTATCTGGGCAATGGCAATGGTGGCGTTACGTACTGCCGACATGGAGATGTCTACCGACACGCCTAGCGAACAATAGCCAAACTCATCCGGCGGACTTACTGTCACCAGCGCAGCATCCAGCGGTAAGGTACCGTCGCTGAACAGGCTCGACATTTCCGATAAAAACACCGGCGTATAATCGGCCCGGCCTTCATCCACTGCGCGGCGAATTTCATCGCCCTGAATAAAAAAAGTATTTACCTTAAACAGCTGCCGGTATTCTTCTTTTGCCCAGCGCGTATCGCCAAGGGCCAGCATGTGCACCAGTTCAATATCACTGAACCCTTTACTGTGCTTAATTAAATCATCAATGAGTGCATAGGGCACTCCGGCATTCCCACCAACAAATACCCGGCTACCTGACTTGATCAGATGCGACCAGTCCGGTCGCGGCGGCAGAGCAACGGTCATAGTTCCAACTCCCAATCTCAACTCACTTCATAATGCCACAGTTGCCTGTAGTTGGTAGAATCAAACCGCGGTTATTTGATCTGGTTGGACTTTGCGGGCTGAATTTCATGCTGATGCTACCTGGCGCCAGAAGTAAAGAAACCCCGCTCGGAGCGGGGTTTCTATAGTAGCAAGCTGTACGTTTAGCTTTCTTTGCTGTCTTCCTCACGTGAATGACGTTTAGCGCCAAACCACTTAACCACCATCACGTAGAACATGGGCACGAAGAAGATAGCCAGGAAGGTTGCGGCAAACATACCGCCCATCACGGCGATACCAATAGCGTTCTGACTTTCAGAACCGGCACCGGTAGCGATTGCCAACGGCGTGACACCCAGAATAAATGCCATTGAGGTCATCAGTATCGGCCGGAAACGCTGCTCTGCCGCTGTGATAACCGCTTCAAATATAGGCGTTCCGTTGTCGTAGAGTTCTTTGGCGAATTCCACAATCAGGATAGCATTCTTGGAAGCGAGCCCCACGGTAGTCAGGAAGGCAACCTGTAAATACACGTCATTCGGCAAGCCAAAGATATAGGCAGCCACAACCGAACCGAAGATACCTAAAGGCACCACCAGTAATACGGCAAAGGGTACAACCCAACTTTCATAAAGCGCTGCCAGACACAGGAACACCACGATAATAGACAGCGCATAAAGCATCGGTGCTTGTGAACCTGCCGCCTGCTCTTCATAAGACATGCCGGACCATTCCAGGCCAAAGCCCGGCGGTAACTGACCTACTAAGCGCTCGGCTTCGGCCATGGCTTCACCGGTAGAAATGCCTTCAGCCGGACTACCCTGAATGTTCACTGAAGAAATACCATTGAATCGCTCAAGCTTTGGTGAACCGTAGTTCCATTCAACAGTAGAGAACGCGCTGAACGCCACCATGTCGCCTTCGTTATTGCGCACAAACCACTTGTCCAAATCTTCAGGATCCATCCGGTACGGTGCATCAGCCTGCATGTAAACCCGCTTAATCCGGCCTCTGTCGATAAAGTCGTTTACGTATGCAGAACCCCAGGCAATGCTCAGTGTATTGTTGATATCACTCAGTGACAGCCCTAATGCAGACGCTTTCTCATTATCGATATTGACCTTAAATTCAGGCACATCGCTCAGGCCATTAGGACGCACACCCACCAGCTTCGGATTCTGTGCGGCCATGCCAAGGAATTGATTCCGCGCATTCATTAATGCCTCATGACCATTACCGGCGCGGTCAACTAACTGGAAGTCAAAACCAGTAGCGTTACCCAGCTCACGAATAGGCGGCGGTAAAATGGGGAAGACGCTGGCATCCTGAATTTGAGATAAGGCACCAAAGGCCTGACCGATAATCGAGAACGCACTCTGTGATTCGTCACGTTTTTCCCAGTCAACCAGGTGCACAAAGCCCATACCTGAGTTCTGTGCCGCGCCGGCAAAACTGAAGCCAACAATGGTAAAGATATCTTTAACCGCTTCGCTTTTTTGCTCAAGGAAAAAGTCTTCGACCTTTTTCACTGATTCCAGCGTACGACCAGCCGTAGCTCCGACCGGCGCGTTAACCAGCACCATAATGTTGCCCTGATCCTCATCCGGCAGGAACGCGCCCGGCAGTTGGGTGAAAATACCCCCCATGCCCGCAACCAACAAACCATAAACCAACAACGAACGTTTTACGCGATGCGCAATACCGGTAGAAACTTTTCCGTAGGTATCACGGCCTTTATTAAACACCCGGTTAAACCAACCAAAAAAGCCTCTGTCTTTTTTGTTCTCAATGTCTTCTCTGCGCAGCAGGGCCACACACAGAGTTGGCGACAGGATAATCGCCACCAGTACCGAGAAGGTCATCGCCGATACAATGGTGATAGAGAACTGGCGATAAATAGAACCGGCCGAGCCGCTAG
>DDJQ01000034.1:6459-55707 GCA_002339125.1 Alteromonadaceae bacterium UBA2620
TCAAGAACCGGCCGAGCCGCTAAAGAATGCCATGGGAACAAATACCGTAGACAGCACTACCGCTATCCCCACCAGCGCGCTGGAAATTTGGGTCATGGATTTTTTGGTAGCTTCTTTGGCATCGAGGCCTTCTTCTTCCATCAGGCGCTCGACGTTTTCTACCACCACGATGGCGTCATCCACCAACAGGCCGATAGCCAGCACCATGGCAAACATGGTCAGTACGTTGATACTAAAACCGAAGGCATAGAGCACAGCAAAGGTACCCAACAGCACTACCGGTACGGCAATGGTTGGTACCAGCGTCGCACGCCAGTTTTGCAGGAATAACAGCATCACGAAGAAGACCAGCACCACCGCTTCGACCAGGGTTTTTACCACTGAGCTAATCGACAGCTTGATAAATGGTGACGAGTCTACCGGATACACAATTTCAACATTGTCGGGCAGGTTAACCGCCAGTTCTTCGACCCGCTTTTTAACCGCATCGATAGTCTCTAACGCATTGGCACCACTTGCCAGACTGACCGCCATACCCGCTGCTGGTCGGCGCTTATAACGGGCAATAAAGCTGTAGTTTTCAGAACCCAGCTCGACCTTGGCTACATCTCTTAAACGCACCTGAGAACCATCAGTATTTACTCTGAGTACTATATTCTCGAAATCTTCAGCGGTTTTTAACAACGACTGAGCGGTGATGGTAGCGTTGATTTGCTGGCCCTCAACCGCTGGCATACCGCCCAGTTGACCAGCCGAAATATCGGTGTTTTGCGTTTGTACTGCGGCCCGCACATCCACCGGCGTGAGGTTATAACTGTACAGTTTATCCGGGTCCAGCCAGATTCGCATGGAGCGCTGCGCACCGAACACCCGCAAGTTACCCACGCCGTTGACCCGGGCAATCTGATCCTGAAACTGCGACACCAGCATATCACTCAGATCAAACTGCGAGAGGCTGCCGTCTTTGGAATAAAAGCCAACGACCACTGCGAAGGCATCATTGGACTTGTTTACGGTTACGCCCTGTTGTTGCACCTGGGTTGGCAGCAACGACATGGACGACTGTAACTTATTCTGCGTTTGCACCTGCGCGATATCAGGGTCGGTACCCGGCTCGAAGGTCAGGGTAATCGACATCCGCGCGTTTTCACTACTGGAAATAAAATAGCGTAAGTTGTCGATACCGGTCAGACTCTGTTCGATGACCTGGGTTACCGTATTTTCGATGGTTTCGGCCGAGGCCCCGGGATAAGCGGCGCTGATCGTCACCGACGGCGGCGCAACCTTGGGGTACTGCTCAATGGGAAGCCCGCTAATTGACAGAATACCCGCCATCATAACGATGATAGCAAGTACCCAGGCAAACACCGGGCGGTCTATAAAAAAACGTGCCATATAAGATGATTTCCTGAATTAGTTAACGCGCGTTAGCCCTGAGGCTGCCATGGCTTGGTATTGACCTGAGCACCCGGTTTTACCTTCTGGTAACCGGCAACAATCACTTTATCGCCAGCGGCCACACCGCTGGTTACGATGTACTGATCACCGTAGCTGCCGGCAATGGTAATGGTGCGCGCTTCAACTTTATTCTCAGCATTAACAACCATCACTGAAAGCGAGGTATCAGGCTGGCGCGTGGCGGCACGCTGAGGCACCAGTATCTCCTGGGTATTGGAGATATTCACCCGGGCCTTAGTAAACATACCTGGCATCAACAGTGAATCAGGGTTAGGGAACTCGGCACGCAGGGCAACTGCACCGGTGGTTTCATCAACAGTCACTTCTGAAAATTTAAGCTCACCGGTGTGCTCATAGCTTTCGCCGGTCATGTCATCAAGCACTAAAGTTACTGGCAGTGTGCCACTTTCCTGCATAGCACGACGCAGTTTTAAAATGCCTTTACCAGATTGCTGCATATCCACATAAATCGGGTCTAACTGAGTAATAGTTGCCAATTGCTGCGTCTGATTAGAGGTCACCAATGCACCCACTGTCATGTAAGAGCGACTGATCTGGCCGCTGATCGGTGCATAAACCTTAGTAAAATCGAGGTCTACCTGAGCGAGCTCTACCGCCGCTTTAGCCACGCTGATTTGCGCATCAGCCTGCTCTGCCTGGGCAATTGCGTCATCATATTCCTGTTGACTAACTGCATTCTTATTCAGCAACCCCTTGAAACGTTCGGCTTTGGCTTCCAGTGTTTTGCGATTTGCTTCAGCACTTTTCACATCGGCTTTAGCGCTGGCTAACTGAGCGGCATAGCGTGAATCATCAATTTGATACAGTTGCTGGCCTTTCTCCACAAACGCGCCTTCTTCAAACAAACGCTCGGTGATGACACCTTCTACCTGTGGACGCACCTGTGACTGCCGTAGTGGACTTACACGACCGGGCAAAGTAACCGTATTTTCAACGGGTTGCAGGACAACCTCGAGAACAGAAACAGTAGGAGGCGGGGGCTGACCACCACCAGCGGCTTGAGGAGCAGGTTCCTGTGAACAACCTGATATTGCAATAATCGATATTGCGGCTATTACCAATTTTTTGATCATAAATACTTTTACTTTAATGGTTCCTGAGGACTACTTGACAGGAAGACTGGACAAAAGGGTCTGTAAGTTATAGTTTAAAATACATTCATGTATGTATGTTGTCAATCAGCCCAAAAAGTCAGAATATGCGACGAACGAAAGAAGAAGCCGAACAAACCAGAAACGCCATTCTGGAAGCTGCAGTAGACGTCTTTACCGAAAAGGGCGTAGCGCGCGCAACGTTAGAACAAATTGCTAAAGCAGCGAATGTTACCCGGGGCGCCGTTTACTGGCATTTCAAAAACAAAACTGACATCTTTGTGGCTCTTCACGATGAGCTTCATCGCCCATTTATACAAGACTTAGTAGACGGGCTGGAGAATACCGGCGATGATCCACTCCAAAGTCTCAAAAGCTACTGCATTGAGCTGGTAACCCGTTTAGAAGATGACCTGTACCTGCGCCGTGTGCTTTCACTTTTTTTACTGAAATGCGACTACACCGGCAGCCTGCAGGTATGTCAGGAGCGAACCATTGATGCCCGCCGGGAAAAGAGTGAAGTCCTGTCAAAATTTTTCGAAAAAGCACAATCCAAAGGCACCTTATCGGCAGATCTGGATCCAAAGACACTGACTCTGGCACTCAACTGCTTTATGCGTGGCATTGCCATGGAATATCTGGAAAATGCCGACACTATGTCTATACGTGAGGAAGCCCCAAAACTGTTCAGTGTTTTTTTCAGAAAGTGGAATTAACCGGTTTATAATTAAGAGACGTTGGTTATTCTGGCTGCGCTACACTCGGTTTAACGGGTGTTAGGTCATGAAGTTTGGGACGGGTTATTGAGTCAGCCAAAGAACGTCCGTATCTGTTCAGCATCTACCGCAAAGCCTGCTTTGCCGGCGAGATCAATTGCTATATCCAGTTCAGTCACATATTCCACGTTAATATTATGGGGCTCATAGAGCTTTTTGATTTGCCTTACGGAGGTAATCTTCGTGCGTGACTTTTCGGTAACAATATACACCTGCACCAGCCCGGCAGCTATTGCTCTGCCGATACGCTCGGTGAGCGCGCGCTCTGCTTCAGGCACTAACAGGCTTTCACCATCCAGCACAACAATGTCGGCCCAGCGCAACATGCCACTCTTGTATACCGTGCCGGCATAGGTGAGGCCGAAGTTTTCCACACATTCGGTGTTCCATGGACCTTTGGCATTCACCAACACAATGTCATTTACCATGGTTAGAGCAAAATCACCGTGCTGCTTAATGTACCTGATATCCATATTTTCATTCCGCAAGCAAACTTATTTTTAAGTGTAGCAAAAGCGGGCCTGCCGCGACACAGGGTTGTCGCGAACAGGCAAGGTGTGATTTAGCGGCTAAGCAGCAATAATATGGGATAGTGCCGCAAAGGAGGGCTGGGACTGAATATCCAGTGGGATCCGCAAGATGCGGGCAATGTCGCTCACGCTGATTACTCCACGAATTTCATGGGCCACCTTATCAATCACCAGGCAATGCATGGCACCATTCTCGCGCAGGGCATTCACGACGTCAGACACACTCGACAGCTTCAGCTCGCTGTAGTCGAATGCCTGCAACATGGATTTAGGTTGCATCATATCCACCACCAGCAGCTCCGACCGCGGTATTCCCAATTGAACTACCCGTTGGAGTATTTTCTGCTCTGTAATATCAGCAAACGTGACTATACCAACAAACTGTTCACGCTGGTCGAGCACCAGTTTCATTTTCACATGTGACTGACGCATCAGTTTTTCCAGCTCTACGGCTTTTACGTTGCCGTCAATCACCAGCGGTTGGTGATCGTGAAAATCGGTGAAAATACTCAGCGCTGACGACGCTAACTCAACATGCTCAAAGATATCCGGATGAGCGAGCGTATCAATAGATTCGGTTTTGCACAGGGTTAAATTATGCATGGATTTATCCTCATTTAATTAATTTCTATGCGTCTGTATGCACTATTGCACGACGCAGATAAGGCTGAAATTAACTCATTGAGGGGGGCGCTCTGATACCGTAATGAGAGCGATAGGCGTGCGGGTTTCGACCCTGATAAGTGAATGCAGAATGGAAAAGATGTACTTCAGAAGTCGACGCGTACGGCGGCAGGTAGCCATCAAAATCGGTGTCACTCTCATCACTGATTTCAATGCTATCGGCAGCATTAGCATCAACGACAACGTCCTGTAGATCAACACGCTGAACTCCGACGCTGTGATCATCATGCAGCACAGTGCTAACAGCGGGACACCCCACCATTGCCACCATCACTACTAACAATCTTAACCAGTTCATCTGAGTACCATGTGCTAAAGGATATACATTTACAGACTTACAATGGTTGGTATTGGTTCCAAAGGAAAGGCTGTTACCGACCAACTGATATTAAATTACGTCGAACTGCCAGGCTGGCGGTAAAATGCGGTAGCGCGGGCCAAGCCTGTTGCTACCGCCCAGAGTGCTGAGGATGTGAAGAAAAAGCTCTCTGTGAAAAACTACTTAGCCTGGGCTTCGGTGGTCAGGCGTAATGTAATTTCATCGCCTACATAAGGCACGTACTGGTCGATACCGAAATCAGAACGCTTAATCACCGTTTCTGCATCAAAGCCAATGGCCTGCTTTTTCGACATCGGGTGTTCACCCATGCCATTTAAAGTTGCGTCCATAGTGACTGTCTTAGTGGTGCCCTTAATAGTCAGGTCACCAGTAACAGCAAACTTGTTATCGCCTTTTGGCACAACGTTGGTGCTTACAAAAGTCGCTTTGGGATACGTCGCCGCATCAAACCATTCTTCACCAAGGAACTCCTCAGTTAGCTTGTCTACAAACGTATCAACCGTTTCGATGCTAACAGAAATGGCAATATCACTTTGAGCCGGCTTTTCGGCATCGTAAGTAATGGTGCCTTCAGCTCCGGCGAATACGGCGGTAGGCGTTGAAAAGCCAAAGTGACTCCATGAAGCCACTGCAAAGGTATGCGTAGGGTCTACCGAATAGCTGGTCGGTGCTGCAAAAGCTGATACGCTGAAAAGCGCGCTAAGAAGAATAGTAGATATTCGTTTATTCATCACAGATTCCTTTTGTTGTCTGAAAGAGTCATTGAATTTCGACTATTCTTACGTGATTAAAGGAATTTAGCTTTATCTATTAATTAAACGTTTCGTTCTGATTTATAGAATAAGTACAGGAACCAAACCGCTACAAACCATCCTAAGCCCTGTTTGATACCTTGCGTAGGCGCACGGGGTTTTCATTTGCGCATGATTCGGTAAAATACACAGCGAATTTACTTCTCCTGGATCAGCAGACAGGGCATAACTGAGCTGGCATTACCATTAACTTTATTATTGGAGCCATTGCTATGTCTGCAGCACAGTCTATCTGGATAAAATCGCCGTTATATGTTTTTGCCCCCGACCAGTCTCAACCGGTCACCGGTCTGATAGTTAATCAGGGTAAAATTGAAACGCTTCTGTTTAATCATGACGCCCCTGCATCGCCCTGCGATGAAGTTTTCGACGCATCTGGTCTGGTGATTTTGCCAGGGCTGATTAACACCCATCATCATTTTTATCAAACTCTCACCCGTGCCTGGGCACCAGTAGTGAATGAACCCTTGTTCCCATGGCTAAAAACCTTATATCCGGTATGGGCACGGCTCACGCCGGATGCCTTGCATCTGGCCACCCAGGTCGCTATGGCTGAACTACTGCTATCCGGCTGTACCACCGCCGCCGATCACCATTACTTGTTTCCGGTAGGACTGGATAACGCCATCGATGTGCAGGTGGATGTAGTCAGGCAACTGGGCATGCGCGCTATGCTTACCCGCGGCTCAATGAGCCTTGGTGAAAAAGATGGCGGCTTACCTCCTCAGCACACCGTACAAACCGGTGAAGCCATTATTCGCGACAGCGAGCGACTTATTAGCCAGTACCACGAGCGCGATACCGGCGCACAAATTCAAATTGCCCTGGCGCCCTGCTCACCATTCTCTGTTACCCGGGAAATTATGCAGGAAAGCGCTCAGCTGGCTAAGCGCGAAGATGTGCGCCTGCACACGCACCTGGCCGAAACGCTGGATGAAGAAGACTTCTGCTTGCAAACCTTCGGTATGCGTACCGTGGACTACCTGGAAAGTGTGGGCTGGCTGAACGACCGCACCTGGCTGGCGCATGGTATTCACTTTAATGAACAAGAAATTGCCCGGCTGGGTGCCGCCGGTACCGGTATTTGTCATTGCCCGGTGTCGAATATGCGTCTGGCTTCCGGGATCTGCCCTACGCTTGACCTTATTGAGGCCGGTGCACCGATTGGCTTAGGAGTAGATGGTTCAGCGTCTAACGATGCATCCAACATGATGTATGAAGCCCGTCAGGCGCTGTATCTGCAACGTTTAAAATACGGCGCAGAAAAAATCACGCCGGAAGTGGTATTGCGCTGGGCGACCGAAGGCTCTGCCAGCGTATTGGGGCGCACAGATATTGGCGTCATAGCTGAGGGCACGCAGGCCGACCTGGCTCTGTTCAGTCTGGATGACATCCGCTTCAGTGGCTCCCATGATCCGCTTGCTGCATTGATTCTGTGTGGCGCAGAAAGAGCCGAGCACGTTATGGTAGGGGGCCAGTGGCGGGTGAGTCATGGCCAGATAAACGGTCTTGACCTACCTGCTCTGCTAGCTCGCCACCGGGCTGCCGCCAGCAAACTTATCGCCGGGTAATCAGCCTTACCCAAGGCACTGTGGCGGCCCCCACCACCACCTACTACGTAGGCATCAATTAGACGGTACTTTGGTAGCAATAAGGCCGCTAATTTACACCTAAAAGCCTTTAAACGAGTGAAAATTGTTTGTTAAACAGTCTTTACTGAATTGGCAAATAAAGCACATTATTTGAGCAATCAAAGCCGCTGTTTTTCACTTTTCAGCAAGCCAGATCACCTGGCTGTTTGTTACAAAAATCACAATTTTTTAACTGTGGTCAGAACGACCAGAGGCAGGATTTACCCGGTAACGGTATGCCGCTACCGGGTACTATTTGTTAGTGAAGTTTTAATTTAGGGGTAACCAGGTTACTGACTTTGCGCATAAGCAGCATTAAAAAGCCCTTAAACCAGCCATGCACGGCAAACAAATGCATATTATACAGGGATACGTACACCATCTTTGCCAGACGTCCCTCAATAAACATGGTGCTGTTGCTGAGTTTCCCCATCAGGCTGCCTACCGTTGAGTATTTACTGAGATGCACCAGCGAGCCGTAATCGGTGTAGGTATAGGCCTGCATGGGTTTATGCATAAACAGGTTTTGCAGGTTTTTGGCCAGCAGACTTGCCATCTGGTGCGCCGACTGAGCCCGTGGTGGTACCCAGCTACCGTCTTTTTGCAGCACTCCACAACAGTCACCGATGGCAAAAATTTTATTATCCACAGTACTTTGCAGAGCAGGCGTTACCAGGATCTGATTAGCCTTGTTAAGTTCAAACAGGTTTAAATCGGTGAGAAACTCAGGCGCCTTAACCCCTGCTGACCACACCATTAAGTCGGCTTCAATCAATACGTCTTCCGCAGTGACAAACCCTTCTTTATCCACTCTTTGTACCCGCGTATTCTCGCGTACTTCAATACCAAGCTTGGTAAGTGCACGGCGCGCAGAACCGGCAATCCGCTCGGGTAATGCAGGCAATATCCGCGGCCCCGCCTCGAGTATTGACACCTGCAGTTTGTCGGCCGACATTTCAGGCATACCATAGGCTCTGGCCAGGTTACTCACGTGGTGTAACTGAGCCGCCAGTTCAGTGCCGGTTGCCCCGGCCCCCACAATCGCAACATGGATCTTTTGCTTGGTAATACCTTCCTGATTGATCTTCAGTAACTGATTTAGCAGCGCACGGTGAAAGCGCTCGGCCTGAATCAGTGAGTCCAGACAATAACAGTGCTCACTAACGCCAAGGGTACCGAAATCATTGGTTATGCTACCGATAGCCATAACCAGATAATCATACTCCACAGTACGCTCCGGGAGGATTTCCAGGCCGTCTTCGTCGTATAACGGGTCGAGGTAGATACTTTGGTTGTCACGGTCGATATAGCTCATATTGCCGAGCTGAAACTGGTAATGGTGCTGGGCGGCGTGCATACGGTAGTCAACGCCGTCTGAGGCTTTATTAATGACCCCGGCAGCCACTTCATGAAGCAGGGGTTTCCAGACATGCGTGCGGCTACGGTCAACCAGTATTATCTCGGCCAGCTTGCGCTTACCCAGTGTTTTACTTAGCCGGGTAACCAGCTCAAGACCACCGGCACCACCGCCTACAACTACGATTTTTTTCATAACAGACCTACTTATTAAATGTGAATTGGTCTGCACAATGCACTGATGTGCACAGATCAATCGACACTCTGGGTCTTATCAACCACTAGCAGCTTACGCCTTTTACCGGTGAGGTAAAGTCACACTGTGCCAGTGTAAAAGTATTTTATGTTAACAAAAACGCTAAAAAATACTCTCTGAACTGCCACTTTGCGCTAGCTTTTAGTAGCACTTCAAAGCAGTGCCAAAACCGCCCCTCCAAACCAGCACTTTGGTAGTAGGACTTTCGGAGAATTTCCGCAGAGGACTAAAGTTGAATTCAAAAGGCTCCATTGAGGAGTACTCAAAATCCGGCCGCTCAACAATACTCAATGCAAAAGAGCAACGGCAAAGAATCGTTGTCAATTAACGTGAGTGACAGTGGGACGCAATAAAAGTGTTACTCCACGCAATAAACACAAATATGAGGGTTACACATGAAAAATAATAAATTTGCGTGCAAACCGCTAGCCGTTGCCTTACTTGCACTCTCTTCAGCTTCAGCCAATGCCGCAATCACCATTTACGACGATGCCGAAGTGGCTACCGTATCGGTTGACGCGTCATTCAACACATTCTACACCACAACGTCTGTTGATAACGGTCCAAACGGTGACCGTGACCAATCCCGCGTTAAAATGGGTTTCCTGCCTAATTGGCTGGGTATGAACTTCAGTAAGCAGATTGGTGACATGAAAGTGGGCGGTCGCTCATCTTTCTGGGTAACCATCAACGATTCTAACAGTGGTGTTACCTCAACCGGTATCGATGTTCGTCAGTTTTACGCGACGCTGGATGCCGACTGGGGTCAATTACTGATTGGTAAAGATTTCACACTGTTTAACCGCAGCAACGTTTTCTTAGACGAAGTCCTGCTTGGTTACGGCAACGTGAATGACACGCTGGGACTGGTTGATGGCCAGGGCGTATCATTCGGTAACCTCGGCAGCGGGTACACTTATCCGTTCCCAGCGTCGCAAATACGTTATACCTCGCCGTCTTTCGGTGGTGGCTTCAAAGTAGCCGTCGCGGCTGTCGATCCTTCGCCAGTCAATGGCGATGCTGACCGCGAAGAATCTGCACCTCGTTTTGAGGGTGAAGTGACCTACAGCGGCACTTTCGACGACGCATCAGTCACTGCATGGGTGGGTTTCCTGTCGCAAACCTCTGAATCTGATATGGGTGACGTTGACTCAAACGGCGCTTCATACGGTGTAAAAGTAGGCTTTGGTGGTTTATCACTGCACGCATCAGGCTACAGCGGTGAAGGTATCGGCATTCTGTTAGGCCCCACAGAAGCAGCACTGGGTTTAGCACCGGTCACCATGTATGACCCAACCACTTATAACGAACTGGACAGCGAGGGCTATATCCTGCAGGCATCTTACAAGCTGGATGCTAACCGTTTTGTTCTGTCTTACGGCGAAAACGAAATTGAAGACAGTGACTACATCGGTCATGAAGGTATGCAGGCTGCCTGGTTCTACGGCTACAACAGCAACGTGACCTTTGCAGTGGAATATTCTACCAGTGAGTTCTCGGGCATTCTGGGTCAGGAAGAAGCCCAAACCGTTGCTGTCGGTGCCATCGTAAACTTTTAGTAACTGACTGTTTCCTTGCCAGAAAACAGTCTTGTCTTACGGCAGTCGGTGCCGGTCAGGGAGATACAGGTTATCTCCCTAAAAACCGACAATCTGGCAACGCTTTTATAATTGATTACCGGAGTAAGCAACATGATCTATGCAGCACCTGGAACAGAAAATTCTGTCGTCTCATTTAAATCAAAATACGGCAACTATATTGGCGGCGAGTGGGTTGCTCCCGTTAAAGGTCAGTATTTCGAAAACATTTCACCTGTTAACAACGAAGTATTCTGCGAAATTCCTCGCTCGACCGCAGAAGACATTGAGTTAGCATTAGATGCCGCCCACAAAGCAAAAGCGGCTTGGGGCAAAACATCAGTAACCCAGCGTTCTAATCTGATTTTAAAAATCGCAGACCGCATTGAAGCCAACCTGGAAGCTTTGGCTGTTGCCGAAACCTGGGATAACGGTAAAGCCGTGCGCGAAACGCTGAATGCCGATATTCCACTGGCCGCTGACCACTTCCGTTACTTTGCCGGCTGTATCCGTGCACAGGAAGGTGGCATCAGTGAAATCGACCAAAACACCATTGCCTATCACTTCCATGAGCCGCTGGGTGTAGTGGGTCAAATCATCCCATGGAACTTCCCGCTGTTAATGGCCGCCTGGAAACTGGCACCGGCTTTAGCTGCCGGTAACTGTATTGTTCTGAAGCCAGCTGAGCAGACACCTGCGTCTATTCTGGTACTGATGGAAATCATCGGTGACCTGTTACCGCCGGGCGTACTGAACGTGGTAAACGGTTTAGGCAGAGAAGCCGGTGAAGCACTGGCTACCAGCAAGCGTATTGCTAAGATAGCCTTCACAGGTTCTACGCCGGTTGGTGCACACATCTTAAAATGTGCTGCTGACAATATCATTCCTTCTACCGTGGAACTGGGTGGTAAATCACCCAACATCTACTTCAGCGATGTGATGAAGCACGAAGATGAGTTCCTGAGCAAGTGTGTTGAAGGGACTGTATTAGCCTTCTTTAACCAGGGTGAAGTTTGTACTTGTCCTTCACGCGCACTGATTCAGGAAGATATGTACGATGACTTTATTTCTCTGGTTATCGCTCGTACGCAACAAATCAAACGTGGTAACCCACTGGATACCGATACTCAGGTAGGTGCACAAGCGTCTGCTCAACAGTACGAAAAAATTCTTAGCTACCTTGAGCTTGGTAAGAAAGAAGGCGCCGAAGTACTTATCGGTGGCGGTCCTGCCAATGTAGAAGGCTTCAGCAATGGTTTCTATGTGCAGCCAACACTGCTGAAAGGTAACAACGACATGCGCGTATTCCAGGAAGAAATTTTTGGACCGGTAGTCGGTGTGACCACCTTTAAAGACGAAGCAGAAGCGCTGGCAATTGCCAACAATACTGAGTTCGGTCTGGGTGCCGGTGTATGGACTCGTGATACTAACCTTGCATACCGTATGGGCCGTGGCATCGAAGCCGGTCGTGTATGGATGAACTGCTACCATGCGTACCCTGCTCACGCAGCGTTTGGTGGTTATAAGAAATCAGGTGTGGGCCGTGAAAACCACAAAATGATGCTCGACCACTATCAGCAAACCAAAAACCTGCTGACCAGCTACGACATCAACCCACTGGGCTTTTTCTAAAAGCGTTGCCATAACTGGCGTAAGCGAGGTTCCCGCATCTGCGGGGACCTTTTTCCTTTCTGTACCCTATAGTCAATAAAAAGAAGGATTTGTCTGCCATGCCAAAATTTATTATCGAACGCGAAATCCCCGGTGCTGGTGAACTTAGCGCTGAACAACTACAAAATACGTCACAGCAATCCTGCTGTGTGTTACGTGATGCCGGCCCGCATATTCAATGGGTGGAAAGCTACGTCACCGACAACAAAATTTACTGTGTTTACATTTCACCTGATAAACAGGCCATCCTCGACCATGCTGAACAAATGGGCATTCCGGCCAACCAAATTAATCAGGTCAAAACGATGATCGACCCAACAACCGCTGAATAGCTCCCAAAAAGACATGATGATTAGAGTTGTACTGTGTAGTGTCATCCTGTGGTGCAGCGCGCTGACGTCGGGCGCAAGAGCTGCTGATCTTCCGGAAATCCGGGTTGGTGTACTGAAGTATGGCACCCTCAACTGGGAGCTGGACCTGGCAGAAGCCAAACAACTTCCTGAACAATACGGTTTTAAATTAACCCGGGTGGCATTAGGCTCGCCCCAGGCCCTTTCGGTTGCTTTGCAAGGCGGCGCCGTAGACATGATTGTGGGCGACTGGTTATGGGCAGCACGGCAGTTCGATGAAGGGCGACTGTATCATTTTTATCCCTATTCCACGGCTGCCGGCGAACTGGTTGTTGATGCCAAAGCCAATGCTTCAGACATGGGTGATCTACAAGGTAAAACCATCGGCTTTGCGGGCGGTAAAGGCAACAAAAACTGGCTGTTGTACAGTGCCTATGCAAGGCAACATTTCGGCCTTGAATTAGCCAGTCAGACAACCGTTAAATTCGCCGCGCCCCCTATGCTTAATCAGCTTATGCTGCGCGATCAGCTCGACGCCGTCGTCAATTTCTGGCATTACGCCGCGGAGCTGAAAACTCACGATAAACGCTCGCTACTAACAATGGATGAAGTGCTTGGCAGTTGGCAAATCAGTGCCGACGTACCGGTGATTGGCTGGTTATTTAAACAAAGCTGGGCAGCCGAAAATCCGGCGTTGGTAGACCAGTTTTTTGCTATGTCTTTTGCTACACGGGCCAAAATGAACGAAGACGATAACCTGTGGCAATGTATTCCCTCTTTCACACAAAAGTATTCAGACGATGCCCGGCCTGTGCTCATTGCGCATTACCGTGCTGGGATCCCGACCCGCTTTGATGCCAGCATTAAAGCCGATTTACAAAAGCTGTTTAAGGTACTTAAAGCCAATGAGGGAACGACCGGTGTAACCGGTGCACTGCAATCTCTGCCCGACAGTTTGTTCTGGCAAAGTCCGGCGCTGGCAGGACAGTAAGCACTGATGCACAGTCATCCGGCACTAACCCGCATGCTGTCGATGGTGGTTTTTATTCTGCTATGGCAGGCCGCTGTGATGCTATTTACTCCCGACTTGTTACCAGCTCCCTATGCAGTGCTGACTAACCTGATGGGTCATGTCGACAGCGGCGAGTTACCGCACCACCTGACCATTACCCTGCGCCGTATTGCCATTAGTTTTCTGTGCGCTATGTTACTGGGCAGCTTACTGGGGCTGGTTATTGGCCACTTTAAGCGGCTTGATTTATGGCTCGACAGCGTCGTGACCCTGGCGCTGAACGTGCCGGCGCTGGTAACGATTATTCTGTGTTTTATCTGGTTTGGATTAAATGAAACAGCCGCGCTAATTGCTGTTATCGTAAATAAAACGCCCAATATCGCGGTCACTATGCGCGAAGGCGCCAGAGCCGTGGATAAGCGCTTGCTGGATGTGGCCAAAGCCTATCAGGTACCGGCGGGGCGCACTTTTATAAAGGTTTATTTGCCGCAACTGTACCCGTATTTTCTGGCCGCAGCCCGCGGCGGTCTGGCCCTGGTATGGAAAATTGTGCTGGTAGTTGAATTGCTCGGCTGCAGCGATGGCGTGGGCTTTCAACTGTCATTGTTCTTCCAGTATTTTGATATTACCAGTGTGCTGGCTTATACACTGGCGTTTGCCTGTATTATCTTTGCCCTGGAAGCAGGCGTATTGCGCCCCTGGGAACGGCGGGTACTCAAATGGCGATGACCTATCAGATCGATATCGCCAACAAATCATTTAAGGATGAGGGCGGCAACCAACACACGATTATTTCAGAGCTCAGTATCACCCTGACCGCTGGCGAGTTTGTTACTTTGCTGGGACCATCTGGCGCCGGTAAAAGTACCTTGCTGAATATCGTTGCAGGTCTCGATACCGATTATCAGGGTAAGGTTAAGCTGACTTTGCCCTATGCCCAGCCAGCACGTGTGGCTTTGATGTTTCAGGAACCACGGCTAATGCCCTGGCTGACCATTTGCGATAACGTAATGCTGGTTTGTGAAGGCGCTTCATCACAACGCCGCAGTAATGCACTTTACTGGCTGCAACAGGTTGGACTGAGCGGTGCTGAGCATCAGTACCCGGCACAACTTTCCGGCGGCATGTTAAAACGTGCGGCACTGGCCCGGGCTTTTGCCTGTGAGCCGGATATTTTACTGATGGATGAGCCTTTTTCGTCGCTGGATGTTCCGGCTGCCGACTCACTCAGACATCTGCTCACCCAGTTGTGGCAGGCACGTAAGACAACCGTAGTGTATGTCACCCATGATATTAGCGAGGCAACTACTTTATCAGATCGCATTTTGCTGCTCAGCAGCCAGCCCATGCAGATTATGGAAGACGTTAGCCTTACCACTCAGCGCCCGCGAAACCCTCTCGATAGTGAACTTTTTACCCTCTCCCAACGCTTTAAAAAGTCGTTAGCTGATCCGGCCTGATCGTTAGTTGTATGACCAACGGCCCAATTTATGCTACTAATGGCCGAGTTTTGTGCGTAAATCACTCTTGCTAATCTTGTTAAACAATTGTGAATTATATAGAATCGACAGCGGTGAATTGGTATCTCAGCCCTTTGGCACAGCGTAATGCAACCAGTCACCCGAGTTTAGGGAGTATCCATGCTGTCGCAACAAATTAGTCAAACCGTTGAAGTTTTCGACTCACCTTCTGTGGCCAGAGCCGGATCGGAAAGTCTTGACCCTGTCATTGCAGCACGGGACATCTACAATGCACTGGCGCCATGTGAAGCAGCATGTGTCGTTTTTTATTGTTGTACCCGGTATCCGCTGGAACAACTGTCGAAAGAATTAAACCGCTATTTTGGCGACATCCCGGTAATTGGCTGTACTTCTGCCGGCGAAATAACGCCCGATGGTTGCCGCAAGCACTCCATCTGCGCCTTTGCCCTCAGTAAACAGCACTTCGCCGTAGAAACCGTGCTGATCGAAAATCTGGCGGCCTTTTCAGAGCACGATGCCGATGAACTGGTTAACTCCATGCTCGACAAGCTGCGCAGCAAAGCCGTATCCCCCGGACCGGTAGAACAACATTCTTTCGGCATGACCTTACTGGATGGCTTATCTATTCGGGAAGAGCTGGTTATCGATGTACTCAATATGAGTATGCAGGATATTCCGCTGGTAGGCGGATCAGCCGGGGATGATCAGCACTTTGTCGATACCCAGATTTATTGCAACGGTCGCTTTTACAGTAGCGCAGCAGTTTTTATGCTGATTAATACCAACTGTTATTTTGATGTATTCAGCCACCATCATTTAGCGCCCGAAAACGACAAGCTGGTGGTTACCCAAACCGCACCGGGACAACGGGTGGTGGAAGAGTTTAATGCCGAACCGGCTGCGCTGGAGTATTGCCGCATAAACGGCTTAAAGCTCGAGGAACTAACCTCAGAAGTTTTCGCCATGCACCCTCTGGCAGTGCAAATTGGCGACCACCTGTATATCCGCAGCATCCAGCAGGTGAACGATGATTTAAGCCTGACTTTTTTCTGCGCCATTGACGCCGGGATTGTGCTGACCAAGATGAAGTCGAGCGGGCTGCATGCTCACTCCACCATGATCCTTAATGATATTCGCCGCAACGTAGGCGAGATTGATTTACTCATTGGGTTTGACTGTACTCACCGCCGCGCTGAAATCGATAAATACCAGTTGGAAGATGCCATGTCAGAGCTTTACCGTGCCAATCATATGATCGGATTTAATACCTACGGTGAGCAAATAAATGGGTTACACTTGAACCATACTTTTACTGGCGTAGCGATTGGAGCGCCCATTGAAACCGACCTCAAGTCCACTGACGCCTGAAGTAGCCGTTGAGTCGCCGGAAATAGCCGGCGAAGATGAGCTCGAACGGCTGCGCTACGAAAACGAGAAGCTGCAGAAAATAAACCGCGTGCTGATGCGTCGGGTAGAAATGGGGTGGGGCAATCACAGTGATGCCTATCAGTCTTTTGAAGACGCAGCCATGCTCGCCGATAAGGTAAAAGAGCGCACCTACCGCCTGCAGCAAACCCTGCATCGTCTGGAAGAGTCCAACCAACAGCTCGAACTGGCCCGCCGGGAAACAGAGAAAAGCCAGATTCAGGCCGAACAGGATCGTCAGCGTCTGCGTGACGCTATTGAGAGTATTTCCGATGCCTTCGCCCTGTTCGATGCAGACCGCAAAATGGTAATGGTAAACAGCCGCTGCGCCGAATTCTGGCAACAGCACAATATTACCTACGAATTGGGCAAAACCTCTTTTCAGGAAATCACCGCCGCCTCGCTGGTACTGGTTGATCACAAAGCCAAAGCGCAGAAAAAAGTGGGCGTTTATCCCGATCCGATTGCCCAGACCATCTTTAAATTGCGCGATGGCACCTGGATCCAGATGCAGGAGCGTAAAACTAACGATAACTGCCTGGTGGTGGTGTATACCGATATCACCAATATAAAATTAGCCGAAGAGGTCCGCTACGAGACCGCCATGACCGAACAGGCTGAGCTCCTCAAAGCCACCCTGGAAAACATGAGCCAGGGCGTTGTACTGATTAACGCTGACAGGCAAATCGAAACCTGGAATCAGCGCTTTTTCGAGCTGTTAGGCTTGTCGGACAGCGGTGTTCAACGCGGCGATGTATTTGCCGAACTCATGCAACAAAACGTGTTTGCCAAAGCCCTGTTTGACGCCATTTCCTTTGATGTGGCACCGGATAAGGACTTCCTGGAAGTCGAGATGATGCTCGATGAAAACCTGGTATTACTGGTGCGGCGCAACCTGATCCCCGGCGGCGGCATACTAATCACCTTTGCCGATATTACCGAACGCAGTCGCAATCAGATTGCCCTGCGCGAAAGTGAACAGCGTATCCGCCTGATCACCGATGCCATGCCAGCACTGATTTCCTATGTTAACAAAGATCTGTGCTACGAATTCGTTAACCGCGAGTTTGAAAAGTGGTTTAACCGCTCACGGGACGAAATTATTAATCATCACCTCAGTGACGTGCTTGGCCATAAAGAGTATCAGACCCTCACCATCCATATTGCCCGTGCCATGCTCGGCCAGGCGGTTAACTTTGAGCTCGAACACAGCCGTGATCCGGATAACGTGCGGATCTCAAACAAAACCTACATCCCCCATTTTGACGAGCAGCGCAACGTCATTGGTTTTTTTGCTCTGGAGCAGGATGTTACCGAGCAGCGACGCACCGCCCGGGCCCTTAAGCATGCCTATGATTACATGGAGCAGCGGGTAAACCAGCGCACCAAAAAGATTTCTGAAATTAACCTGCAGTTACGCAACGAAATTGAAGAACGACAACTGGCCGAAATTAAGCTGCTGGAGGCAAAACGGGAAGCCGACCAGGCCAATGAGTCGAAATCGAAATTCCTCGCCGCCACCAGTCACGACTTGCTGCAACCCATGAACTCAGCCCGTTTATTTGCCGATGCCTTAAACGATCTGATACTTGGCGAAGAAGCACAGAAACTTATTCGTTCATTAAGCTACTCACTGGAAAACCTCGAGTCGCTAATCAGTGCGCTGGTAGATATTTCAAAGCTTGAGGCCGGATTGATTGAACCGGTTCTGGATGATTTTGAAATCGACGACTTAATTACCAATATGGTGAATGAGTTTACCCCTCAGGCAGAGGGTAAAGGCCTCAGGCTGAGAGTAAAGACCACTCAAACACTGGTTCATTCAGATACTTATCTGCTGGCGCGGATCCTGCGCAACCTGCTCAGCAACGCAATTCGCTACACCAACGAAGGCAGTATTTTAGTAGGCGTAAGGCGGCGCAAGGCAGGCTTACAAATTCAGATTTTTGATACCGGTATTGGTATCCCGCAGGACAAACTGAGTGAAATCTTCCACGAGTTTAATCGCCTGGATGCCAAGAAACGCCGTCATGATAAAGGCCTCGGTTTAGGCCTGGCCATTGTAGAACGGCTCGCCAGTGTGATGAACCATACCATTAATGTTCGTTCAGTAGAGGGCAAAGGCTCCTGCTTCAGCATCACCCTGCCCTATGCAGATAAGCTTGCCCAGCGGGTTAAACCGACTCCAGCACCGTTAATCGACCGCTTCAACGATCAACTCGAAGGGGCGCGAATTTTACTTATCGATAACGACGATGAAATTTGTAAAGGCATGGAAACGGTGCTGGGCAGCTGGAATTGCAACATTACCTCGGTACAAACCCTGGAAGAATTGCAAGAACCGGAGTTCTTAACCGAGCTGGACCCACAGCTGATCATCGCAGATTATCACCTCGACGATGGCGATACCGGCTTTGACGCGTTGGAAATTACTCACCAGCATTTAGATCCGCACCCACCAGTAATTATGATCACGGCAAACTACACCAACGAGCTGCGCCAGAAGGTACGGGAAAAAGGCTATTCGCTGCTTAATAAGCCCGTGAAGCCTCATAAGATGAAGCTGGCGTTATCTAACCTGTTATCAAACGCAAAAACCTGATTGTAAGTACTCACTACCACCATACAGCCGATAAAGTAAGACCAAGCAAAACAACATATGGATACATTACTGTCGGCCTGAGGCACTGTTTGAGGTACTCTTTAATCAGGCCCAGACCGCTGTTAGCGGTTTGCTGATATTGCTGATTAAACTGGCAGCCGGTTTCATTATGATTGGCAGCCAAAGCAGCCTCAACAATTAGCAAACGGGTTTCAAAACGCCCCTGAAAGGTTTTCCAGATACCGTCCTGCAACCAGAATACCCCAACCATTAACACCGGTACTATCAGGTTAAATTCAAAGCCTAATGCAAAAGCCGTTGTAAAAATAGCGACCAGCTTAATGAGCAAACTGTATTTCTCATAGCTATCGAACTGATTTTGCAGAGTCTGCCATTCCAGCGACAGGTAATCCGTAGTCATTGGCTAATTCTAATTCCAAAGAGTTGATGATCATCAATTGCTTAGCTTAACCAGTAAAGCCTCTCCGCGCGACTAAAATCATCATACATAGCATCGAAGGCAACGCCTGGTTTTCCTTGCCTCGTCGTCGAATGCATCCGCCAAATCATGCAGTTAAGCGGGGGTTCTAGTGATTAAGTACTTCCATAGCGTGCTTGGGGTCAGCATCTAAGATTTTAAGCAAAGCACGAGCAGGACCTGTTGGATGGCGTCGGCCTTGTTCCCAATTCTCCAATGTGCGTTTGCTCACACCCAAAACGTCAGCAAAACGGGTTTGCGATAATCCCGTTTTTGCGCGAATGGCTTTTACCTGAGGCTCAGCAAATTCAGTTGCACGGAAAGGCTTTGCCTTACCTTTGATAATATCGTCTGCTTGAGTCACGCTCTCTATCAATTGTTCAAACATGTCGCCATTCATTCTGACCACCTCTCTACGATTTTCTTCAGCGCTTTAAGCTGTGCGTCTGTCAAATTATCCTGCACATTTTTTGGGTACGCCAACAACATATAAAGTTGGTCGTTGTCGGTCATCCAGTAATAGATAACTCTTGCTCCACCACTCTTACCCCTTCCTTCCAGCGCCCAGCGGACCTTCCTTAGACCACCACTATTTTTGATGATTGCGCCCCTATCTGGCCTGCTAACAAGTGCTTCCTGCAAGTCTTTGTATTCATCATCATTCATCAGCTCTGTTATGAGCTTGGTGAATATGGGTGTTTCAATTATTACCATTAGCTAACTATAACATTAATATCAATGTACGCCAAAGGCGTATATTGGTATTTAAAACTACCGTAATGAAGACCAAATTCCTTGGGTGGTAATTAATAAATCTTATATCCTGGAAGTACGGATGAATGTCTTAATCTTTCCAGTTATCAGCGATGGGTTGGCATCTGAAACAGTGCCGGTTACTTTAAAAACCGGATACTAAGCGGATAAACCCACAACTCGCCATTATTGGCTTTTAGTGCAGCAATAATAGCAAAGACAATATTCAACAAAGCCAGAATCCATATGGCAACTACGCCGATTAGTATGAAAATGAGAATAAAACAAATCGCATAGTAGATAACCAGGCTTATCAACCAGTTTACAGTCACTTTGCCATGCTGGTCTATGGTGTCACTTTTATCTTTATTTACCACCCACATCACGATAGGCAATATAAAACCAAGCCCAGGAATGACAATACTGCTTAGCTGGCTCAAATGCAGCAGCATGCAGTAAGTGTTTAGCGGCATCCCCCAGTATTCTTGTTGATTGTCTTGCATTGGTTTCTCCTTGTCGTTCAAAACGGCCGTCCATAGACGTAAGAATTACGACTCTATCTTAAGATACTTATGTTTACCAAATGTCACGTAATAAAGCGGAAGTAACAGCGCTTTAAGTGGGTTAGAGGCGAATGCGTTTTTGACTACGATGCGGCTGTCCTGAATATCACTAACCGCAAAGTCCGGGCTGTAGCACCAATCTATGTAAGCCGTGAGTATTTTACTGTCGGCCGGCAGAGTAACCTTTCGCGTGGTCCCGCGTTCGATTAACGCCACTTCTTTGCCATCGGCAAGCAACCGATAACTGCGGGTAAAATCAGTGAATTGTTTTGGTCTGGTGACTTCGATATCCATATCAACCTTTGCAAAGCTAGCGGGCGAGGCCAAAACAATACTTAATCTTCAGTGTTTTTTAAAGCACTTGCAATAAAAGACCACGTCACAGGTGGGAAGTTGGTAGTAAGGAGCATCGAGCACACCATGGGCAACAGGATACCCATGGCTTACTAAGCACTATCAGTCGCTAACAGCTAGTTGCGCATCAGATACTGGTTAAAATCGATACTGGCGGCACACAGCGCTGCCTGGATGCGGTTATGGACATTCAGCTTTGTGAGGATGGCCGACACGTGCGCTTTTACTGTGGTTTCAGCGATATTCAGTTCATAGGCAATCTGCTTGTTAGACTTCCCTTTGGCGATACACTCAAACACCAGTAACTGGCGGCGGGTTAAAGCGCCAATCAGCTTAGGATCGATTTGCTGTTGAGCCGAATCTTCCTTGGGCTTGCTGCTACCGCCATTGCGGATGATATCCGGCGGCAGGTACACCTGACCGGAGAGTACCTGCTGGAGCGCACCAACAATCTGCTCACAGCTGGAAGACTTGGTGATAAACCCTACCGCGCCATAGGTAAATGCCTGCAGCACGACGTTTTTATCTTCTTCTGCCGACACAATAACAATGGGAATTTCAGGGAACTGATTACGAAAACGCACGATACCGTTAAGGCCATCCATGCCTGGCATATTCAGGTCGAGTAACACCAAATCAATGTTAGGGTTTTCTTCGGCTGTATTGAGTGCTTCTTCAAGGTCGATACAACTGATGGTCTTAGTGTCCGGAATATTACGCTCAACGAAATCGGTGATTGCATATTGGAATAAGGGATGGTCGTCCGCAACGAGAATTTCTACCATTTTTATCACCCTGTTAATGCTCTGTAAGTTATATTAGTGGATGTACTGTCATTCAGCTAGCCTTTATTTAACGCGGCTATCAGGATAATCCATCCGTTTGTTAAATCTGCGAGCTACCCGCCCACCTTACGTTTCACCATGCCACGTTTAGGATCGTAACCCCAAATAGCAAGACTGGTAAAAATCAGCGTACAAACACCGGTTATGAGGGCTGCCTGCCCATTAAACTGGCCATAAAGCGCAAAACGAATTAGCTCTACCGCATGAGTAAATGGATTGAACTGGCATATCCAGTACAACCATTCGCTCGACTCGCGCATTTTCCACAGCGGGTATAGCGCTGAAGAAAGGAAAAACATCGGAAATACTACAAAGTTCATTACCCCTGCGAAGTTTTCCAATTGCTTAATAAAAGACGACAACAATAATCCTAGCGCTCCCAGTAACAAAGCGGTGAGCAGTAAAGCCGGAATGACCAGCAGATAACCAATTGGTTCAGCTTCCACCTCCAGCAGCCAGGCGATGGCGAAAAAGGCATACACCTGCAACAGGGAAATACAGGCACCGGCCAACAGCTTACTGACCAGCAAAAACGGTCGTGGCATGGGGCTGGTGAGAAGCACCTTCATACTGCCCATTTCCCGATCGTAAACCATAGAAAGTGAGCTCTGCATGCCGTTAAACAGCATGATCACGCCGGCCAGGCCAGGAATAATATAAACTTCATAAGTGATGTAGGTTTCATAGGGCGGAATAATCGCTACCCCCAGCGCGGCACGAAAGCCTGCCGCAAACACCACCAGCCACAATAAAGGGCGCACCAGTGCACTAATCAGTCGCGAGCGCTGTTGCCAGAATCTCAGCAGTTCCCGTTTTAAAACACCAACAAAGCAGGTCCAGTACATTTATTGCTCCCCCTGCTGGTGAAAGTGTCGGTAAAGCGCCTGCACCGAGTCTAGTTGCAGAGCCTGCATGGCTTCTTCACAACGTTGCTGCAGTTGAATCTGGCCTTTGATCAGCACAATCAGTTCGTCATTTGGTCGTATTTCGTCGATCAGGTGGGTCGACGACAAAATCGTGATACCCGAGTCGCTGCACAACTGTCGCAGGTGCTCATTAATGGTGTCACGGGTGGACTGATCCAGGCCCACGGTGGCCTCATCCAATAACAAAATAGCCGGTTGATGCAGCAGCGCACGAGCGATCTCCACCCGGCGGCGGTGACCACCATTAAGCGAGCGGACTTTATCTTTGCGTCGTTCGCTCAACGCAAAACGCTGCAACTCTTCATTAATACGCTGTTTTGTATAGGCGTTTGATAAGCCGTGCAGACTGGCGTGATAGGCCAGGTTCTGCTCTACGCTTAAATCCAAATCCAGGGTGGGTTGCTGAAACACCATGCCAACTTGCTTTAACACCTGCCGTGGCTTTTTCGCGGCACTGATGCCGTTTACCGTTACGCTACCGGATTGTGGCTGCAATAACTGACAAAGAATCGAGAACAGCGTGCTCTTGCCCGCACCATTAGGCCCAAGCAATGCATAATAAGACCCCGCTGAGAGCGAAAATGTCACCTCAGACAGCGCCTGTTTGGCCCCGTAACTAAACCCTAATTGCTCTACAGCTAATACCGGATCACTCATGGTTTAACCACAACGCCCCATGGATAGCGGCCGGCTTTAATCGTTTTAATCACTTTCAGATCATCCACATCAATCACCGACACATCGCCGCTAACACCATTCGTGGTGAGCAATAAAGACTGTTCTTTAGCAAAAGCTAACTGCCATACGCGACGACCTACCAGCAGATAGTCGAGCACTTCATAGGTGCTGGCATCTATTACCGCCACATGGTTTGCCGGACCAAGCGCTACAAAGGCATATTTACCATCATCGGTAAGTTTAATGCCTACCGGCTGAATTTTATCACCGTGTACACCAGGAATTTTGAACCCGATTTTCTTAATCAGTTTACGGGAAGCAGTGTCGATCACATCCACCGTGCCGCCAATTTCAGCCGACGCCCAGACTTTTTCGCCAGACTTGCTGAATTCAACATGGCGCGGACGCTGATCGACCAGGGTATTGTCCACCAACTCGTGAGTACTGGCGTCGATCCAGTGCAGCATATTGGTGGTTTCCGAAGTGTTGATGACCCACTTTCCGTCAGGGCTAACCGCCATACCTTCCGGTTCTATGCCCACATCAATTTGCGCGATAACGGTACGGTCTACGGTATCGACAACGGTAACCACTGCGCTGTCTTCATTCGCGATATACAAATGACGGTTATTCGGATGCAAGGCAAACTGCTCAGGGTCTTCGCCGGATGGCAGGTTATGTATGATTTTGTGGGTCGCAAGATCCATGACCTGCACGGCATCGGATTCGCTGGCGCAAATATACAGGTATTTATAATCCTGGCTGAAGATAATGCCTCGGGGGCGCATTCCTACGTCCAGCGTATCGATGACTTCCAGTTTATCCACATCGATGAGGGTTAACGTATCGCTCTTTTCATTGGAAACGTAAGCCACCTCAGCCTGACTCACCAGTGCCGTTAACAAGCCGGCTGCTAAAACTAATAAACGCATACTTCTACCACCTTTTAGTAAGCCATATCACAGCGTGATTCTGGCTTGTCGAATCCCAGCGTATCTAAGTCAGTGCTTGGGTGAAGATACCCTTCCTGCGGCGACAGAGAGGTCAAACCTTTCGGGTGCACCAATGGAATCGGTTGCCGCAACTGGCCGTTCCAGGGCCGAAAGCTCAGCTTGCGGCCCTTAAACGCGGCCAGCTCAAAATCATTGCTCATCAGATACGAGTAAAGGGCTTTAGGGTCATTGGATTGGGTGCGGGTAACCGCTTCACTGATACTCCGCACTGCCAGCCATCCTGCATAATCTTTGTCGAGCATTTCGCGCCCAAATTGTTCGTAAAAACGGTTTTGTAACTGGGTAGCGCCCCACTGCTCAAGGGCCCAGTGCCAGGTTGTTGGGGTTAACCCATGGGTGCCCGAAACCGGTCTGGGTAACCAGGTATTGTTCGGAATATAGTTGCCGAACAAATCAGACTCATCGGCCACCAGCACAACATCATAATCTTCGCCCTGAGTGAATAGCGGCACCTCGCGCTGAGCACTACGGCGCAAATCGGTATCGAAGCTCCAGGTTTTCTGCTCGGTTATCTTTGCACCAAAGCGTTTGGCTGACCGGTTAATTGACTCAGCATAGGCTTTGTCGGTGTCAGATCCACCACTGATCACAAACCACTCCCGCCAGCGTCTGGCCATAAAGAACTGGGCCATGGCATCGGTTAACATCGCGCGACTCGCCAAAGTGTGTAACAGCCCACCACGGCACTGAGATACACGTAAATTATTGTCGGCTTCACCGGCATTTATGATCACACTGCCGTTGGCGAGTGCTAAATCAGCTACTACTTTCAGCGTAGTCGTGGGCAGGTCTGTGAGGAGGATAGCCGGCTGTCCGTTCAGACGTTGCTTAAGGGCCGCTACAATTTCCTCGCTGTTATCGCCGGTTACACCAGAAAGGCTGTATTGATGCTTTAAAAAACGTCCCGTGGTATTGCTGTCTTTTATGGCCAGTTCCGCACCAGCGATGGTGAGATTGTCGGGCGTTTTTTTAAGTAATAAGGGCTGCGCAGCCTGGTTTGATGATTGCTGAACATAAATCACATCTATATTTAGTGCCTTGGCATTAGCCACTGCAGGCATCAAAACCCCACCTACAACAAGCGCGGTCAGGACGCGAACATGCTGCAAAAATCGCGTTAAACAGGTGTAAAATTTGTAATTTATCCGTTTTTTTATGTTCAAAAACAAAACCCTTTTTTAACCTTATGGTGCAATAGTAGAGCATGATTGTACACAGTTGAAATGAGCAAAAAGGATGAAAGGTTTACTACCTAAGTACAATTGGAAGGAAACCCCAGATCTCCTAACTTTCACCCTGTGCTTTGTTGTAGACATGAAAACTTATTGATGACTATTTTTACTTTCCTGCAACATTTAACGGCATGACAACTCAATGTGGCAGCTTTTGGAGAAACCGAGATGAAGATGTATTTAACTATTTTGCGCAGCGCGATGCTGGCGGTACTGACCCTGGTAACCGCTAATGCAATGGCTCACGGTGATGTAACGCCGCAAGCAGTAGATACCAGTGAATTACCACAATTAGGTGATGAGTGGCTGAAGACTAACCCTTACACTGGCAATGAGCTGGCGATTAAAATCGGTGACTCAGCTTACAACCAGAATTGTGCCCGTTGTCACGGTCTGGAAGTTATCTCTGGCGGAATCACGCCTGATCTGCGTAAACTAAACGATGAGTTTGAATTCTTCAGCCAGGAAGAAGCCGACGGTTGGTTTATGACACGTATCCGTAACGGTGCGGTAGTTGATGGCCGTGTTTACATGCCTCCGTTTGAAGGTATTCTTTCTCAGGAAGCAATGTGGGCAATCAAAGCGTACATCGAAACTCGCGGCGTGCCAGAGTAAGCCGCATACCTGATCAAGACATAGTTAAGGGGCAGTAATGGTAGTAAGAGTTGTTCTTCTGATTTGTAGTTTAATAGCCACGTCTGTTATGGCTAAAAGTTATGAGGATATTCTTGAGCAAGGCCAGATAACCATTGCTGTCTACAACAACTTCCCCCCGTACTCCTATCTCAAGGACGGCGAACCTGCCGGTGTAGATATTGAGGTAGGTAAACGCATAGCGGCGGGACTGGGCGTTGATCTAAAGTGGATGTGGATCAACGCTGATGAAAACCTCGAGGATGACCTGCGCAACGCGATCTGGAAAGGACATATCATTACCCGCCAGAAAGCCGACTTAATGCTCCGGGTGCCTTACGATCGTAAATTTGCCTACGCCATTGACGGTTACGGCTTGCCCAAGAATGACCTGGTAGTGATGTTCGGCCCCTATCAACAGGAAAGCTGGGCACTATTGCGTGACCACGAAAAAACCAATGATATTCGCACCCTGGCCATATTCCAGTACGAACCGGTTGCCGTAGAGCTTGATTCACTACCCAGTTTCTTTCTCGGTGCAACCCTTGGTGGCCGCCTGCGTGACAAGCTGGTTCATGTGGACTCGGTTTTTGACGGCATCAAACTGCTGCAGGAAGGTAAAGTGGCTGCAGTGGCCGGAATGAAAGGTCAGTTGCAATGGGGCATGAGTACCTCGGGAGACGTTAACAAAACCGAATTTGCACCGCTTCCCGAGCAATATGACATCAGTGCTGACGGCCTGGCCGCTATGAGCATTAAGTCTTGGGATATTGGCATGGCAGTTAAGACAGATTATCGGGAGCTGGCTTATGCAATCCAGGCAATCACCGAACCGATGATTAAAAACGGCGAAATGGAAGCACTGTTTTTAGAGTACGGCCTGAGCTACGAAATCCCCGATTACCATCGCACCGAATAAGCATTACATTTTTTTTACAAGATTTCGAAAGGCCGCTATTTTTCACTTTAAAATTCGGCCTTTTTTATTATTTATCGCTCCTCTCATACACCGCCAAAGCCACGAGATATAAGCCCTTCAGCGAAGTATTACTACCAACGAACTAAAAATGATAACCCAAGGTTTAATGGTTGTTAACAAAATGATGACTGATACTAATTCTGAGGACTCTTAGGTAAGTATGGTGTTCTATACTCACCTAGTGGACGAAAACAACACTCAACAGTCGCATGCTTTTTGATGAACAAGCCGCGGACGTTGTAACAAAGGGTACCAAACCCCGTTGAAACACTGGAGAAATCTGATGAAAAGTAAAAGAGTTTCAGGCCGCTTACTCAGCTCTGCGTTCTGTTTAACCCTGTCACTAGGTGCTATGACTGGCATGGCCCAGGCCAAAGTGACAGATAAAGATATCGTCAATGACCAGGCAACCCCAGGTGACGTGGTCAGCTATGGCCTTGGTCCACGTGGACAGCGCTTTAGTCCAATCGACACAATGAACACTAGCAACGTTAAGAAGTTGAGTCCGGTTTGGGCCTTTTCTTTCGGTGGTGAGAAACAACGTGGTCAGGAATCACAGCCACTGGTTAAAGACGGCATTATGTTCGTTACCGCTTCTTACTCTCGTATCTACGCTATCGACGTAGAAACCGGTGACGAATTATGGCAATGGGAAGCTCGTTTACCCGACGGCATCATGCCTTGCTGTGACGTAATCAACCGTGGTGCGGCGTTATATGATGACGTAGTTATCTTCGGTACTCTGGATGCCAAACTGGTAGCACTTGACCAGAAAACCGGTAAGCCAAGATGGCGCAAAACTCTGGGCGATTACAAGGCGGGTTATTCATTTACTGCTGCGCCTATGATTGTTAAAGGCATGGTAGTAACCGGTATTTCCGGTGGTGAATTCGGTATCGTGGGTAAAGTTGAAGCCCGTGATGCAGTAACCGGTGAACTGGTATGGTCGCGCCCTACTGTTGAAGGTCACATGGGTTACCTGAACGGTAAAGAAAACGGCATCACTGGTGGTGAAGCAAACAAAACCTGGACTGGCGACCTGTGGAAAACCGGTGGTGCAGCAACCTGGTTAGGCGGCACTTACGACCCGGATCAGGACCTGATCTTTATGGGTACTGGTAACCCTGCGCCGTGGAACTCTCACTTACGTCCTGGTGATAACCTGTACAGCTCTTCGCGTCTGGCTATCGACCCTGACACCGGTAAGATCGTATGGCACTTCCAGACCACACCACACGATGGTTGGGATTTCGACGGTGTTAACGAATTAATCGCGTTTGACTACAAAGATCGTGGCAAAACCGTAAAAGCAGCAGCAACGGCTGACCGTAACGGCTTCTTCTATGTTCTGAACCGTGAAAATGGCGACTTCATTCGTGGCTTCCCATTTGTAAGCGGCATCACCTGGGCCAAAGGTCTGGACAAAAATGGTCGTCCGATTTACGACGAAGCAATGCGTCCTGGCAACCCGGCTGAAAGTGAAGACGGTAAAAAAGGTAAAACCGTATGGGCCGTACCTTCATTCTTAGGTGGTAAAAACTGGATGCCTATGGCCTATAGCCAGGACACTGGTCTGTTCTACGTGCCTTCAAACGAATGGGGCATGGTCATCTGGAATGAGCCAGTTAACTACAAAAAAGGTGCTGCGTACATGGGTTCTGGTTTCACTATCAAACCTATCTACGACCACATCGGTTCACTTAAAGCCGTTGACCCTAAAACCGGTGAAATTGTTTGGGAATTCAAAAACAACGCGCCTCTGTGGGGCGGTGTGTTAGCCACTGCAGGTAACCTGGTATTTACTGGTACACCTGAAGGCTACCTGTACGGCTTCAACGCCAAAACTGGTGAAGTGGTTTACAAGTTCAATACTGGTTCAGGCATCGTTGGTTCTCCAATCACTTGGGAACAGGACGGTGAGCAATACCTGAGCATCGTATCTGGATGGGGTGGCGCCGTTCCTCTGTGGGGTGGTGAAGTTGCCAAGAAAGTTAAAGACATTAACCAGGGTGGTACTGTCTGGACGTTCAAATTGCCTCGTAGCTAAGAGGCACCGCGACAAACCGTTCTAGTCCCACCGGGTTTGTCGCGTTTTTTCTCCTCGGGGTAGGTAGTTTAGTCATCGCTACTTGCCCCACCCGGTGAAGGGAGTCTGATGAAACACGTTGTCTTTACACTTTGTCTTGTGTTGTTTACCTGCCTTGTTCCTACTCAACAGGCCTTTGCCGACAACACGATTACACCAGAAAGAATCCAGCAGTTATTTCCCAAAGCTACAGTAATTGGCGAAAAGCAAGCTGACTATCCCGTTTACCCCGTTTATCAGTTACAGGAACTCCTTGGTTACGCGTTTCAAAGCAACGACCTGGTAGAGCTACCCGGCTTTTCCGGCGACCGCATTAACCTGCTGATAGGCATCGATGTGGAAGGCAATATTGTCGGCATCGATATTCTCCACCATCACGAACCTATTTTTTTACACGGCCTGGGGCCAGAACCCATGCTGAAATTTCTCGACCAATACATTGGTCAGAACGTGTCTAACCGCGTCATCGTCGACAGCGCGTCTAACGACACGAATCCAAACGACAACACCGTACACGTTGATGGCGTTACTAAAGCCACCGTGTCGGTAATTGTTATGAGTGACACGGTGTTACTCTCTGCGCTACAGGTTGCCAGAAACAAGCTCACCGGCTTTGCCAGCGCTCCAGCGGCCACTGCTAAGCAGGATAATTACGAGCCCCTTACCACGGCTCAGCTGCTCGATAAGGGCTACCTGAAAGAGTGGCAGATCAGTCGTGAAAGCTTTGAGGATGCACTCGGCAGCGACCTGGATGATTACCCGTCAGAGACCTTCGACACCGACTTTAACGATAAATTCACGGTGTATTACGCGTACCTGAATTCACCGCTCATCGGTCGTAACCTGCTAGGAGAGGACGCCTTTAATCGCCTGCAGTCAATGCTAAAGCCTAATGAGCAGGCGTTTATGGTGATGTCGGAAGGCTACTTCAGCTACCTCGATGCCGACT
The DNA here is from genome assembly GCA_002339125.1 of Alteromonadaceae bacterium UBA2620. Lineage (GTDB taxonomy): Bacteria > Pseudomonadota > Gammaproteobacteria > Enterobacterales > Alteromonadaceae > Alteromonas. Next base: position 37,022 of record DDJQ01000034.1, read on the forward strand.
TTAAGCCCGGCACGGTGCCCAGCCAGGTAAGCCTGACGCAAAATGAACTGCCGTTCGCCATGCGCGACCTCAACTTTTTTAGTTTCGAGCCACAGGCGCTACAGGGCGATATTGCCGCTACAGAAGATTTGCAGCTGTTCGCGGTTAATACACAATCAGGCTTTAACCCCAGTGTGCCAATGCAGCTGAATCTGAATGTCGAGGTGGCGAAGAACCACCTCATCAAACAACAGGCGCAGTTTTCCAGCGACTATGCCCTGCCTGAAACCCTGTTTGATATCGCCGAGGTAGAGGTGATGGAAGAGCCACTACCGGCATGGGTAAGAGTGTGGAAGATGCGCTGGCATACCATTACCATTTTAGTGCTGAGCCTGATTGCTGTTACCGCCATCTTTGCCTTCCAGCACAAGTTGTCTGCTAACCAAGCACTATTTCGTAAGGTGCGCTGGGGCTTTATGTTTTTCACCCTGTTTTTTATTGGCTGGTACGCCCAGGGGCAACTGTCGATTGTCAACATCTACCCTATTCTGCAAAGCTTTATCAATGGCTTTGATTTGCAGGTGTACCTGATGGACCCGGTGTTGTTTATTCTGTGGCTGTATGTGTTTATCAGCCTGTTTATTGTTGGCCGCGGGATTTTCTGTGGCTGGCTATGCCCTTTTGGGGCCCTGCAGGAAATGGTCGGTTGGGTCGCAAAGCGCTTCCGCATTCGCCAGTACAAAATATCCTTCTCTCTGCACCGCCGTCTGTGGTGGATTAAATACGCTGTTTTAATCGGCCTGGCCGCTACCTCTTATTACTCTCTGTCGGCTGCCGAAGTGCTCTCCGAAGTAGAACCGTTTAAAACCGCCATTACCCTGCATTTTGTGCGCTACTGGCCATTTGTGCTCTACACCCTGGTACTGCTCGGGCTCGGTTTGTTTATCAATAAATTCTACTGCCGTTACGTTTGCCCGTTAGGTGCCGGACTGGCAGTACTGGGCTACTTCCACAAATTTGAATGGTTAACCCGCCGCAAAGAGTGCGGTAAGCCCTGCACCATGTGCTATCACAAGTGCGACATTAAGGCGATTACGCCAGAGGGTAAGGTAGACTACAACGAGTGTGTGCAGTGCCTGGAGTGTATTGTTTATTACAATAACGACGACTTGTGCCCGCCACTTAAAAAAGCGAAGAAGACCCAACGAGCCAAACCTGATATCGCCGACTCGCTGGCTACAGAAGTAAAGTAGCTCCCTGAAGGGAGCTACCTCAAAGTATTACTGTCCAACCTCAGCGCCGCTGTTTAAGTACTTAACAGTGATGGTATGGGTATCTTCCAGAGCACCCAGGAAAGCCACGATTTCAGACACTTCCTGATCACTCAGCTTACGGCCTAACTGCATCCATGCCATTTGTGCAACCGCCTCATCCAGCCCGGCTACCGCTCCGTCATGAAAATAGGGCGCGGTTTTAGTGATATTACGCAGGCTTGGCACCTTAAAGACATATTTATCAGCCGGGTTGTTGGTTACTGCAAAACGCCCCAGGTCGTGGGTGTTTTCATACGCGTTAATCAGGCCCATTTTCATGTACATGGAACCACCAAACAGCGCGCCATTGTGACAGGAAGCACAGCCCGATTGCACAAAAGTCTGGTAGCCCTTGAGTTCAGTTTCGGTCATGGCGGTATCGTCGCCGGCCAGGAACTTATCGAAACGATCCACGGTAATCAGCGTGCGCTCAAAAGCGCCAATGGCTTTCGCCACATTGTCGTAAGTAAGAGGCTCGGCTTCGCCTTCGAAAACTTCTGCAAACAGTGCTTCGTAACCTTCCTCTTTGAGATTGCTTACCGCCGTTTGCTCATCCGGTACCGCCATTTCTACCGGGTTGAGAATAGGCCCTTTGGCCTGCGCAGCGAGATCGGCAGCGCGGCCATCCCAAAACTGCGCCACATGAAAACCGGCGTTCCAAACAGACGGCGAATTACGATCGCCTCGCCCCCCTTTCACGCCGAGTGAGGTTGCCTCATTATCGACGCCGCCCCGACCACCATCGATGCGGTGACAGGTGTTACAAGACTGAGTACCGTCGGCTGATAACGCCGTTTCGAAGTACAGCCGTTCGCCCAAATCGATTAATGCCGGAGAATCCGCCTCTGCACCAGGCATCGTTGCCGGGATCGGTCCGTGCATCATTTTAGCCTGAGTACGTACCGCATTTTTATCCACTGCCATAGCTGTGGTTGTCACGCCGCCAATCACGACGGCCAGAACGAGTTTTTTAATATCCATAGTATGAGTATCCGAAAATGATGAAGAAGAAACACATACTACAAAGCAACCTTTATGCCTGTTCAAGGAAAACTAAAAGCAGCTTATATTTTTGGTATAAAGTCCCTGTTTTGGCTGATTTCAGAGTAAAAACTGCCACACTTTCAACATTTTATTTACATCTGCACGGAAAGTTATCTGCCAATAATGGCAAGCAGCATGACAAGTTTGTCAGGCTGCATTATTGCAGTGCACAGTAGTTCCCGGGGGGCTTGTTGAGTGAGACTATCGGGGCAAGTATTTTACTCTTCAGTAGTCAGTTAGCTTCGGGCCAGCTAACGCTCATGCGAAAGTAACTTACCCCTGATTTAACAAACTCACGGCCTTCCACTGACAGTCCAAACTTCTGATAGAAAGCCGTTGCCGTGGTTCGGGCGTCACACCAGAAGCGTTTGATATTTTGGTGTTTGAGTTGTTCTATGGCCTTAGCGAGAACCTTACTGCCAATTCCCCGGCTCTGATAGTCTGGCAGTGTCGCAAACTTTCTTAGCCTGGCGCTATCCTCGCTCAGGTAAATCGATGCCACACAAACCAGTATCCCATCGGTGAATGCCCCGTAGTGGGTAGCGGTTTCATCTCCATCGACCCGGGAAAACGAGACGGGTTTATCCGGCCACAGCACCTGATGCCTGACTGACAAGGTATCCTGCCAGTCAATTTCGCGGATGGTTAGCGCCATACTTTAGTCGTTGCGATACAGGGTTTTGATCAGGTGATAACCAAACTTGGTTTTTACCGGGCCGTGGATGGTGAGGATATCTTTTTTAAATACCACATCGTCGAACTGCTTTACCATCTGGCCACGTTTAAACTCACCTAAGTCACCGCCTCGTTTAGCAGAAGGGCAAATTGAAAACTTACGGGCAAGAGCGGCAAAGTTTTTACCCTTGGCTTTTTTGAGCTGGGCTAGAAGTAGTTGCGCTTCTTTTTCGGTTCTTACCAGAATGTGTACTGCGGCAGCGGTGGCCATAAGGAGTCCTCTAATACAGGTTTCCCGGCATTATACCTCTAAGCGGCAGATATTTGGATATGCAGTCTGTAACGCTGCCGGACTTGCCCTAATCCACCAGCACTATGCCTAAGGACTCCAGTAAGTGCACTGCCTCGAAACTGGAAAAGGTGGCGCCTTTGAGCTCGTTAGCCAGCACATCGATGGAACACCCGGTAGAATCGCTAAAATCAACACGCTCTAGATTAGTGTGCATAAACAAGCTGCGATCAAAGGTGCAGAGGGTCATCTTGCTGTCGGCAAAGTTGCCTTCGCGAAAGTCAGCATCATGCACCCTGCATTCATCCAGCACCAGTTCATTCAGGGTGAGGCCGTAAAAGGACGCGTCGTTAAGCAGGCAACGCTGAAACTTAAGCTCAAAATCACGATAGTATTGCGGCCAGTCAGCTTTCGTCCAGTCGACCCCCACCAGTTTGCAATCACTGAAAGACATTGCAAAAAGCGGGCTGTTAGAAAAATCCGCTAAACTTAAATTACAGCGCTTAAAATCACAGTGAGTAAACTTGCAACTCCGGAACTGACTGGCGGAGAAATCGCAATCGATGAATTCACATTCTTCAAAGCTTGCGCCGGATAGCCGCTTATCATTCCATATCAGTCCTTTAAAGGTTTCTTCGTAATAGTCCCCGGCATCTACCAGTTCATTCATCGTAGTCTAATCGCCTTAACTTAAGTTTGACCGGTATTATGGTCATTATGAGACTTTGATCACAACGGTGTATTTGCCGTCGTCGCCTTTACCGTACTCATATGACCACCCTAAAAACGCGCTTAGGTCATTAACCATCTTTAATCCAAGGCCAAAACCCAGTTCTTCCTTGTTACTGACAAAATCGTCGTGACGGTGCTCAACGTTGGTGATGGTTACCTTGTCCGCCTCTTGCACAATGGTAACCTTGCCATTTTGGGTATGCTGAAATGCATTGCGAATCAAATTGCCCAGCACAATGCGCAGCGCGGTGGCGTTTTGGGTAATTTTATAAGGCTGAGTTTCAACAGTCAGAGCAATCTCTTTACCCTCTAGTAAATAAGTCAGTTCTTCTGTGACTTTGCCGATTTGTTCATCAAGTTGAATGACAGAAGTGGTCAGCGAGCCCTTATCTGCCTTGGTTAACCACAGCAATGTTTCGGTTAAATCCACCATGGTGTGCGAGGCATTGTCGATACGCTTGAGAGGCTTACTTAGTTTATCTGCCGGCGCTTCTTTTCTTACTCTGGCAATAAGTTCCATGCTACTACGGATAACTGCAATAGGGGTGCGTAATTCATGACTGGCATGGCGCACAAATTCCTGCTCGCGTCTTACACTTTGTTTGACAGATAACATGCCCTGATAAAACAAACTTGCCAGCGTATTGAGCTCGGTATACCGAAAACCCGGCGGAGGTGTTAACTCGCCGCCCTTTCCTACACCATCGGCCCACTTTTGTAATCGTTCCACCGGGTTAGCGATAGTTCGGATCATAAATAAAACCAATGCAGTAAAAGCAAGCAATACCATTAAACCTATAATCAACAACCAGGCTTCTCTGGTCATTCTGAATGGGGGTTCATCGCCGGGTTCTCTGGGTGTAAAAGACTGGCTGACATAAACAGGCTGTTGTTCCTCAAAATCCACCAGCATTACAAAGTGAGCTTCGTCCGGACGATGAAAAATGGAATGACGTTTGATGTCTTTGTACAACCGAAACGGGACTAACTGGCTGGGATTGAAACGCTGACGGGTTTGCTTCGGCAGGTCCTGCCAATCTGCAGCAATAGTGAAGTTTAATGCTTTAACAGGATGGCCGGCGTTGACACTGCTGTCGCGGGCGATGCTAATCATAGTGCCGCGCAGCATGCCATCCATGCCATCGAGGAACTGTTTAGCCGACATCACCGTAAACACCACAATCATGATGCCAACTACTGCCAATAGTGATAACAACACATAACGGCGTAAACTCAGCTCCATGGCAGCCAAATCAGCTCTCCTTCCTAATGTCTAACTGAAACCCGCTATTTGCCATAAAATTAATACTCACCTGTTCATTACACACCAACAAAGATTTACGCAGGTTATGCATGTGCACTTTTAAACTGTTGCTGTCCGGACTTTCCTCTCCCCAGACACTGGCAATCAGTGTCTGGCGGTTTACCGGGTTAGGGTAAGCCCGCATTAGTTGTTCTAGAATAGCCAGCGCAGTAGGTGAGCATTTCAGGAGTTCCGCGCCGAATTTAGCGGTTTTATGACTCACATCCAGTTGCAACGGGCCAACTGTTAACTGCGTTTGCTGGCCGCTACGACGCTTTGCTAACGCCTTAAGCCTCACCACCAGTTCTTCCATTGCAAAGGGTTTAACCAGATAGTCATCAGCACCTTGCTCAAACCCGACAACCTTATCACTTAACTGGTCACGTGCGGTCAGCATAATGATAGGCGTATCATTACCTTGTTCGCGGGCCCGCGCGCACACCTGTAATCCGTCCAGCTTCGGTAAATTTATATCCAGCACAATGGCCTGATAGAAGCCTTCTGACATCAGTGTAAGTGCAGCCACGCCATTACTGGCGTGGTCACACAACATGTCTTCAAGCTCAAGGTAATCAATAATATTACCGGCTAAATCAAGATCATCTTCAACGAGTAACAGTTTGATCATGTACCAGACGTTCCGTTGGTTTACTGAAACGGGCGCTGACGTGTTCAATTAATATGCGGGCATCTTCGTTTATCAGGGTCAGCGCTGGTATCAGTAACAAAGTAATAAAGGTCGCAAACAGAATACCATAGCCTAAGGATACCGCAGCAGGGATTAAAAACTGCGCCTGTTTAGAGGTTTCACCTAAAATAGGATACAAACCCGCAAACGTGGTGAACGAGGTAAGCAATATAGCCCGTAACCGCCCGTGGCAAGCATCCATAATAGCGGCCTTAGCAGGCCGGCCAGCGCGTCGTAACTCGTTAAACCGGGACACCAGTAATAGTGAATCATTCACTACAACGCCACTTAACGCCAGAATCCCCTGCATGGATAACAGACTAATCATCAGGCCATTACTCCAGTGGCCCAGTATCGCGCCGACAATCCCAAAGGGGATCGCCGCCATAATGATTAGCGGCTGAATATAGGACTTAAGCGGTATCGCCAGGAGCGCATAAATCGCCAGTAATGCCACGATGGTCAGCGTCTGCATGGATGAAGTTGTTTCTTCCTGTTGCTCTGCTTCACCGGCAAAATGAATGGCGAGATCAGAATGCTGGAGCGTCAGTTGCGTTACCAGCGTTTCATTCATGATATTCACCAGCTCTGTAGCCGTAATGACGTCAGCATTTACAGACGCGGAAACAGTTAAGGCTCTGAGTCCGTCAATGCGGGTAATTTGTTTTTGTTGGGTATCGGGAATAATTTGCGCTACAACATTCAATGGCACCACGGTTCCGTCATCCAGACGCACCTTGGCATTAAGAATATCGGCCGGATTACTGCGCTTCTCTTCGGGGTAACGTACACGCACTTTCACTTCGTTTTTATTACGCAGATAGCGCTGAACAATGTCGCCACCAAAGGCCTGTAACAGCTGTTGGGATAAGCTGGCCGTATCCATACCCATCGCGCGACCTTGCGGCGTCAGCTCAAAACGCATCATGGCTTCACCCGGGGTTAACGAAGATTCTACACTGGTTACCCCATCCGTTTGGCTAAGGGCTTCTCTGAATGCTTCCTCTGCAAGCAACAGGGTTTCATCGCTTACGCTTTTTAACTCTACTTTAAAGGCATCTACCATTTCCCGGCGCGACTGAATCTTGAGCTGCTTAACGCCCTCAGGGGTGCCGGCGAGCTCTCGCCACACACTGGCCAGTTCATCTAGTGAGTACACCTTGTCTTTTTTCAGCTCTACGGTAATAGAGCCACTCTGATCGCCACTGGCCATCACCTGAAGACTACTGATGCCAGACACATCTGAATGATATTTATCCATTAACTGCTGGTCAGCCTTATTCAGTGAGGTTTCCAGCCACTGCATATTCCGTTCGTTCTGGCCATAGCTGGCATCACTTTGCAGGGACATTTCGGCACTCACTGTATCCCCGGATAAACTTGGGAAAAAACCAACCCGAACCGTGCCATTCATCGGCATGCCAATAACCAGTACGAATAACGCCACAAACAACAGGATCACGGCATAGCGGAAATTCAGCGCGTATTTTAATACTGGACGGTACAACACCAGACTAAACCAACGAAGGCCTTTGGTTGCGCCATCCTGCACCTTGCCCCACAAACCTGAAATACCACCTGATTTTTTCTTCTGGGTGGGAAGATGAGCCAGGTGAGCAGGCAAAATGATTTTTGACTCCACCACGGATAACAACAGGCAGATTGTGACCACCAGACCAAACTGAGAATACAAGTTGCCCAGGCCACCTGAGATATTAGAAAGCGCAGCAAACGCCGCTACCGTGGTGAAAACACCAAACAGTGTAGGCACAGCCACTTTCAATGTGCCCAGTATGGTATTGTGTATTGAATCACCATATTTCTGACGTGTAGAGTACACACTTTCCCCCACGACTACGGCGTCATCAACCACAATCCCCAGCGCCATGATGAAACCAAAGGTCGTCATTTCATTAAGGGTTAAACCGGTAAAGCGGTCGGTCATGAAAAACAAGGTACCGAACAGGATGAACGGTAAACCTGCAGCGACCCAGAATGCGACTCTCAGATTAAGAAACACTGCCAGCACCACAAACACCATGGCAATACCGGTCACTGCGTTTTTGGTGAGTAAGTCCAGGCGCTCTGTAATTAATGTACTGCGGTCATACCAGGTTTCCAGCTCAACACCATCGGGTAACAATCCCCGTTGGTGCCAGTCTGCTACCAGTTCATTGGTTTGCTCGACAATGTTTTCCACATCGCCATATTCGTCCATGATCACCTGAATACCGTAGCCGTTTTTACCGTTGTAACGGGACAGCTTATAGGCATCGTCAGCAAACATGTCTTCGATATTGGTCACATCGCCCACCGTCAGATACGTGCCTGAAGCATCGGCCAGCAGTGGAATACTGGCAAAGTCACCGGTGTAGTAAGCCTGTTCTGACGCTTTTAATCGAATCACCTTTTCTTTATTGCGCAAACTGGTCGTCAGGGCAGTGGATGACTCCGCATTAATCGCATCAGACACATCAGTCAGAGTAAGGCCATAAGCCTGCAATCGCGCTTCATCAATTTCTACCGACATCATATGGTCAACATAGGAACTGGCTTCGACCTGACTGATACCATCCTTTGCCAGCAATTCACGCTCTAACTGCTCCCCGAGTTGCTGTAGTGAAGCCTGATCAGCGTCACCATACAGTTGCACCCAGATCACATGATCCTGACGACGGCCTTTTGAGATAACGGCTTTTTCAGCGTCCGACGGAAAATTATAAATGGCGTCGACCTTGTTTTTCACGTCTGTCATCAGGGTTTCAAGGTCATAGTCAGTTTCTTTTTCGACCTGTACTGAGCTACCGGAAGCCGTTGATGTTGACGTCATACGCTTAATACCAGGCACGGATTCAAGCGCATTTTCGATTTTAATGGCAATACCTTCCTCAGCCTGTTTTGCATCGCCACTGTCGTAAGTCATTGATACCGTCACAAAGCGCGGTTCCATGCTGGGAAACGCTTCTTTGCGAAGTTCACTGGCCGACAATACCCCCGCAATAATGATGCATAGCATCAGCAAGTTTGCCGCTATGGGGTTTTGCGCAAACCAGGCAATCACGCCCCGCTGTGAATCAGCCATTACTGCACTCCTTCGGCCAGTGGGCGCACTCTGGTGCCCACCAGATAACTGTTTAACGGACGCGCCACTATTTCAGCTTCTGTCAAACCGTTAACCGGCTGAATATAGGCATAGTCTTTATCCTGAAAGAGCACATCCGGCGACGCTTTCGCCAGTTCGTTGTTGTCATCCACATACCAGATTTCCTGTTTTTGCGAGACCGCGCTGGCCGGAATTTGCCAGATATTATTCCAGGTTTTACCCGCTATCTGAGCACTAACGTAAGAACCGAAGTACAAAGGGATCTCCTGATCCAGCGGATTGTTAACCTGGACAATGGCAGAGCGCTGGCGACTGGCTGTATCAAGATGTTGTTCAATTCGTACCACTTTGCCAGTCCAGTGATTAATGCCATCCATGTCGGTGACTGACACATTCCAGCCCGCATTTTCACTTTGGGGTAAATTACGCCATTGGGCTGCAGACAAAGGAATAGCGATTTCGGCCTCGCCAACAGAATATAAGCTTGCTACCGCGCCACCAGCCTGAATATAACTTCCGGGCTGAATATCACGGGAAACTACGACTGCATCGAAAGGCGCAACGATTTGCGTTAACGCCAGATCCCGCTCAGCACTACTTAACTGTGCTTTTGCATCATCCAGTGCTGCCTGCGCTGCTTTTAAGTAGGGTTCACGTAATACCAGAGCAGAAGTCGGTTCACCCTCTAATCCTGAGCGCGTCCACTCTTGCCTGGCCTGCAATCCCTGCAAACGCTCTTCTTCCAGGGCAACCTTAGCTTCTTCCACCGCCACTTTGGCTGTAGTAACGGCTTGTTGATAAACCGTGTCATTCAGGTAAGCCATGACTTCACCTTTACGAAATCTGGCACCGGTTTCAAAGTGCTCCGCTAAGCGCGTTACTTCGCCACTAACCTGAGAAGTCAGCGATAACACATACCGGGATGTCACCTCGCCATAGCCATTTACCAGGGCCTGATGCGAAGCGGTGGAGACTGCTACAACACCAACATTAGCCACGGCAGCTTCCTGCTGTTGCACCGGTGTTAATGCCACAAGGGAAGCCTTTTCAGTTGCAGGCGCAGCGCCTTTAACAGAGCCTCCCGGAGGACCTCCTGCCGGGCCAGTCTGCCCAAAAACAGACATCACCGTAACGCCCAGAATGCCTGCCGCGATGACAGTGCCAAAGATTCGTTTTTTTACCGGTGTCATAGTTACACTCCAAGGCCCAGAGCCAGGCCTAAATCAATGCGGTTACTCAGTTGGTTAAAATGCAGTTGCAAAAGCTGAGCTTTGAGATTGTAGGTTTGCTGATACACCGTCAGCAGGTCGAGAACGTCGGCCAGCCCCTGACGGTATTTGCTGGTGTAGTTTTCAGAACTACGCTCAGCATTCGCCAACGCCTCATTGATTGCGACGCTCTGCAGGGTAAGGCTTTGCTCCTGACTGAGCGCATCCTCGACCTCCTGCACGGCTGTGAGCAATGTACTTTGATAGCCCCACCAGCTATTCAACACGGCTAATTCACTGGTATCGATACTGGCGCGTAATGCCCCGCCCTGAAACAAGGGGGCCGTAATTTGTCCGAGTAAACTCCAGACCGGATTAGTGAGTAATGCCTGAGCAGGGGTGCTTGCGATATCAGTTAACGCTGCCGACAGATTGACAGAGGGTAGCAGAGCTTTATAAGCCGCTTTTGTTTCATACTCCCGGGTTTTAATGTTTGCATATGCCGCCATTAAATCCGGGCGCTGCGACAGGTTTTGCTCAGGTAATCCCGGCAGAGGCAGCATGACATCGGGGAGTGAATCCGGCAGACTGATGTCGTTTATAGTAAGCTGCGAGCGTCCCAGCAAAACCCCCAGTGCTCGCACGGATTCACCTAAAGATTGCTGGTAGGCAGCAATGTCTGCCCGGCTCGATGCAGAAGAGGTCCGGGCGGTATCCAGATCCTCTAATTCACCCAAGCCTGTACGATACCGCTGTTTAATCAACTCTTCGTTATTATTTAGTAAGTCCAGACGACTTTGTTCAATAGCAATTAATTGTTGGTAGTAACTCACCTGGACATAGGCTCTAATCACCTGGGCGGCCAGTTCATTTTGTACAGCCTTAACATCGGCTTCACTGGCCGCAACAGCCCAGTCGGCCGCCGCGACGTTATCACCCAGCTTTTGCCACAGATCCAGTTCCCAACTAATATCCAGACTGCCGGTATACTGGGCATCGCTGGTTTCCTGGCGATTGCCGCTTAACCCTGCTGACATACTGGGCAACCGGTCAGCATTGGCACTGCTGCGGGCTACCTGGGCCGTTTTAAGCACCACATATTGCTGCTGTATTCCCGGATTGTTTTGAAGTGCTTCATTAATAAGCACTTTAATGTCTGCCGAGCTGACCAGATCCGTTATTAATGATACGGCTTCAGCCCCGGCCACCGGCCCCTGCCAGGCCTCAATTTTATTGGTTTGCTGTGCAGCTTTTTCGCTGTAGTCCGCTGTGTACTGAGTGGCACAGCCACTGAGACTCAGTAACAGGGTTATGAACACAATGGAATGACGCATGAGAACACCTTAATTTCTTTCATGCATCCAGTGTAAAAAATCACAGGGTTAAGGCCGGGTTAACGGCCCGGCCAATTAGCAACATTACTGATCATCGCAGCAAATGGATATCTAAACTGCACCGGCCTGACTAACTGTGGTATAAAAGCCAAATTGTGCGCTTTAAATAAGAAAAAATGGAAGCTTTGATCCCGTCACTGTCGACCCTGATTGAAATTGCCGTTGCCCCGGTATTTTTACTCGCTGGTATCGCCGGCTTTCTTAACGTCATGTCCGGGCGACTGGGGCGCATTACCGACCGGGTTCGTTCAGCCGAAAAAGAAATGAACAGTCAGACAGAAGCAGAGCAAAACACCCGCTTACGCAGGGAGATCATTTTGTTATGGCGCCGGGTTAAGTTAATCAACTGGTCCATCGGTTTTTGTACTGCGTCTGCGGTAATGGTGTGTGGCGTGATAATGAGTTTATTTGCCGGGGAGCTATGGCAGGTCAGACTTAATGTGCTGGTTGTCACCCTTTTTATTCTGACAATGCTATTGTTAATTTCAGCACTGACCTTGTTTCTTGCCGAAGTGAAACTGGCGACTGCCACTATAAGAGTAATTAGGACAATTAAGTAAACGCTACCCAACGGAGAGAGCTTTGTTGCGATTTGGTTGTTTTGTTTTTGCTGCACTGGCGCTGCTTAACAATCAGGCTGCCGCTCAGGCTACAAACTCGCAGTGTTTAAGCGCGTTGCAATTCGCCAGCAAATTAACGGCCGCGCTGGATTCTCTGCATCTTAGTGAAGTACAGGCAATCAACACTGATATTGCTCAACATTGCGCAAGCACTCTCTCGCCTGACATTGAGGTTATTGCCGATGCGGCAACCTTGTTTACTTTTATCCATCGCCGTAACAACGGGGATTCAGCCCAACAGGCGTTTAACCGATTACTGCTACGGGATTTCACTTCGCTGCCTCGCCGGCAACAGGCGGCTTATTACCACCTGATGGCCCTTTATTCATTGCATACCGGCGAATACAAACAAGCCTTGTCGATAAGCCACATTATTAGCACAGAACTTCTTCCCGCGGCTGTAAACGCCGCCGATGATATGGCGGCTATTAACCTGGCGGTTGCAGATATTCACTACGAGATAGAGTTTTATCAGTCGGTGAGGGAATTACTGCTGCCATTGCTTACGCATCCGGCTCACTACATTCGGGTTCGCGCTGCATCGCTGTTATGGCATATCCCGCAAACCCAGCAACAGCTTGCAGACACCCTTGCCGTCCTCGATGATTACTCAGCCCTGCCGCAAACGCTGGTCAAACTGCATGCCCTGGAAGCATTAGTTCGCCAGGCGCTGGAAGAGAATGACCAACCGGCTGCTCAAGCGCTGCTCGAAGAGGCATACCTGTTAGCTGAAGCGTTAGACGCCAAAGCAGTATTGATTCGTTTATACCTGCTGGAAACAGACAACCCGCCTTCACCACATGCTGTAGAACAACTATTGGCTTTTTCTGCCAATCAGCTCAGCCTCAAAGAGCAGTTACCGGTACTTAAGTTAGAGGTCGAGCGAGCCACTGTCAGTCAGAACTGGCAGCAGGCTACTGCAACATTGCAGCAGGCCCTCGCGCTGAACCAGGAACTGGCCCGCAATAATGCGCTGGCCAGAGAGTATGCCGGCTTTCAGATGGTTAGCCAGGCCCGGGAGCTTGAGCAGGCACGCCAGCAATCCCGTTTACAGGCACTGGCAGCTGAGCAGCAAAATCAGCAGCGACTTATCTACCTGCTGGCACTGGTTTCAGCCATTCTGGCATTGGCAGTACTCACCTTATTGTTTGTAAAAAAACGCAAGGCAGCAGTGCATTTTGAAAAACTCGCCAATACCGATGGCCTCACGCAGGTATTAAATCGCCGGGCGATCCAGCTGTTTGCCAGACAGGTGGCAGACCGCAGCAAACAGCTTGGCCAGCCTTTTGTGGTGGCGCTGGCCGATATCGATCACTTTAAGACAATCAATGATACCTACGGTCATGATGCCGGCGATATAGTATTAACCGAATTTGCCCGGCGCACCAATACGCTGATCCGCCAGCAAGACAGGCTCGGGCGCTGGGGCGGTGAGGAATGGCTTATAATAATGACCAACACCCGCCTCGATGCCGTAGACGGGTTGTTTAGCCGTATGCAGGAAGAAATTCGCGACATCACCGCCGGTGAACATAAACTTACCGTCACATTTAGTATGGGGGCAGTAGCCGGTAACGGCGAGCAGTCTGTTGAGGCGCTGGTGCAGGCCGCTGACGAACTGCTCTACCAGGCAAAGCAGAGCGGCCGTAACCGCTTATGCAAAGGCGGGGGCTAAGGCCGCCCCATAAAGAATTTTGCCTCTGCCGACACACCAAAATAATCGCCGGGGCCACCGGCCCGCATAATCGAATTAGCCCCAGCCGTATCAAACACGCCGTCGTTTAAATACGCTTTCTGAATATGGACCGCCACCACCTGACCGAGCACCAGCCAGGTATCGCAAGCCTCACCGTGCATGTCATTAAGCTGAATGATTTGGGTCACCTTACACTCCATGGAAGCCGGGCTGGCGGCAACATGAGGCACCCTGACCAACGTGGATGACCGCTTTTGCAAGCCGGCCAGCTCAAATTCATCTATCTCAGGATCCACGCCAGCACTGGAGGCATTCATGGCATCAGCCAGCTCCCGTGTTGCCAGGCTCCAACAAAATTCACCGGTCGCCTTAATATTACTTACGCTGTCTTTAAAGCCTACGCTGGCGAAACCAATAATTGGTGGCGCACCGTTAAAGGCATTAAAGAAACTGTATGGCGCCAGATTGGCAATACCGCTTTGGTTTTCAGAGGCAATCCAGCCTATAGGTCGCGGCGCTATAATGGCTTTAAAAGGGTCATGAGGCAGCCCGTGGCCGTTACTTAACTGATAGGAATAAAACGTATCAGACATGTGCATTTCTCCTTTAGTAAACCCAGCCGTCCAGACAATTTGTTGGTTCGCCCAGTTCCTGTATTTCGCTAATAATGTCGTCAATAAATGAGGCTTCATCGGGCTCATTTTGCCTTGCCTTATTAAGCCATAGCAGGGCTTGTTCAGTATTTCCCACACATGCCTGGTAGTTGCCATACCAACGCTGGGCAACAAAACTGCCCTGCTGAGCCGCCTCGCCGAACAAGGTTACGGCTCTTTCGCGGTCGATAAAGCGCAGGCTGTCGGCCAGTTCGTATAAATCACCGGCCGTGTTGGTCTGTTGATATACATACTCCCGGAGCGCTACCGATTGCGGGTAATCTTTGGTGATCTGATTAGTAAAGGCAACCATGCTGTAGCGGTACATGCCACTTTCCAGCGCCATGGCCAGGCCGCGTACTTCGGCTACCGATAACTGCTGATAACGTGCTAGCTGATGAATAAACACTCTCACCAGTTGCTCTTCGTCTGGTTTATCCCGGGATATGCCCAGCAAATCGGGCAATTCGGTTAATTGCTCAATGGAAGGCTGCAACATATTTTGCAGCATCCCGGCAAACCACCGCTGAACCGCGCTCTCTTCACAGCCACCAATATCGCTGAGGGTGCTGCTCATCAGTTGTTTTACCAGCTTCGCTTCCTGAGCGGGGTCGCTAAACTGCTTACGCCACTGAAAGAAGCTCATATTGGTTTGCATCCGCAACGCGTAATCGATAGCCGAATAAGACTGACTGGGCATGGCAACTTTGGTATCACACTGCTCTGTCATCGCCGCGAATAACTTATCGGTTAATGCCAGCCGACCGACAATTTCGGCGTAACTGCGGGCCAGCGCCTGCCTTCCGCCTGGATTGCCGACCGGATTGCCGACCGGATTGCCGACCGGATCGGTGCTTTGTGCGCTAACTACCACCGGGGCCATGGCGCATATCCATACCAACAGAGAGCAGAACAGGCGCTTCATTATTGTGCTGCCAGCTCGTCCATCACGGCGAACAACACATTAGCGCCCACCCGCGAAACTTCTTTATCGTAAATATGCTCTACGTTAACGCCCTCCTGACCACCGGCCAGATCGCTGATGGCGCGGATAATCACCCAGTCGACTTCATTAACCGTACACACCTGGCCAACCGCGGTGGACTCCATTTCAGTAACTTCGGCATTAAACACTTCGCGGGTCCATTTACGGTATTCACGGTTATCGAGAAATACTGAGCCGGTAACACCGTTACCACCAACGCTTAACTTCGCTTTGCGTTCACCGAGAATCATTTGTGCCGGCATTTTAGCCATGGCACTTTTCGCTGCGCTTAATAAACGGGGCGATGCTGAAAAATACGCAGTATCCTGTGGTTTATCCATGCCGTCTTTGATAATTAACACTTCGTCGGGATGCACAAAATGGAACGGCTTGTAGTTTGGATAATGCGGATCAGCCGCTTTACGAGCCGGTTGCTCGGCCATAAAGCGCGCATAATATGCTGGTAACACTGATTCGCCGGGATTGTTCGGTTCCGGGTTCGCATACACGCTTTCGTCGTGGTAATACCAACGCTCAGGCACAATTACGTCACCGGGCTGCCACTCTGGATTCACTGCCCCGGCAATCCCCATGTACACCACCTGTTTAACCGGGAAATAATCAAACGCCATTTGCATACTCATCGCCGCATTGGCAATGCTCATACCGGTAGCAAAAATCAGAATCGGTTCATCATGATATTTACCAATGCGGTACTTAATCCCCTTGTAAGTCACCATTTGCGTGATACTGGCATTGGGATCGGCTTCGATGCGCCCCAGAATGCCTTCCATCTCCGGTGCATAAGCCACCACAACCGCGGTAAAGCCCTGATCATGCTCAGCAAACTTTGGCCCGTAAGCAGCGGCAGTAGGCGACGACGTACTCTGACACGCCGTGGTAATCACCAGCAGCACAGCAACAATGACCAGGCGAACCGATTGGACCTGGCGGGTAAAAGGTCGGTAAGACATGTGATATCCCTTAAACAAAACGACTTAGATAGGTTAATACTGACCATGCTATCAGGCTTTGGCCTGAAGCAGTGAGGCCCTTTCTCGTAGGGTTTGGCAAACTGGTCGAAAAAAATTTAAATTTTTGCCTTGAATAAATTTAACCCGGCCCTACTTTAGAATTGTCGGTGCTTAACAGTAAGGCCGACAACACCGCCGCCGATTATCGGGGCATTTAATTTTTAAACATATTGCTTAATAAAGGATATGACTATGCGTTCTATCGATCTATCTCCACTTTACCGTTCATTCATTGGTTCTGATCACCTTGCATCGTTAGTTGATGCTGCCAGCCGTGCTGAAAAGCAAAGCACGTACCCGCCGTACAACATTGAATTACTGGCGGAAGACAAATACCGAATTACCATGGCGATTGCCGGTTTTAGCAAAGACGACATCAATATTGTTGTAGAAGACAATACCTTGTCGATCACTGGCACTAAAAACAGCGACGCCGATAAACAAGAGCGGAAGTTCCTGCATAAAGGTATTTCCGAGCGCAACTTCGAGCGCAAATTTCAGCTTGGCGACCACGTAAAGGTACTCGCGGCCGACCTGGAAAACGGCTTATTACATGTTGATCTGGAAAGAGTGATCCCAGAAGCTAAGAAGCCACGTAAGATAGAAATAGGTGGGCGCTTATTCGAGAGCGAATAACACCTCCCTCACCTTGTGTTTTCATGTTCGGCGCCTTTTTGGCGCCGCTTTTTTATGTAGCGTATACCACATACTCCTAACACCATCGCCTGGTACGTGTAGTCAAAATCGCCACCAGTTATTTTACTTTTTTTTTACAAGAAATGTACGATACTCAATCTTAAGCATTGTGCTTTTTTTGGAGTTAGAAAAATGAAAAAAATAGTATCACTTGGCGCTTTGACCTTTACTCTTTCGCTCGTCAACTTTTCAGTTGCTGCAGCGGATATTGAAAAAGGTAAAGCTCTGTCAGGACAATGTGCCGCCTGTCATGGTCCGGCGGGGATCAGCCCCAGTCCTATGTGGCCTAACCTGGCCGGTCAGAAAGCCGCCTACCTGGAAAAACAGTTAAAGGATTTTCGTGCTGATGTACGCAAAGATCCCATGATGGGCATGATGGCCAAGCCGCTATCAGATGAAGATATTGCCAATCTTGCCGCTTACTTTGCATCATTGAAATAAAATCTTTTACGGGCCTTTACCAGCGTAGGCGGCCCGTAACACACCTTTTCTGCCTATTGTTTATTACCCTCTGCACCTCACAGCCCAACTATTAAACATTTTACTTTCCATTGCTACTTGGGTAGCCTGCGCTGCGTTCTTTATCAATGATTCATAGGGATATAAATGAAACGTATTCTCGCACTGAGTGCTGTTTTTACTTCTTTAACTGCAAGTGTCGAAGCGCTAAATGCGCCGCAAAAACTGGACTTTTATGTTGGGGCCGACGCCCAGGCTACGAGTGTTTCGCTAAACCCCGTTAACGCCGACGGGCGATTTGCTACAATGGGTTTGCGCGCTGGAGTTTATCTTTTTAAAGGTGTTGCTATTGAAGCGCAAACGTCGACGTCAGTATCGGACGATACTATAGCCAGTATCAACACCGAGATGGATTCTTCTCACGCCGTGCTTATTCGCCTTCAGACACCCAGACAACAAGGTTTTCTTTTTGATCTCGGCCTGGGTTATGCTTCAACAAATTTAACTCTTGTCGACCCGGAAACACAAACACACGAAGAGTTAACCGAAGATGGGTTTGCCTGGTCAGCCCGAGTAGATTATGCCCTCACTTCTCACTGGCGAGTAGCTTTTGACTACACGGCAAGAAATAACAGTAACACTACCGACATCGACAGCTACGGATTAGGTGTTAGCTACACTTTTTAACCAGCCGCTTGATCCCCAAAAATGCAACGACTATTCTCACTCCGGTTATTACCGGGGTGATTTATGGATCCTAACTGTAAGAAAGCACCTACTCTGCCTTATACCCGTCATTCCGCACCTAATTAACT
>DDJQ01000121.1 GCA_002339125.1 Alteromonadaceae bacterium UBA2620
TCGTGCCTGGAATACATTCATTGCAGATGTTGAGCGAGTCAAAAATCTCTGTTGGAGAGAGTGGACAAATTTGGTCAATTAATTAATGCAATTGGTATAACTCCTCAAACCACGAAGTAAATGCATGACCCTGCATGATTTTTTCCGGTTTTACTGATACGCTTAAAGCAGTTAAGGGTTATCCAGGGAAAGGCATGCGCCGTTTTATCAAAGCCTCCATCATTACCGTCATCGCAGTGGTTATCACCGGCTGTGTGATCAACGTCACACCGGGCAATCTTATTTATCAGTCCACCAAAACCGAAAAACTCAATCTTACCCGCTTCCAGGAGCAGGCCTTTAAGGATGATATGTCGGTTGCCCTTAAAGCGGTAAGCCTGACCAGTGAGCAGGGGCATACTCTGCGCGGTATTCAGGCGCTTTATCACGGCGCGAAAGCTAACATTCTGTTGTTTGGTGGCAACGGCATGACTATAAATCAGTCAGCCAATATTGTGCACCGGTTTGGCGCCATTCCGGCCAACGTGATTTGGTTTGATTACCCGGGGGCGGGGATCAGTGATAAACCAGCTAAACTCGACCCTGAAGCTATGATGGCTGATGCTCTGGCCATCTATGATTTTGCTGCCGATAAACTGCGTAACGATAAACCCCTTATCGTGCATGGTATTGAGCTGGGAACTGCCGTGGCTGCTAATATCGCACTGCAGCGCAGCCCGGATGCACTGGTGCTGGAAAAGCCCATCGTTAACCTCTCTCAGCTTATCAACGACAATTCACCAGGCTGGTCTGGCTGGTTTACGCGGATCAAACTGTCTCCAAAACTAGCGGCCGTGGATAACGCCTATCAGGTTGGTAGTTACCAGGGCCCGTTATTGATTCTGGTTGGCGAAAAAGACCTGACCACACCTCCTAAATACAGTCAGATACTGTACCGGGTTTCCCCATCTGACAATAAAAACCTGGTAGTAGTAGAGGGCGTTGGCCATGACAAGCTTATGCGAAGCCCTATTGCTGTTGATGCCTACAAAGCCTTTGTTGCCGGTTTGTAACTTTTTAGGCGGATTAACACTGCGGGTGAAAACCTGTCGGGGAACATGGATAACACCCAATAGTGGTCGCACAGCCATACATTAGCTGATAATCTAACCGCCAGATAAGTAAACAGCGCCTGTCTGCAAAGTCGGGTGTTTCGCGTTGGAATATGGAAATAACACATGGCATTTAATGGCAAAGTCGAAGTGACGCCATCACAATTTGTCACAGGTAACGCAGATATGCGTTCAGAGGAAGAAGCCAAAAAGCTGCAAAAGCAAAAGTGGTTAGTGTTAAGCTTAACCTTTCTGGTGGTATTTGCTGCCGCGCTGGCGTGGATTTGGTCTCGGCCAGAGATTTTTCAGAGTCAGGCCATCGTCCATTTTAGTTATGCTCAGCAGCATAACACCGAGCAAAGCACCGTGCCGGTTGAGCAAATCACCCTGAACAACCAGCGTCTTACCAGTAATCGTGTGTTTAATGATTTGAGCGCCCGCCTGCTGGCCTACGATTCCCTGTCTCTTTCCCCCGAGCAACTGGCTGGTATGCTGAGCACCGAAGCCAACACCAGCAGCCGCATAATCAGCTTATATGCCAACGGAGAAGATAAAACCCTGTTAAAACCGGTTCTCGAGCAATGGTTAAGCCTGTACCTTGAACAACTGTCGGCTGAAACCATCGCTAACACCGAAGAAACCATCAGTGTCGAACAGGAAAAATTCCTCGCGCTGGAAGAAAAGATTAATGCACAACGGGCAGTCGTGCAGGCCTTTGGTGAAGAAAATAATATTGTTTCGCTGGAGCGTGATGAAAACCGGGTGCTGGCGAAAATTAAAAGCAAAGGTGCGGCCCTGGATGAGGCCGAGTCTATGCAGGCTGAAGCCGAGGCGGAGCTGGCCACTGTGCGCCAGAGTATTGCCAGCGGCGAAATGGTCTTTCACCCTAATGATAAAGCACGCATGGATAGCCTCTATGCCGTAATTGCCGAAGTGGAAGCCGAACTGGCCGAACTGGCCGAAAATTTTACCCCCACTTACATGAATATGGACCCTGAGATCGTTGGCAAAAAGCGTAAGCTGGAGGAACTCAGGGGGAACTATGATAAGACGGTAGCAGAAAGCCAGCAGCGCTATCTGGAAGAGCTCAAACGAACAGTGACTTCTTCCCAGCAGAAACAACAGCAGTTGGAAAACGAACTTAAACAACTGTCGCTTGATGCCCAGGCCTTTAATCAGAAACTCGAGGAATACGCCCGTCTCGACGGCGCTCTGGAACAGTTACAACTACAATCGCAGACACTGCGGGATCAACTGGTACAGGCAGAGGTGCAAAAGCCTATGCAGCCCACCATTAATATTCTGGAGCAACCCTTTGAACCGGACTTCCCCATAGCGCCAAATTACTGGCGGGACTCTGCCATAGCGCTGGTGGTAGCGATTATTCTTGGTTTGCTGGCATTGCAGCTGTTTAGCTCGATTCATCGCCAGCAAGCTCCTGCGCCGACCTTTACCAGTTATAACGTGGTGCCTAATCAGGGACTGACCCTGGAGCAGCAAATGGCTGCTCATCAGGCGCTTGAACAACAAAAAGTCTCTCAGTTAGGACATCAGCAGGCACCCATGCAACTTGGTCATGAGGCGCCGGCGAGTAATGCCCGGTTACTGAGTGAAAAAGACTGTCAGGGGCTCTACAAAGCCGCTAATCGTGACGGCAAACTGGTTATCGCACTGTTGCTCAGCGGGGTAGCACCAGAGGAATTACCGGAAGTACGTTATCAGGATGTGTTGGTGGAAAAGGGCGCGCTTAAAATTCACGGTGATTTTGCCCGAACTCTGGACCTCACCAATGAATGCGTGGGGTTATTGTGCGAGTCAGAAAGCGACCCTGAAGCTACGGTATTGAGTAGCCGCCTGGATGCCAGCCAGCTAGATCAGATGATCATTAACGTGGCGCACGACGCCGGGCTGCCCTACCCGGATCAGTTTTCAGTGGCAGCGCTGAGGCATACTTATCTGACTTTCCTGGTGGCTCAGGGGGCACGCCTCAACGATATTGAACAGGCAGCGGGTTTTGTTCCACCGGCTGAGCTGGGCCTTTACCGGCAGGTAAACCGCAACGGTAATGTGGTGGATATCGACAGTCTGGAAACCCGCTACCCGCTGGCCTAACCCGTAAGCCATGCTTACTGCTGGCAGCCGCTGCTAAAATACCCACCAAGCAGTGCTGGTAGTGTCGGGCAGGGCTCATATACAATGTAGTCCTGTTCGTTTTATTCCGGCAATGCTTTGCATAATTCTGTTTTAGCTCTGCGCCAGCGAGAGCTGGTTCATTCAACCCGTCCGTTTCTGGCCCGAGGGGGCAAGGTCGTACGCTGTAACGACTGTTTGCTTCCAACCGCCAATTGTATTTGTGAGTATGTGCCAGAGCCGCAGGCGAACAGTGCATTTGTGTTCCTGATGTACAAAGGCGAATGTTACAAGCCTACCAATACCGGACGACTGATTGCCGATGTGGCAAAGGTGAATCACGCCTTTACCTGGCATCGCACCGAACCTTCCCCTGAGTTTTTAGCGCTGCTTAATAACCCGGTCTATCAGCCGTTTATCATCTTTCCCCACGAATATGCTGAGCCGGAGCGACGCGCTCACGCCGTAACGGATAATGGTAAAGTGCCCTTGTTTATTATGCTTGATGGTACCTGGCGTGAGGCGCGCAAAATGTTTCGTAAAAGTGAGTACCTTAAACACCTGCCAGTGTTAGGGATAAAGCCGCAGGTCAATTCAGAGTATAAATTACGCGAGGCGGCTCATGCTCATCAGTTATGTACCGCAGAAGTTGGCGTGGAAGTATTAAAACTGGCCGGGGAGGCGAGTGCAGCTCAAACGCTGGCGCATTACTTTAACGTTTTCCGCCATTTTTATGTGAAGGGTAAGCCCCATCTGACCGACCACTTAAGTGCCAGTGAACTGGGCCTGAGTGAATAAAGAATCCACCTTCTAAAGAAGGTGGCTTTGCGTTACCCCCTAAAAGGGGGGCTCTATTTAAATCGAAGAAAGGACAATAATTGTGCCCTTCTTCAGTGTTGTCATCGCCTCTGGCATACATAACAAGCTGGAAGAATCATCATGGATGAGGATTCAGTCGATGCGGCACATGGACGTGCCGTCATTGACGGTCCAGTTTGTTCTGCCAGAGACGATGATGCTTTTCACTGATAAGGGCTGCGGGGAGTCCAGAGGGTGTCGCATTACACCCTCTGGTCGGCGTCGGCGACTCCGACAGCAATCTATATACAACTTTCTTTGCTGTCTTATATATACGGGCCAAGCCCTACCACGAATGATAACCACCTACTGAAGTAGGTGGTTTATGGCTGGAAATAAAAAAACGCGGCCAGTAACTGACCGCGCTTTTTATCCGTATCGAAGCTGCTTATTTCAACTCTGCAACGACAATTGACTTGGCTGGCAATACCAGTTCGTCGAGATCACTGCTGAACGACGCAGGTTTTACAACCTCCTTGGCGTCAAAGGTGTTTTTGGCAGTAATGGCATCTGCAGTAAGGATCTGACCAATCAGTGAGGAATAATCACCGTTGTCAAAATCCAGTGCCACCTCGGCTTCATTGGCCGGATCTAAATTAACCAGGGCAATATACACCTTGCCATCCTGTCCCTTAGCAATAGAGGCAGTGACTGCAGGTAACGACTGGTCACCCTGTTTATATTCGCCACCGTTAATGGTGAATGGGATCGATGTGGCATCCTGAAAAACCTTATACATGCCATACACATGATAAGTTGGCGTCAGCAGCATGTCGTCACCATCAGTGAGGATCATGGCCTGCAGCACGTTAACCATTTGTGCGATATTGGTCATATGCACGCGTTCGGCATAATGGTGGAACAGGTTAAAGTTCACCGCGGTTAACACCGCATCACGCAGGGTGTTTTGCTGATACAGAAAGCCCGGCTCACGGCCTGGTTCCGGATCGTACCAGGTACCCCATTCATCCACATAAAAGCCCAGTTTGCCTTCAGGATCGTTGGCATCGAGTTTAGCGATATTATTTTTGAGGTACTTATCCATGCGATAGGTACGCTCCATGGTTTTAAACCAGTCGGTTTCGGTAAACTCGGTGGCGTGGCCCTTATTCGACCAATCACTGTTAGGCAACGTGTAGAAGTGGTAGCTGATACCATCCATATTGCGCTCAATACTGGCGCTTAGCACATCAGTCCACTGGGTATCTTCGGTATGACCGCCACTGGCAACCAGCTTTGGCTTTTTACCCGGTGGGGTTTTGATAAAAGTGGCAAACTGGTTGTACAGGTCAACGTAGTACTCCGGCGACATATGACCGCCGCATCCCCAGCTTTCGTTACCAATACCAAAATAAGCAATATCCCAGGGCTCTTCACGGCCATTGGCACGGCGTTGATTGGCCAGTGTGGAGTTTTTGTCTGAGGTCATGTATTCAACCCACTCAGCCATTTCACGCACGGTGCCGCTCCCCAGATTGCCATTGATGTAAGCATCCGCCCCAAGCAGTTCAACAAAGTCGAAAAACTCATGGGTGCCCACGGCATTGTCTTCTTCTACACCGCCCCAGTGGGTATTTACCTTCACCGGGCGTTTAGCCGGGTCGCCGATACCATCACGCCAGTGATATTCGTCGGCAAAACAGCCGCCCGGCCAGCGCACTAACGGGACCTGAATATCGCGCAGGGCATTAAGCACATCATTGCGGAAGCCTTTGGTATTGGGGATATCTGAGTCATGGCCGACCCAGATACCTTCGTAAATACCCCGTCCAAGATGCTCGGCAAACTGACCGTAGATATCCTTGTTAATAGTGGCACCTTCCTTACTGAGGTCGGCAGTGATACTCACATCATGTTGTTTGGAAACACAGCCAAATGACAGTCCAACACCCAGCAGGGCACAAGCGATTAATTTTAACTTCATCACTGCCTCCTGATTATGGTTGCACGCCTTCGGTGGTCATGATGACGCGCTTCAGACTTCCATCTTCGTTGTAGTACAAGGGCTCCACTGCAACAGAACGGCGGAAGCGACCGCCGCTGGGCTGGCCGTCTTTCGGCGGCAGGGCACCGGTGTGATAAATGAAATAGCTCTTGCCCTTGTACTCAATGATGGACTGGTGATTGGTCTCTGAGTTACCGGCAACTTCATTCAGGATCCCTTTGTATTCCCAGGGGCCGTGAATGCTCTTACTCATGGCATAGCAAATTTTTTCTGGGAACTCGCAGGCATAGCTAAAGTAGTAGTTATCGCCTTTCTTGTGTACCCAGGAAGCCTCGGTGTAGTTTGGTACATCGATGGTTTTAATCTCACCATCGAGTTCCAGCATATTGTCTTTGAGTTTGACGTATTTAGGCATCAGGTTACCGAAGAACATGTAGGCATCACCGTTTTCTTCAATAAAGATTGCCGGGTCGATATCGTCCCAGTCATTTGGTGTATGGGTTGTCATATCATCGGTGATTAGGGCTTTGCCGATAGCGTCTTTGAACGGTCCGGTAGGAGAGTCTGAAGTGGCCACACCAATAGCGAAACCAGGCTTGGTTTCATCGTGGCGGACAGTGGTGTAAAAATAGAATGTACCGTCTTTTTCTACCATGTGGGAGGCCCAGGCAAAGCCCGGTACTGCCCACTCAAAATCAACGCCTTTCATGATCGGCCCATGGGCTTTCCAGTTCACCATGTCGGTGGAGCTGAAGGCCAGCCAGTCATGCATTTCGAAAAATTTATCGTTGTTAGGCGCTTCGTCATGGCCGGTGTACAGGTACACGGTGTCGTTATACACCATAGCGGCCGGATCGGCGGTAAATACATCGGTAATAATCGGGTTATCAGCACTGGCCGCAGAGGTAAACAAACAGGCCAGGGCAGTGCATAGAAGTCGTTTTCCCATGATGATCCTTATAAATTACGAAAGCCGAAGAAACAAAAAACGCTACCTGAGAACAGGTAGCGGTGTATAGCTTAAATGCAACCCTTATTCAGGACGTTGCGAGTTGTAGATTTGCGTAACATCAGTTGCCGTCAGGGCATCATCAAAGATGTACAGCTCATCGATTTGACCGTTGAAAGCTGCATCCCAGAAGTTTGCACCAACCGTAAAGGATGTAACCGGAGCCGGCGTAAACACATCCGGGAAGTTCTGACCTGCAAAGCCCTCTTCACCATTGATGTAGATACTCATATCACCCTGATTATTGACCATTACCATGTGGTACCAGGTGCCGGTTTCCAGGGCTTGGTCGGTAAAGGCGTCGTACCAGGCTGTACCAGACCATACCATGGCATTGGTAGAGGCATGGTGACCACCAGGGATCATGCTGATCCAGCTGTCGGCATTGGCATAGCCAAACACCACTGGGGTATAGTTGGCCAGCGAGGCGGCGTTAAACCAAACCGAGATAGCATAGGAGTTATCTTTAATCAGGTCAGTAGCCAGCTGCACGCCATAGCTACCATCCATATCCAGCGCTCTGCCTACAATTCCGTCAGTAAAGGCTGCTTCACCGCCTGCCTGGTCGATAGTAGCACCGGTTGGTATACCTGAACTCTGCTGACCGGTTGCATCAGACAGATCATCGTTATCGAAGCTGTAATGAACTACCGGATCAGGCAGACCCAGAGCACGCACGTTAACTTCGAAGGTCTTGGTAAGACTTTCGCCTTCCAGGGTGATAGTGGCTGTAAGTACCACCAGAGCGTCGTCTTCACCATTGGCAGGACGGGTTACTTCACCTTTAGTGCTGATTACTTCCGGGTTAGAGGATGTCCAGCTTATGGCCGATGCGTAAGGGCCCGTGGGACGCATGTTCAGATCTGCCACAACGGCAGACAAATCACCTAAGTCGAGCAGGTCCGCAGCAGATGCCAGCAGTTCAGCAGTCGACAGTGGCGTAACGTCGAGGTTTTTAATTTCACCTGCGGTTAATGCCGTGTCATAAAGTTTAACTTCATCAATCATACCGTTGAAAGGTACATCAAATGGATTTACGCCCAGAGTGAACACGCCTTCGTAATCGGTAAACATATCCGGCAGACCATTGGTCTCACCGGCCAGTTCGCCATCAATGTAAATACGTACGAAGCCATTGCTAACGGAGAACGCTACGTGGGTCCAGGTATCCAGTTGCATAGGCACACCAGATATACCGTCAAACCAGGGGTTACTGCCTTTCAGTACAGAGTTACTCCACAACATGATGTTGCCGTCCCAGCTCTGTGGGACCAAACTCATCCAACCGTTTTCACCAACATCACCAAAGAATGCCGGCGTGAAAATGTTGAGCGACTGCGCATTGAGCCACATAGACACAGTGTAGTTATAGGAGTTAATAAAGCCGTTTGGCAGACGCAGGCCGTTAGTACCATCTAACATAGCAGCCTGGCCCATTTGACCTTCAACAAAGTTAACGGTACCAGAGGTATCCGGACGCATGCCGGTTTCAGTTGCGACAGTATAATTACCCAGTTCGTCAGCAAAGCTGCCATCGAAAGAGTAGTGGGCAATACGATTAAACGGCACCTGAGCCGGGATCACAATGGTGTAGGTCTGAGTTTGTGACATACCATTGAGGGCAGCGGTGGCGGTTAAGGTTACTTCGGTATCGCCAGAGCCAACATTAGGACGGGTTACCACACCAGTGTAACTGGCGTTGGGTAGTTCAGGCTCACCTTTAACCTCAATGTAATCCGGGTGGCTGCTGGTCCAGGTGATATCGGCGCCTTTAGCACCAATTGCAGGCAGCGTAACGTCTACTGTGGTTTCTTCCGGGAAGGAGATGGCAGCCAGCGCATTAGTCAATGCTGTGGCATCATCGTTTTCCAACAGTTTACTCCCCCAGATAGCAACGCCTTCTTCATTTACTGCAGTAAAGGTTGGTACAAACTGGCCGTTGTTTTCGTTGTACTGCCAAGAAGATACCCCTTTGAAGGTGCCACGGCCGTCGAGATACAGGCGCACAGTGTTATCAGCTTCGTAGTACCATTTACCGGTCACGTCGCCGCTGACGATATTATAATCTTCCAACGTAATATAAGTAGACACCTTGGCTTCACGATCGATGTCGGTACCGTGGTTAATCAGTTTGAAGGTACCAAACAGATCGGTCTCATCGGCAATATTATCGCCTTCAACCGGCACATAACGGTGCGGTGCTACGACCAGCCAGCCATCTTCATTAACGAACATTTCGTGGACACGCACATTATGAAATTCACCAGAACCCGGGAAGCGGGTATGGAAGATAACAAAGTATTTACCGGTTTCTTCATCATAATAGGCTGAGTTATGTCCTGGTGCCATGTAGCCGTTATCGCTACCTGCTTCACCAGGATTCACATCATACAGGAAGCCACCCATAACCTTATTGCCATACTGCTCTATGGAAGACCAGCCGCCCGATGCACCAATCATGTCCTGACCCAGGCTGTCTACAAATGGGCCGTCAGGATTGCGTGAACGGGCAATACGCATATTGTAGCCATCAGCGTTGTTATACCCACCAAAAGAGGTGAACAGATAGTAGTAATCACTTTCAGGGCTGTAAATCATATATGGCCCTTCAATGGCGCTGTAGAAGCCACCCATGAGTTTGGTGCCGTACCCCTGGTCTGGCAGTGCCATACCGGTTTGTGGATCCATTTCCATGATCCAGATACCACCGGAATAAGAGCCGTAAACCATCCATAAGCGGCCTTCTTTGTCGAAAAAGACATCCGGGTCGATGGCATTCGGATGCACATTACCGTCGTAAGCTTCGCCATTGATGCCCGGGTTTTCTTCACCCACATGACCAGTGGTCAGGATCAGACCTAAGTCTTCATAAGGACCGTCAATATTGTCTGATACGGCTACCCCCAGATAGGAACGGGATACACAGTTACCGGTATCGGGCAGCGCACAATGATTATAATAAAAGTAGTAACGGCCGTCGCCAAGCTGAATAACATCTGAAGCCCAGGAACCAATATTGCCGCCTACCCAGTCAATGCCCTCAGATACTTCAGAAGGGTAAGTATTAAACAGTGGCGTATTAGCCGCTGCATCTTCATTATTGGCGGCAGCTGGGTTTAACTGCGTCCAGTTAACTAAATCGGTAGAGCTGGCATAAGCCATATGAGAGCCGAAGATATAGAAAGTGCCGTCGTCCAGACGAATAACAGAAGGATCGTGAACGCCTACTTCACTAAAAGTAACACCGGTTGGAAAGATCGGGTCTGTAACACTAACCGGTGGTTCGTTTTGTGGGGCCTCAACAACACCTTCAACTTTTTGTTGTGTTCCGTCTCCACATCCACCGAGTACGGCGGAGATACTCACGGCTAACAACACTTTGTTCCATCTCATGGTTAAACCTCATCAAAGTAATATTGTATGACTAATTTAATATATCAAACAGTATATGCGATGTAAATCTATTGTTAATAGTTAAATTTCGTAAATCGGTCTAATTAATTTTAAGTATTTGATAGATAAGTGATATTTTATGTCTTGTGCGCCAGGGTGTTAATTGGTCAGCATGGATAAGCCAGTTTGTTAATAAATGTTAATAGATTTAACAGACTTTGTTGACACCGATTAAATCATACAATAATATCTAGTGTAATCTAATCGTTCTGTTACGAAAATTTATATTTTTTTACTTTGCAGTTAACACAACTTATACAAAGGTTACTGTCAGGAGCTTGCTCGGCTCCCAGTAATGGAGGTTTACCGTATGTTTAAAAGAAAGCAACTAGCAACAGCAGTCATATTTGCGCTGGGCAGCACTCTGCTCTATGCACAAGAAGCTGATAATGCACAGGAAGAAGCACCAGAAGATGTAGAAGTAATAGAAGTCTCTGGTATCCGCGCTAGTTTAAATAAAGCCATCAACATCAAGCGCCAGAATCTGCAAATCGTAGACGCGATTGTTGCTGAGGACATTGGTAAATTTCCTGATAATAACGTGGTTGAAGCGCTGCAAAGGGTAACTGGGGTTCAGGTTACCGACAGGGCGTCGGGTGAAGTAAATACGGTTACCATTCGAGGTCTCTCTGATGTAACGACAACGGTAAACGGTAGAAACATTTTTACCTCCACTGGACGTTCAATAGCGTTAGCTGATATTCCTGCCGCCTTGCTGCAAAGCGCCAGCGTTTATAAAACGCGTTCTGCTTCACAGCTTGGTAGTGGCCTGGCCGGACAAATTGATGTACAAACCCAACGACCTTTCGATTTCGATGGTTCCAAGGTGGTTTTAGCAGCAAGAGCGATTGAGCAGGAACAGGCCAGGGCGAGAGCATGAGTGCTCAAATTTCGTTCAACGCTACCAAACCCGCCGCTAACACCTTTTCCAAGTAATCAGTGCTGCCATGCGCACGCTTCTGTTTCCGTGGCACACTCGTTTTTCTGGTTGTCTCCGCACGAAGCATGTTCAAGGCAAGCTTCCTCGCTCCTGACAGTATTTCGGCGGCATTGCCACGATATATCTGGCATTCATCTTCTTTCATTGAGACATCAAGGACCCAATGAAGACTGTTTTCTACTGCCCAATGACTACGCACTGCGTTGGCAAAGCGTGCTTTAGTTAAAGCTGCTGAACTGATGTAGTACCGGTATTCCAAAGATGCTTTACCTTTTTTTGGCTGCCGATAGCTTAACGTAACGCCTATCGTTTTCAGCCCTTTCCATTCAGGAAACCTATTCACTAACGATGCCGCATCCATAACATGGTACGCTCTTGCTTCGCCTCGTCCATGATGTTTCTCCAGACAAATGACTTCTTGGTTTACAGCACCCGCAAGCTCATTGCGCACGGCATCATGAAGTTCCTTTTGATTACCTTTTAGAGCAAGAAGATAATCACCACCACTCTCTACAATCTTCTCCGCAATAGCAGTTTGGCAGCCCATCGCATCTATTGATATCAAGCAACCTTTGATATCCAGCAGGTTCAGTAAGGCTGGAATGGCTGTGATTTCATTCGACTTACTCTGGGTCTTAATTTGCCCCAATACCACATTATTTTCGGCTGCAAACGCATTCACCATATGGATGGCTGATTGCCTGTCTTCACGATTGTAAGAACCGCAAAGCCGCTTACCATCAATCGCAATTAACTGCCCGTCGGATAACTCGGCGACTGACTGCATCCAACCGATAAAGCAACGCTGGAATTGTTCGCTATCGACTCTTGATATCACACGAGCAATCGTGTCATGAACGGGCAGTCCATTTTTGAAAAGCCCTTTCTCGCGAAACCAGTCAAAGTGTAAATCACCAAAATCTTCAATGTCTTCCCAGCCTTTGGCACCAGCGATGGAAGCACACACGACAAGGAATAAAATATCAGTGAATAAATGTGCCACCTTAGCTGATTGACGAGGATCTTCTAACTCACTAAAAAGCTGTTCAAATGCACCTGTACCCATGACTCTCTCCGCAAAAGAGAGTATAAGATCACAGTCACTAAATTTCGTCCAGTTGTAATATCTCTTGTTAACTCAGTTGGTCAATAAATGTTCGTGATCTTGCCCTGAGGAACAGGCAGACTATTACGATCCAAATGTAAGTTTATTTATGAGTGATCGTTGGGAAACGGATTTTGGTGAAGTGGGCGCACTGATCAACGTCGCCTACGCCCGCACGCGGTTCCGCGATCAAAGTATCACGGCGGGAGCCATGTTACCGTACTTCACTAAAAACCCGCCTGAGCCTTATGATATGCTAACTCGCATACCGTCGACATTCTGGACGCCAGGTCTGGAAGAAGGCCTACCTTTTGCAGCGGGCTCAACGCTGAATGTCAATGGTGTTGACTCGGAGTATTACTTATCGCGGGATGCCATATTCGGCGCTGATTCCTATGGTGATCGCGAACGACCTGCGGTAAGCGTGTCATTCCAGTGGGCACCAAATGATTGGTCTGAGTATTTATTTGAGGCCTTTTACAACGGTTTCAGAACCGACAATCAAACCACGATGTTATTTAAAAACGTGGAGCATACGTATTTATTGGATCCCACCGCGCCGATAAATTTATATGAAGGGACCAATATTATTAAGTCCGGTTCAGCATTGGACTCACAAAACATCGGTAATAATTTTACCAGTGGTGACTTTTTTACGGGTAAAACCGATGGCTTCTTATACGCCCTGGGCGGTAACTGGTATCTCAGTGACGACTTCCAGATTAAGTCTGAACTTATCTATCAGACCAGTGAATACACTAATATGTTTTTTGCTATGCGTGGCGTGCCGCAATACCTGACTGGCACACTGAACTTTGATTTTAACGCCGGTGGCGGTATTCCAGGGTTAGAGATTGTCGATAATCCTGATACAGCCATTGACGAGTCTGACGTCACCAACCGGGCCCTATGGCAGACTGATGGTCTGTATGATAACTCTTATCGTGGGGAAGGCGACGCCTTAACCTTTAAGGTAGACGCGGAGCAGTTTGTCTCTTTTGGACCTATCGAGAAAATCAAATATGGTCTGCGTTATGATAAGCGTACGGCTGAAGATTACGATTATTTAGGCCCCGGTGGCAATGAAGGCCTGTCATTGGCCGAGTTACCAGACGGTTTCACCTATATTAATAGTGATTTTTTTGACGGCAGAGCCAATTTTCCGAACAGCTGGGCGGCGGTAGATGCTAAATACCTGATGGCTAACCGCCAGGACATTCGCGCTTTACATGGTTATGACGATATTACCGACCAGACGCCTACCATTAACTTCGATATTGAAGAGGTATCGACAGAAGCCTACATCCAAGCCGACTTTATGACAGAGATCGGTGGTAAAACACTGGATGGTCAGATAGGGGTACGGGTTGAGCGTGCCGAGCGTGATATGGCGTTCTTTGATGCAGAAGGCAACCTTACCGGTAGTGGTGAAGGTTCTAGCACTTCCGTATTACCCAGTTTTGTTGTGCGCTATCATCTCGCCGATGACCTGTTAGCTCGTTTCGCTTATACCGAAACTGTCAGACGCCCGGATTTTGCAGCACTTAACCCTACTATCAATTATGGGTCTAACCTGACTGGCCTGGAATTAAAAACTTCAACACAGGGTAATCCCGACCTAGGGCCGGTGGAGTCTGCAAACCTGGATCTTTCATTGGAGTGGTACTTCTCACCACAAAGTTCTGTTTATGCTGCCTGGTTCCAGCGAGACATCGAAGGCTTTGTATTTGATTCTAAGAGAAAAGTGACACTGCAGGGTCCTGAAGATGAACAGCCTACAGAATACGTGCTGACTCAGCCTGGTAATGCTTCCGATGGCTCTTTATCCGGCCTTGAATTAGGACTGGTGTATTTCCCGGATAATCTGCCTGAAGTACTGGATGGTTTAGGTGTTCAGGCGAGTTATACAATGCTTGATTCGGAGCAGGATATCCCGGAATTTGAGGTTGATGAGAACGGCGAAATCTACATTTCCCGGATACTCTCCCGCAGCATGTTTGCGGTATCCGATAAATCCTACAGTGTAGTGGCTATTTACGAGAAAGATAATTTCGATATGCGCTTATCTTATGTGTGGCGTGAAGATTTTCTGAATAACTACGAAGCGGCGATTTTTGCAAACCCATTGGGCGTTTACCGTCGTCCGGAACAGAGCTTAAACTTCCAGATGAGTTATGATGTCAGTGAAAATCTGATGCTGACCTTCGACGCTACCAATCTGACGGATGAAATTTACCAAAGCTATTATCAGTATCCAACAACCAATAACTTTGGCAGCGCGATTATCAGCCGAACCTTCGCATTGGGAATGCGTTACAGCATGTAACACGTTGCATACGTGACGTTATGAAAGCCCGATATATTATTGGGCTTTTTTTGTTAATAGCATATACATGATTAATGTTAATAGTGTCAGTCGCTAACAATTTCCATCAACGGAATAGCATTATACGGGTTGTTTAAATTATATTATGATAGTATATTTGTTATTAACATTTGGTTTGCAAATGCCGCAAATCGAGGGCTCAATTAACAGCCCTTTATCTATTTCAAACAGCCTGAATTGGTCAGGCTGCAAGTCGGAAGCGAAGTGGTATGGTTTCACAAAAGTTAACCCGGTTAGAGAAGATAGGCTTCGGTGCCGGTGATATGGCGGTCAACGTCGTTATTTCTTCGATGATGTTGATCATCACATTTTTCTACACTGACGTATTTGGCTTAAAACCCTCAGATATGGCATTGATGTTTTTACTGGTGCGTATTCTGGATGCGGTCAGCGATCCGCTGATGGGTATTGTGACCGATCGATACACCAGCCGCTGGGGACGTTACCGCCCGTATTTTCTGTTTTTGTCGGTGCCCTTTGGCATTTCGGTATTCCTGACTTTCAGCACGCCCGATGTTGATTATAACGCCAAACTGGTATGGGCTTATTCAACCTATATTTTTGTTACCCTGATGTTTACCGCGGTAACGATCCCGTATATTTCTCTGATTGGTGTAATGACCTCCGATCCGAAAGAAAAGCTATCAGCCAACGGTTATAGGCTGTTCTTTGCTAAGGTCGCCGCGTTTCTGGTTACCATTATAGTGCCTTGGATGGCCGGTGCTGATTACTGGGAAGGCAATCTCGCTGCCGGGTACCAGACCTCAATGGGCCTGATGGCAGGATTGGCCGTGGTGATGTTTCTGTTTTGTTTCTTTACCACCACTGAACGACTCGAACATGAAGTAGAGGAAAAACCATTCAGGGAGCAACTGTCGTTGCTACTGAAAAATGACCAGTGGCTGATTTTGTGCGGGGTATGTGTATTAGGCACAACCGGCTATGTGGTGCGTGGTTCAGTAGCACTTTATTACGCCAAGTATTATCTGGGCGGTGACGCTGGCTTACAGTCGATGTTTTTATCCACCGGTGTGGGCGCGGCCATCCTGGCTATGGTGGCTTCCACCTGGATCACCAAGCGCTATTGTAAAGTAAAACTTTTCCGTTTTAGTCAGATGGCTGTTGGGGTGCTGAGTTTGTTGATGTACTTCGCGGTGGGGCCTAATGACATAGCCTTGGCATTTATTCTGTTCTTTCTGATTAGCTTTGTGGTTGACCTGCATGCGCCCATTTTTTGGTCTGCAATTGCCGAGGTTGTTGATTACGGTGAAAGTAAAACCGGAAAACGGGTTGCCGGTCTTGCTTTCGGTGGGATCTCATTTTGTCAGAAGGCCGGTATGGGCGTTGCCGGGGCGCTGGTAGGCTGGCTGCTGGCGTATTTTGAATATGAAGCATCTGCTCAACAAAGCGAATTTACCCTGATGGGCATTGTGCTTATGCTGACAATAATTCCGGGCGCCTTCCACTATCTGGTGGGCTGGTTGATGAATCGCTACAAGATTACAGATGAAGAATATAAGTCATTGTCAGCGGTGGTGCAGGCTAACCGCAAAGCAGCGATTGTCAGTGGCGATGTCCAACTGGATGCTACCGCTCAACAAACTGCCGACATGGCTTCCGGTGTAAAGTAACGCCGTAAGACATGCAACGATTACCCAAACGCTTACAGAAGCGACGTCGGGTCTGGCTGGTTCTTAATCAGCCGACCACGACCGCAGCTTCCTCAGTCAGGCGCAGAGGGACCAAACAATATAAGAATGGCGAAGCGCTATGAAGATAAAGTCAGTTAAACACTGGGGTTTGGCGCTTTGCGTCAGTGCTGCTCTAGCCAGCCTCAATGGCTGCGGGCAGCCGGTTAATCAGCAATCATCCGAGTCGGCTCAAATAGCAGGCAACGCGTCAGCACAGTCTGATGTGTTTGCGGCGAATGCAAACCTGTTTGACTTGCAACAGGTGCGTATTACCGACGGTCCGTTTGCCCACGCCATGCATACCAATGTGAATTATCTGCTGGCCATG
>DDJQ01000135.1:0-18975 GCA_002339125.1 Alteromonadaceae bacterium UBA2620
CGAAACTCCCTCCTACTCGATCGTTGAAAAGGGAGGTTAGTGCATATAAATCGGGCCCAGACCCATGCTCCATAAAATCACTGAGCTTGCCATAAGAATAACTAGCAGCACCAGACCGCAAGTTACCACCGAGCTTGAATAGATAAAGCCTTTTTCTTCCGGGATGTGCATCATAATTGGCACACCAGAATACAGCAGGTAAACCGAATAGGATAAGCCTACCAGCCCCACCGACATAAGAAACCATAATTCAGGATACAGGCCGGCGAAGCCAACCATAAATAAAGGCGTGGCCGTATAGGCTGCCAATTCCAGAGATTGGGTGTAAGTAGGTGAGGTGTCAAACGCTTTTGCCAGTTCATGCATCAGGGCGGCTAGTGCAATAACGCCCGCAATCAGGCCAAAATACATTGCCACACTCATGGCCATGGCGCTCTGTTGGGTGAGTTTGATCAACTCACCTGCGCCAACGCTCCAGCCTAAATGTGCTGCCGAAAAATAGCCGACAATCGCTGGGATCAGTGCAATGATGGCTATGTGGCTTAACGCGTAGAAATAGTTTTCGTGGCGTTTATCAATAGCTTGCCATTCTTCTTTTGGATGGGTGTAAATACCCCACAGGTGGTTCAGGATCATAATCTTTCCCTCAGTGCTGAGAATGTTTTTAATTTGTTATTTATTTAACAAATAATCAACATTTTCAGTTTTATCCAAAGCGAAAATTAAGTCAATAGATTTTGTTGATAAATTAAACAGAGCAGGCCAAAACCCAAGGCAGATAAGCCAGCGGTGTTTATGGCTGTTTTTTCTCAGCTATTCGTGAGGGTTTAACTAATGGCATAAGTGAAGCCAGCAGAAGGCTCATAGCATAGATTGATGCGGCACTGCCGAGCAGGAAAACATGTAACTGAACACTGGCTTCGAGTAACTGCGGAAAACTCGACTGTAGGTTACTGATACCATCAATTTCTGCTGCCAGAATAAACGCGCCCTCAAATGTGCCGCTGCCCGCGACACCGTGAATGGGTAATACCGATGACAGATCAGCCCCCACAATGCCCAGTAATGCGGTATGAAACGACAAGCCCGATATGCCCAGCACAATTAACACAAACGCCGTTAATTTACTCAGCCAGGAACAGAGTGTCAGCAGTGCGATGGTAAAATAGGTTTTTCCTGATGTGGGAAGTTGTGTAAGTGTGTCTCTGATTTTTACCAGAGCTGGTTGATGACTGTTGCGAATTAACCGCAGAGTTAGCAATTTTAGTAACTCACTATACCTGATTGCCAGGACAAATAATCCGCAGATAGCGAGTGAGAAGAGCGGAAAGTCTTGCCATAATAGCAGCACACCGCCAATACAAAGCAGGCAAAGTAAATCCAGTAACCTGAACATAATCAGATGCAGTGATGCAGTTAGCATTGGCACATTAAACTGCGCTTTCATGAAGATAGGGAAACTGGCTTCACCGGTACGCATGGGCATCATAATATTCAGGATATTATGGGTTAGTGATAGTTTAAACAGTCCACTAAAGTGGCCCTTTATAGTGAGGCTTACCTGAATACGCCAGGTCCGAAGCACGTAGGAAAATACCATTAACCCCATAGCTGCAGCTAAATAATCGCCTGGTAAATCATTAAAGCCGCGTACAATGGTATGCCAGCCAACGAACTTTTCAACCGCTATAATCGTTAGGATTAGCAGAGCTAAGGGCAAGAGGATTTTAATAGTACGTTTCATTAGTTTTATTATTTCAATGAGATAAGAGACTAGTCAGATAACTTGCCCAATTTACACTATACCTGAAAGGCTCTCCGGCAGTGAATGATTTATCAATTAGTGAAAGATTATACTTTCTGGGACTAATTTCAGTGGCAAACGGTGTGATAAACTAACGAAGTTTACTATTAACCACGCATATAAAAGGTCAGAGATTTTCAGGTGAATGAATTACTATCACCCATCAATGCATTTTTAAAATGCCCCACACCACAAAGCTGGATAGACGAGGCTAAGAAACGGGAGAACCTGCCTGTTGTGCTGCTCGATCATCTGGTGTGTGAATTGAAAGCCGCGCAATCAGCCATGTATCTTATTCGCAAATACGCCGTGGATAAAGAAAGCGGTGATGCGTTGCTGGCCTGGTTAAAGCCGTTTGAGGATTTTACCTATCGTAAACAGGGCGACTGGCGGGAATTAGCCAACCATGAAAAGCTCACCAAGTCTATGATGCCAAAGTCCGGTGCGCCTTATAGTCAGGATCTTATCGATAAAATGGTCATGCTGATAAAAGAAGAACTACACCATTTTTATCAGGTGCTGGAAATTATGGAGGAGTATGGCATTGCCTATGAATCGGTTGGCTCCAGTCGGTATGCCCGGGGGATGCTGCGTCATGTGCGTACTTATGAGCCCCAGGCGCTTATCGATAAGTTAATTTGTGGTGCTTACATTGAAGCCCGTTCCTGTGAGCGTTTCGCGGCACTGGCCCCTCATGTGGATAAAAGACTCGGTGAATTTTATGTATCACTGTTACGTTCTGAAGCCCGACATTATCAGGATTATCTAACGCTGGCAGAAGAAATTGCAGGTGCTGACATTGCAGAGCGTGTTGCCTTCTTTGCTGATGTGGAAGCCGAATTGATTTCATCGGTTGATGACGATTTTAAATTTCACAGCGGTGCACCGGCAGTATAAATTTTTAATTCGCCTTGATTTTTATATTATAAACTTTTTAAGCAGGCAAATGGCGCATACTCCGGTTTGTGCCATACTCAGACGAAATGTAGTTTTATTTTAAGCCCTGTTATTCATGTTCAATCAGAAATTAAAAGCGGAAATTGCCAGCCTGCAGGCTGAGCTTGCTCAATATAAACGCGCCTCAGACAACCTTAAACAAGACTTGCTGCACTGGCAGTTAAGCTCCGATAGCACGATACAAGTGTGTGGTAGTAAGAATGAAAGTGTGCTCGGTTCTCGTGCAGGCAGAGCTGTAGGAGAACCATTTATATCGTTAGTTGCCAACCACGAGCATAAATCCAAATCCTTCCGCAACTTATCTGATGCCATCAATAATCACCGTCACTGGTCCGGTAGTATCAATTTAAAGGCCGAGGATTCTCACGCTTCAGTGCAGCTCATTGTTCAACCGCATTACTCTGCAAAGGGGGGGGTGTGATCATATCGATGTGTTTGGCTCCCGTTTGGAAGTGGACACCCAATCCTCAATGAGTAACGAAGATATTCTTGAGGCGCTTGACCGTTCTATGGCGATTATTGAGTTTGAACCCACCGGTGTAATCATCAAAGCCAACTCGTTATTTTTGCAAACTACCGGCTATTCCCTGAATGAAATTCGCGGTAAGCATCACCGCATGTTTTGCCCGAAGGCGGTGACTGACGACCCTGATTATCAGCAAACCTGGGATGCACTGGCTCGGGGTAAGTTTATTTCCGGACGTTTTGAGCGGGTTGATAAACATGGCAACCCGGTATGGCTTGAAGCGTCATATAACCCGGTGATTGGCGATGACGGCAAAGTATACAAAGTCATTAAATTTGCCAGTAATGTTACCCAACAGGTAGACAATGAACGTCGGGTAAAAGAGGCGGCGGAGCTGGCCTCTTCCATGTCAGCTGAAACCGGCGCGCAGGCGGATAATGGTCAGCGGTTAATGACTGAAACCGAGGCTTCACTGGCTTCACTCACTGAGCAAATGACCAAAGCTTCGTCTGAAATCAGTGAACTGGAACAACAGTCCACCGAGCTGAATAAAATGGTGAGTGCTATCAGTGCGATTGCTGACCAAACCAATTTACTGGCACTTAATGCTGCTATCGAAGCGGCGAGAGCCGGCGACCAGGGCAGGGGGTTTGCCGTGGTTGCTGATGAGGTGCGGGAACTGGCGTCACGCACCACCGAATCTACCAAAGAGATCATGGCCGTATTTTCCCGCAACGATCAGTCAACCAAGCATGCTGTGAGTACCATCAGGCAGGGGCTGGATACCTTGAATGTAGTTGCTCAGAGTGTGGAAGAAACTAAAGCTTCGATGAGTGAAATTGCCTCCGGCTCCAAACAGATCATCAGTGCCGTAGACAAACTATCCAGGCAGTAGAAATCAGCGGATTATCTTCGCCCGGGATTGAGGAATGTGCTGTTCGAGAGGAATGTGGCGGGTTGCCAGCCAGCTCTCATTGGTGCGCTTAACCAACACCACCTTATCGCCGTGCAGCAATCGCTCGCCGGCCTCCATTGCCTGAACAGTAATATTCTGCAACTGGTGATTATGATCAAAGACCGTCGCATGAACTTCGTCGCCGAGAAACTCGCTGTAGCCCACGACAGTAGCAATGCGCCCGGCATATTCTTCATTTGCAAGCAGGCTGTTGTAACTGCGTAAATGTGGTGCCAGATGGTGAATAACCACTGCAGTAACAGTGGCTGCCATTATCAGCGTTACAGGGAACAATATGGCCAGGGGGGCATAAGCCTGCCAGAAGGCAAAGTACAAGCTCTGGATCAGCATGCCGCTGGTGCCAAAAGTGATAAAAAACACCATTAACCAGAACACAAAGGTGACTTCGTATAATCTTAGAATGTGCGGAACAAAGTGATAGGGAGTCAATTCCGGCTGACCGAATTGTTGCGGCATATCCAGTAAACCAAAAAACGATTTGCCGCGCAGCAGAAACAGGCTTTCTATGGTACATAGCATTAACCCAACGAGAATAGGCACGCTGTAAATAAAATAAGCCTGGGTAAACAGAAATACCGACATTGTCTTCTTCCCTGATGTCGCGGTCGTCCTAAAAAGTAGTGGGGGTGGCCAGATAAACAATCCACACCTTTGTGTTTATAGCACATCAGTAGTAAACCGCCAGTTCGGCTATACCACTAAGGTCTTGTTGTCGGGTATCTGTCTGCTGGTTAGACTCTGAGTTTTAGAAATCCGGAATAGTGCAGATGGCGATCAGTAAAGGTTATAAAGCATTGCTTGATGAAGCGATGCAGCAAATAAAAACAATCCCGTTGGAAGATGCCAGGGAGCTGTATGAGTTAAGTGAAGCCTGTTTTGTTGATATCAGAGACATTCGCGAATTAGAGCGTGACGGGATGATCCCTGAAGCCGTTCACGCGCCGCGTGGCATGCTGGAGTTTTGGGTTGATCCGGACAGCCCTTATTACCGTGAGGTATTTGGCCAGTCTGGTCCGCTGATCCTGTATTGTCAGTCGGCCTGGCGTTCTGCGCTGGCCACGCTAACACTTCAACAAATGGGCATGGACAACGTGTGCCACTTAGAAGGTGGTTTTAAAAACTGGATGGGCGCGGGCCTGCCGGTTGCCGAAAAACGCGCAGCCAGTCATTAGTTGCCGAGCTTGATGCTCAGCAACCTGTTAGTAAAAATTAGTGCTGGTGACCGCCTTGCAGCGCGTCGCCATCACTGTTGTAGTAACCGGAAGCCCCTTTTTCAATAAAGCCCTGGTGGACCATTCTGGTTAAAAACGGGTCGGTATGGTCGTCACCTATATCTGCAAAATCAGTGCTTTGATAAGCGTAGCGCTTAGCGAAAAACTGCTCAATTTGTTGTTTATCAAACTCAGTGTTTGTGAGTGTCCAGTGAACTGACTGGTGAGTTGATTCTGCCGTGAATGAAGTAGCCAGTTTGAGTGCCGGCTGCCAAATCAAGGTAAGTCTGGTGCCATTATCCTCTCGTTCAAAAGTAATTAAGGTATTACAACCACTGCCAGTCCGGCTGGTCTCTGTCATTGTGGCAATGAGTTCATCGCTGAATAACTGATTACGAAAAGACCAGTTTGTTTCGCTTTTACCGTGCACTTTTTCTCCAGGCTGATATTCAATGGCTCTGGCATGCGCATCAAAATAGCGGGTAGGCTTGATCAGGGAAGCATTTACCTGCTCCCAGGCTTCAGTAATTTGAGTTTGGGGATAGCGGTGAGCAACTACCCCTTCGTTTCGCCACAGTTCGAGTAGTTTTTGTTGTTCACCCCGGGCGTTGTGAGTATCTACGGTGTAGCGTGCTACCAGGGCATTAGCATTGTTCTCACAGCTCTGCGCAAAGCTCAGCGGGGCAAAACAAAAGGCGAAAAGCGTTAAAATCATTTTGTACATCTTAGGTATCTCTTTTTTAACCAAAGCAGGGCAACCTTACGGTTGCCCTGTGGCATTTACCCTCGTGGATTATTCCACTTCGTTGTTGGCTTGCTCAACCATGTCACCAGCGTAATCCATCACATGGAAAATCACGCTTTGTTCGTTGGTGCCATTCACCAGCCAGGCACCCGGACCCTTGGCGTAAATCCCAACATCCTCACCGGCATGGGTTTCAGAGCCTAAAGGTACCAGCGCTTCCTGGTGATAACCGGTAGTAGTGGTGTCCACACTGGTAAGGTCCATACGTCCGGTATTTATGTTCAGGCTGTATACCGCGTCTGCGTCTGTTTCACTTCCCAGATTCTGGAAACCAAAACCGTTAGTGTAGCCCAATGTGGTATAAGGCATATCATCAGCAGCCAGAGCGGGCTCATCTGAACCAACGTTCACTACTTTACCCAGAATAGGATTACCACGCTTAGGATAGCCTGCTATGGTAAATACATGGCTGTGGTCGGCAGTTACAATAATCAACGTATCGTCGTCACTGGTCATGGCATCGGCTGCAGCAACGGCGTTCGCGAACTCAATGGTATCCGTTAGCGCGTTGTAGGCACTGCCAGCATGGTGGCCATGATCAATGCGGCCTGACTCCACCATCAGGAAGAAGCCGTCCTGATTATTATCAAGGATTTGAATGGCTTTTTCGGTCATTTCAGACAGTGAAGGTTCACCGGCCACATCGTTGACACGATCGGCTTCATACTGCATATGAGACTCATTAAACAGGCCAAATACACGTTCAGTGGTTTCGGTGCTCAGGCCATCAAAGCCGCTCTGATCGAACACATAAACACCATTGGTGTACATGGATTGCCATTCAGCGGTCAGATCACGGTTATCAGTACGATCGCCTTCTACGGCACTAACGGCATCCGGGCTGTTAAATGCAGCATCGCGGGGCAGGAAATGGCGACGACCACCACCGAAAACAACTTCAATGCCATCTACATCAAGACCGGCAAATCGTGCTTCCAGGTTACTTTCAAAATTAACCAGCTGATCGGCAATGTCGGTACAACCTGCGGTTACAGCCTCTGCAGGCATGTCAGATACATCTTCCCAGTTACGATCTGCCGATTTGGCGTAAGTCGCTGCGGGCGTTGCGTGGGTGATCCGCGCCGTTGAAATAACACCGGTAGATTTGCCAGCAATTTCAGCCAGTTCCAGTGCTGTAACCAGCTCGTTTCCGGCCACAGTGGAGCAGTCGCCTCGCTCAATGTCTTCATCAACACCGATAACACCTACATCGGTTTTCACACCAGACATCATGGCGGTCATGGTACCGGCTGAATCGGGTGTTTGTGCATCCACGTTGTAGGTTTTCGCTAACCCTGCAAACGGAAAGTTGTCAAAACTCAGTTTGTTTTCTTCTCCGTCCAGACCTTTCATCTGACCATCTAAAATACGTGCTGCGGTAACGGTAGAGACACCCATACCATCACCCACGAATAAAATGACGTTTTTAGCCTGTCCACGCATTTCAGTAACGGTGCGTTGCAGATTTTCTTTGGACGTTACTACGACTTTAGCTGAGCTGGTGCTGTTAGTCGTTAACGCGCCGGTGGCTTCCAGCCATACGGTTTTGTTCGCTTCTACTTCGGCAGCTGCCGCTACAAACCAGTCATTATTGAGTGACGTAAGCAGCTCTGAGTTGCTGACTTCGGTTGAAGCCGGCACACACACATAACTGGTAGATTCAATTTCGTCACCGGTCAGTGCGCCATCGCTGTTGGCATCCAGACCAGAGTCAATTTGCACACCGCTGTTAGGACAGTTTGCATCAC
Organism: Alteromonadaceae bacterium UBA2620; assembly: GCA_002339125.1. Lineage (GTDB taxonomy): Bacteria > Pseudomonadota > Gammaproteobacteria > Enterobacterales > Alteromonadaceae > Alteromonas. Next base: position 7,968 of record DDJQ01000135.1, read on the forward strand.
CTACAGCAAGAGCTGTCTGGATCACGAGACTGTTCAGCCCGTTAGAGCCATCCTGACCGTCTGCGCCATTTTGACCGTCTGCACCATCGGCACCATCGGCACCATCGGCACCATCGGCACCAGCAGCACCGTCAACACCATCGATACCATCTACGCCATCACGCCCGTCGTCACCGTCGAGAGAACAAGCGCTAAGCCCCATTATGGCTACCGCCACTAAACTTAATTTAAATAAATTCATTATGATTACTCCGCTTATTCTTCTACCAGATCCAGTGCCTGATTAATCAGGTGGAATACGACGTTCTGTTCAACAACGCCCTGGACAAGTTGACTGCCCGGGCCCGTGGCATGCAGTGAAATATCTTCACCAGCATGGGTTTCTGAACCCAAAGGAATAAGGGCTTCCTGGTGGTAACCAGAAGCTTCGGTATCAACGTTTGTAATATCCATGCGGCCTGTATTGGCAGCATAAGCATAGATTGCATCGGCATCTGTTTCGTTACCCAGGTCCTGGAAACCCAGGCCGTTGGTGTAGCCCAGAGTGGTGTAAGGCATGTTATCAGCGGCAATGGCCGGCTCATCAGAGCCAACATTTACCACTTTACCCAGAATAGGGTTACCGCGTTTAGGGTAACCAGCAATGGTAAATACGTGGCTATGGTCAGCGGTAACCAGAATAAGCGTGTCTTCAGGATTAGTATTTTCGTAAGCAGCCTTCACTGCCGCTTCAAATGCCAGGGTGTCTGTCAGGGCATTGTAGGCACTGCCAGCATGGTGGCCATGGTCGATACGGCCAGATTCCACCATGAGGAAAAAGCCTTTTTCATTATTGTCCAGAATATCGATGGCTTTTGTGGTCATATCAGCAACCGAAGGTTCGCCGGCCACATCATTAGCGCGGTCTGCCTCGTACTGCATATGAGATTCATTAAACAAACCAAATACACGCTCGGTACTGGCAGGGTCAATGGCGTCAAAGCCAGCCTGATCGTAAACATAGACACCGTTTTGGTACATATCCTGCCATTCTGCGGTGAGGTCGCGTGAATCGGTGCGATCGCCTTCTACCGAGCTAACGGCATCCGGGCTGTTAAACGCAGCATCGCGGGGCAGGAAGTGACGACGGCCACCGCCGAAAGCGACTTCTATACCGTTTACATCAATACCGGTATAACGGTCTTCCAGGTAGGTTTCAAAATTAACCAGCTGATCGGCAATGTCTTTACAACCTGCCGTTACTGCAGCTTCAGGCATGTCTGATACATCTTCCCAGTTACGGTCGGCAGACTTTGCATAGGTAGCCGCTGGTGTAGCGTGAGTGATACGTGCGGTAGAAATGATGCCCGTTGACAAGCCTTTAATTTCGGCCAGTTCCAGTGCGGTAATAACCTCGTTGCCGGCCACAGTCGAGCAGTCGCCGCGCTCAATGTCCTCGTCAACACCAATCACGCCTACGTCGGTTTTTAAACCCGACATCATAGCGGTCATAGTGCCGGCTGAATCAGGGGTTTGTGCATCCACGTTATAAGTTTTCACCAACGCGGTGTACGGAAATTCTTCAAAGGCCAGGTAACCTTCTTCACCCATCTCACCGGCCATCTGACCTTTTAAGATACGTGAAGCAGTGAGAGTGGAAACCCCCATGCCGTCACCCACAAACAAAATAACGTTTTTTGCCTTAAACTTGCTGTTGACTTCAAGTTTTTGTGCAATTTTAGATTGAGCGTCAGTAAACCACGCGCTTTGTGCCTGAGTGTCAGGCAGAACATCAGCGTGCAGTCCTGAAGAAACGGCAAGGGCTATCGCACTTGCTGCGGCTTTCAAGATCAATTTCATTTTTGTATTCCCAATTATGACATTTTATATTTTTTGTCATGCAAACCGAGGGTTGCTTAACGAGGTTTAATCAACGCGGCTGGACGGTTGTGCAGGTTGAAAGCTACACAAAGCGTTGATTGAAAATTAGCCTAATCAGGATGTGTGAAGGATAGTTGACCTATAAATGAAGGTTTTTTGTCTGAATGGTGATGTTAATGTTGCAGGAATGTTACCTGTTAAGCGTAAACTGCCGTTTTTCAAGACGTACATCTACCGGGCTTACCCGTAACACGCTGCCCTGAGTATACCAGTCTCCTACCACGATACGGTGGGCGGGTTTGCCGTTAACGGTAAGCGAGTGAATGTTGGGTCGGTGGGTATGGCCGTGGATAAGTTGCTGAACATTGTGTTTTACCATAACGTAAACCACTTCATCGGGGGTAACATCCATAATTTCAGCGGTAAGATTTTGCTGGTTTTTCTGACTGGTTTTGCGGCCGCGCTTAGCCAACTTACGGCGTAACCACAGCGGCAGAGCTCCCACCAGGCGCGGCCACCACCATCCCCGGGCCTTTTTCCGGAATTTCTGATATTCGATATCCAGCGTGCACAGTTCATCGCCATGCAGGAGTAAAGTTGGCGTGCCATAAAGGTCAATCACCTGCTGTTCCGGAAGCAGCGTCATGCCCGCTTTTCTGGTCCAGCCTTCACGGATCGCGAAGTCGCGATTACCATGAATAAAATACACCGGCGTAGTCGCCGATAACGCCTTAAAAGCACTGGCTACACGTTCAGACAATGGCGTAACGTCGTCATCGCCTAACCAGAATTCAAACAGATCGCCGAGCACGTACAGTGCTTCCGCCTGCGGGGCATCCTGTTCCAGAAAGGTGAGTAAACACTCGGTGATGTCATCACGCTCAGCGCTTAAATGTATGTCTGCAATAAAATAAGTAAACGGCATTAATTATTAGCTTTTAGGCATTAAAAAGGGAGCCTGCAGACTCCCCGGAGCGTGTTCAGTAATCAGTCTGCAATGTGCAGATTATTCGCTAATTACTGCTTTTTCGATGATAACAGCTTCAACCGGCACATCCTGATGATAACCGTAATTGCCTGTTTTTACATTTTTAATTTTTTCAACCACGTCCATACCTTCGGTTACTTTACCGAATGCACAATAACCCCAGCCATTCATGCTTTCGCTGGAGAAGTTGAGGAAGTCGTTGTCTTTAACGTTAATGAAAAACTGTGCAGTAGCTGAATGTGGATCGTTAGTCCGAGCCATTGCGATAGTGCCAGCTTCGTTGGCTACGCCATTGTTAGCTTCGTTTTCGATTGGCGCTTTGGTTTCTTTTTGTTCCATATCCGGCGTCATACCGCCGCCCTGGATCATAAAGCCGTCAATTACGCGGTGGAAAATGGTGTTGTCATAAAAACCGTCTTGTACATAAGACAGAAAGTTCTCAACCGTTTTCGGTGCTTTATCGGCATACAGTTCCAGGGTAATGTCGCCGTGATTTGTTTTAAACGTCACCATAGTGATTAACCTTACCTTAATTTAGTTTTTGGCTATATAGACCGCTAATGGTAGCCCAAATGCCAGAATGCGAAAACCCCTCTGAAGTACCTATTTGTTTATTCACCTGAAAATGCGTTTATAACTGGCTCCAGAGCGTGGTCAGACGGGAATTACAGTGCTAAACTTCGCCACCCAAACCGGTTTAAGAGGAAATTAGGATATGTTGCAACTGTTTAACACCAAAACCCGTCAGAAAGAGCGTTTTCAGCCGCTGGTAGAAGGGAAGGTGGGACTCTATGTTTGTGGCATAACCGTGTATGACCTCAGCCACATGGGCCATGCCCGTACTTATCTGAGTTTTGATGTGTTGGTGCGCTATCTGCGCCACCTCGATTACGATGTGAAGTACGTGCGTAACATTACTGATGTGGACGATAAAATCATCGCCCGGGCCAATGAAAACGGCGAAACAACCGAAGCGCTTACCGAGCGTACCATAGCCATGATGCACGAAGATTTCGCTGCGCTGAATCTGGTTGAGCCGGATATCGAACCACGGGTCACCGGGCACATGGCCGAGATTATCGACGTCATCGAAAAGCTCGTGGCTAGAGGCTATGCCTATCAGGCCGGGAGCGGCGATGTGTTGTTTGACGTGAGCAAGTTTGATGATTACGGCAAACTGAGCCGACAGAATCTGGAACAGTTACAATCTGGTGCACGTGTTGAAGTGGCAGCGGGTAAAGACGATCCGCTGGACTTCGTGCTGTGGAAAACCGCCAAGCCGGGCGAACCGGCCTGGGCTTCACCCTGGGGCGACGGCCGACCAGGCTGGCACATTGAATGTAGTGCCATGAATCACAAACATCTGGGCGAGCATTTCGATATTCACGGTGGTGGTTCTGACTTAATCTTCCCGCACCATGAAAATGAAGTGGCGCAATCCTGCTGTGCTTTCGATACGCCTTATGTAAACACCTGGATGCACACCGGGATGGTGCAGGTGAATGACGAAAAGATGTCTAAATCACTGGGTAATTTCTTTACCTTGCGTGATGTATTAGGCGAGCACGATGCAGAAATTCTGCGCTTCTTTTTGATGTCGGCCCATTACCGCAGCCAACTGAGTTATTCCCAGGATAACATCGACCAGGCTAAATCAGCTCTTGAGCGACTCTATACTGCGCTGCGCGGAGTAAAAGTAGACAGTGTCACAGACCTGAGTTACGGCGGATACCTTGAACGTTTTGAGCAGGCCATGAATGATGACCTGAATGTGCCAGAGGCTTACTCGGTGCTGTTCGACCTTGCCCGTGATTTAAATAAACACAAATCACAGGGCGATGCTGGTGCAGAAGAAGCTGGCAAGCTTGCCGCCGTGCTAAAAGGCATTGGTGGTATTCTGGGCTTCCTGCAGCGCGATCCGGAAGCCTTTATGCAGTCAGGCAATGACGACGAGGTAGCGGAAATCGAAGCGCTTATCAAAGCGCGCAATGATGCCCGTGCTGCAAAAGACTGGGGCGCAGCCGATGCAGCGCGCGACAAGCTCACAGCCATGGGGATTGTGCTGGAAGACGGCGCTGGCGGCACCACCTGGCGCCGCCAGTAACCGCGAAAGGCTTTTCCAAAATATGTCTTCCCGGAATTTGCGCAGCAAATATCCGGGACCTCCATTCATGTTATCCTGAAGTCGAAACTACCACTTATTTCCTTTCTCAGTTTAGACAGCCTTCTCAGGCGATCCCGGCTCAGGGCCGGGATGACAGAAAAGTTAGGCCGGGAGGTAAAAACACCGTCATCCCCGCATGCATTTGGGCGGGGATCTCCATACATGTTATTGGGGAGTATAAACAACCACATGCCTCTCCTTCGTCATCCCCGCATGCCTCTCCTTCGTCATCCCCGCATGCTTTTGAGCGGGGACCTCCACACATGTTATCGTGGAGTATAAATATCCGCCTCTGATAACGTCCTGATCAAACCTCCACAATCAACAGTAATGTGGCGGCCGTGGCTGCTCCCATCACCAGATTAAAACCTCTTTGCCGTCGCGGGTTATTCAGCCACAGTCGCAGTTTCGCACCGGTGCCGGCCCATAGTGAAATCGCGGGTAACCCGAGCAGTGCAAAGGCCAGCATAATCATCGCGCCGGACTGGGCGTAGTCACTACCTGGCAGGCTAAAAGTACTTACACTGCCAAGCGCCATCATCCACGCTTTGGGATTAACAAACTGAAATAACGCCGCCTGCCACCAGGTGAAGGGCTGAGTTGAGCGCCAATTATCACTACTGATACCGTTAACCGGGCCTGAGGCAATTTTAAACGCCAGCCAGAGCAGGTAGGCCGCACCGGCAACATTCAGCACCGAATACATGACCGGATAAAGCTGAAACAGCACACCGAGCCCAAGCAGTACGCTCAGTAACAACATAGACACACCAAATACAATTCCCAGCATATGCGGTAACGTGCGGGTAAAACCAAATTGTGCCCCTGAAGCCAGCAGCATCATGTTATTTGGCCCTGGTGTAACGGAAGTAATAAAAGCAAAGGTGGCAATGCCCAGCAAAAATGAGGTTTCCATAAAAGTGCGCCCTGAAAAGTAAGTGATTAAAGTAGCGTTACAGCGCAGGCTGTTGTTATAGCATGCGGGATTAATCTGTATTTATTTAGATGCAATAAGTTGGGTAATTAGCCATACAGATAGCTATTTAAGTCGGCTGTATGGTGCAAATTTCCACAAACTGTATGGTTTTGTATTTAAAAGTGCTGATATATTGAAGATTGTATGGTTTTCGATATTTAGCGGATACACAGATGAGCAGATATTTGCACCTGGCCACGCGGCTAAAAGAACACATTCAGATGGGCTACTTTGCACCAGGCGATAAATTGCCGTCTGTTCGTCAACTTGCCAGTGAGCACGGCGTTAGCATTTCCACCGTACAGGAAGCCTACCGGGTGCTGGAGCAGGAAGGTCTGGTTACCGCTAAGGCAAAGTCGGGCTATTTTGTTGCACAGGCTAAAGAACGCATTGCGCGGCCAAGGGAGTCTAAACCACCGCAGCGGCCCATGGACGTGTCGCTCTGGGAAGATGTGCTGGCCATGTTGATGGGCCATGGTGTAGAGGCCAGTTGTGAGTTTCAGCATGCCATGCCTGATATGAGTTCATCGACTCTGAAACCGCTACTGAAAAATATCTACGAGCTCAACCGCCACCGTCCGCAGGATGGCATGTCTTATGGTCATGTGCAGGGCGAACTCGGACTTCGTGAGCAACTGGCGCGCCTTACCGCCACCACCGGATGCCAGCTCGATGCAGAAGACTTTGTAGTCACCTCTGGCTGTCAGGAAGCACTGTCAGTTTGCTTAAGGGCGGTAGCACAAAGCGGCGATGTGATAGCGGTAGAGTCTCCGGGGTTTTACGGTGCCATGCAGGCAATAAAAGCGGCTAACTTAAAAGCGCTGGAAATCCCCACCGACTCGCGGGATGGTATGAGTATCGAAGCGCTCAGGCTGGCTATGGATCAGTGGCCGGTTAAAGCCATTTTAGTAACACCAACGGTAAATAATCCCCAGGGCTACGTGATGCCCTTGGCTAAAAAGCAGGCGCTGTATCAACTGGCGCGGGAATACGATATAGCGATAATCGAAGATGATATTTATGGTGATATCGCTTTTGAATACCCGCGCCCTAAAACCATTAAATCATTCGACGAAGATGGCCGGGTACTGCTGTGCTCTTCTTTTTCGAAAACCCTGGCGCCGGGTTTCAGGGTCGGCTGGATTGCGCCGGGGCGATACCGGGATAAAGTGACCCATATTAAATATGTCAGTAGCTCCATGTGCCCCACGTTACCACAACTGGCGATTGGTAATTTTATCCGCCAGGGCGGTTACGACAGGCATTTACGGGCGATGCGACAATCTTACCGCAAAGCCAGGGATGTGATGCTCAAAGGCATCGAGGCGCACTTTCCGGCAAACACTCGGGTGAGTTTTCCGGAAGGGGGCTTTATTTTGTGGGTGGAGTTACCCGAGGGTTATGATGCGGCCCGGCTGGCAGAGTTGGCTAAAGAGCGCGGGATAATCCTGGCGCCCGGGCAGATGTTTTCCGCCACCGGCAAGTACCGTAATTGCTTGCGGTTTAATTATATTGATCGCGACTTAGCCACCCGTGAGCGAAGTGTTGCAATACTGGGGGAGATCCTGATGGAAATGGCGCCAGCCAGTGTGGCAATGGCCTAATGGCGCCCGTACCAGCGTTTAGTACGCTCACAGTAGGCGGTAAATTCGTCACCAAACAGCTCAATCATAAAGCGTTCTTCCGGGATGATCTGAAAGCGCTGCAAATACGCCATCGTAAGCACAGCAAATACCAATCCACAGGCATCACGCACAATAAATGCTGCGCCGATTACACCCACCACTAAACCCAGATACATGGGGTTGCGGGTATAGGCAAAAATACCACCATCCACCAGTGTACTGGCATTTTGTGGTCGGTGGGGATTTACAGTGGTCCTCTGCTGTCTGAACGCCACTACGCCTGCCACACCAATTAATCCGCCGGCCACAAACAACACAAAACCGAAGGGGCGCAGAGGATGAGGCAGTGGCATTACATTCAGGGAAGCGCAATACCAGGTGAGGGCCAGCGCAGCAATAAACACGATAACCGGCGGTACTTTAAGTTCAAGGTTGTTTAACATCGCTATCGTCCACCACAGGGTTCATTTTTGCCGCTTTCTTTTGTTGCTGTTTCTCAATCAGTTGCGATTTCCAGCGCTGCTGCGAAACATGCCCTTTGATGGCTTCAATACATTCATTCACCACCAGTAAAAACTCTTTGTCCAGGTTTTGTTCTTCCGGCGTAAAGTCTTTCAGGCCGGAGCTGACAAACTCCTCAATGTCTCTGGCTTCAAGGTCGGTCAGCAGGTTAACAACAGAGGCGGTTACAATGTCTGTTACCGCGCTTTCCAGAGTATTTTCAATGGTGCGGCCAACCACCGGCACATAAGACAACGTAGATACCTGGGCGTTTTCACGCACGGCTTTGCCAACACTTTCTTTCACGTGCCGCCGGATTACATCGCCATGTTTACTGTCGTTAATTGACTGCCCAAGATGATTAACAATGTTGGACATCCAGGAGCTTATTACTGGTCGTCTCGGCGCTAATACGTTTTGCGTGATATCGTCGATAAGCGGTGAGCCGGCAGCAATGTCCTGCTGCGCATCGGTGAGGACTTTCACTACAATCCGATCGCTTAACTCTTCTACAAACACATCATAATAGAACGAAAAGAACCGGTAGATGCCGGTGTCGTTGAGGTCGATAATCTGGTTCTTGTGTAACCGGTACAGAATCGAAAATATCCGCAGAAAGCGGAATATGCGGGTTCCACCTAAGGGGATACAGCCGACTAAATCGTACCAGCGTAAAAACGGAAAAAAGTACCAGCGCAGGTACTCTTCGGTCTTAATCGCAACAATCCAGCGCACGAAAAACTCGATTAAGAAGATGGTAATAAACACCAGATCGACCAGAATGAAGTTTTTGTGGATTGGGTCGTAGAAGTTAACAAACGCTGGCGACCAGGCACTCAGGCTATCGCGAATAAAAGCAGTGTTATAAAGGCCATCAAACAGTAAAAGCAGCAGGTTAAGCAGCAACAGCCCCAACATAATAATGTCGAGCAGTAGCCAGGGACCCTCGTGGCTGTTGCGCAGATTTTCCCGGTTTATCCTAAACATGGGCCCTCTGTATAGTTAGCGATTATCCTAAATTGCGTAAGCGTGTCACATCCACGTGCAGGGTGAGTTTTTGTCCTGGTTGCAAGTATTTCTTGGGATTCAGGTTATTCCACTTGGTAATGTCGCTGGTGCGTAAATTAAATTTTTGTGCGATGCGCGCCAGTGAATCACCGCGTTTTACGGTGTAAGTGAGCGTGCGCATAATGGCATCGCGCTTTTGCTCATCGCTTGCTTCATCCACCCAAATCACCAGGGTTTTACCCGGCATCAGCGGATCCGTTGGTGCCATGCCATTCCATTTCGCCAGCGAGCGGGTGCTTATTTTATATTTACGGCCAATATCCCAAAGTGTATCACCGGCGGCCACTTTATGCGTGAGCTGATAGCTGCCACGTTTTTGATTTTGGGTAGACGCCAGGCGCTGATCTTGCGACAACGTGTACGCGTCTAGTTTTTTAAGCGCAACCGGCACCATGAGGTGATCGCCAATCCGGATCATGTTGTCTTGCATATCGTTGATACTTTTAATGACATCAACAGTTGTGTGGTATTCCTTCGCCAGTTTTAACAGGCTGTCGCCGGATTTCACTTTATGACGCACCCAGTTAAGGCGTTCTTTACGATCAACTTGCGCAAGTTGTGCGGTAAATCCTTCGGCTTTGTCCAGTGGCAATACCAGGCGGTGAGGACCATCAGGATCGGTGGCCCAACGATTATAGCCGGGGTTAAGGGCATGTAACGATTTTAGTTCCATGCCCGCGAGTTCGGCGGCAAAGGCCAGGTCCAGCTGTGAGCCGGTATCCACGGTGGCAATAACCGGCGCATTGTCGATTTCAGGCCAACTGAAGGCGTAAGTTTCATGATTTTTTAAGATGTCTGCCAGTGCCAGTAATTTGGGCACGTAAGCGCGGGTTTCCCGAGGCAAATCAAGGGACCAGAAATCAGTAGGTTTGCCGGCCTGCTTGTTACGCTTAATGGCTTTACCCACCCGGCCTTCGCCGCTGTTGTAGGCTGCCAGGGCATGCAACCAGTTACCATCAAACATTTTGTTCAGATAAGCAAGATAATCCAGGGCGGCATCGGTGGAGGCAATCACATCACGACGGCCGTCGTACCACCAGGTTTGCTCTATGCCGAAGCGCTTTGCGGTGCCAGGAATAAACTGCCACATGCCTGCTGCACGGCCATGAGAATAGGCGAAGGGATCAAAGGCACTTTCCACAATGGGCAGCAGCACCAGTTCCAGCGGCATCTCGCGGGCTTCAATCTGTTGGATTATGTAATACAGGAAAGGTCTGGCGCGTTTTGATACCCGCTCCATATACGCCGGGTGCTTGAGGTACCAGTCGCGTTGCACCGCCACGCGCTTGTTATCCGGGATCTCGAAGGCAAACTGGTTACTGGCGCGTAACCACAGGTTTTCAATGACAACCGGTTCAACGGCTTTCTCAACCGGTGAAATATCTACTTCTACCTCTTCGGTAGGGTGCATGACTTCAATAACGCCCTCATTGGCCAGTTCACAATCGGCCTGGTCGTTAATATCGGTATGGGCAATTTCGCAGGTGGAACGGTTGTCCTGCAACTCACTCTCGGCTTGCTCGGTTGTCTCAGTTAACTGGCAACCACTGAGCGAAGCAACAACGATAAGATGAAGTGCAGACAACTTTAATTTCATTGAGAAACGAACCCTTAGATAATTCAACAGCATACCAGTGTACGCAAATTCGCGCTTCAATGCATCCTGTTGAAGCTAATACTATAGGCGACACAGCGCCGAACCACATTATCAACAGTCAGAAATTATCTTTCCATTGTCTCAGATGAGTAAAGACGGCTATTTCGTCAATTAGTTCCGCACCTGATTGGCTGGAAACCGATTTTTTTATGGCAGGCGAATCGCATCG
>DDJQ01000135.1:19281-27928 GCA_002339125.1 Alteromonadaceae bacterium UBA2620
GGCAGGCGAATCGCATCGCAGGAAAGGATTTATATCCAGTTGCGTGCTCAGCAGAGTGGGCAGGGTAGGTGTGTTTTGTGCGCGGGTCTCTTTTACCCAGCTGTCATACGCCTGGAGAGCCTGATTATCTGGTTCGGCCGCCAGGGCAAAATTCACATTTGCCTGGGTATATTCGTGGGTGCAGTAAATAACGGTAGACGCTGGCAGGCGCTTAATTTTGTTCAGCGAGCGATGCATCTGACCAGGTGTTCCCTCAAACAAACGGCCGCAACCGGCAGAAAACAGCGTATCACCACAAAACAGCGCGTTATGCCCCAAAAACGCTATATGATCAAGCGTATGGCCAGGCAGTTCCAGTACATTAAATTCACAACCAATTAGCGGTAGTTTTACTAAATCGCCCTGAGCAACGGATTTAGTAATACCACTAATGTGGCCGCCACGAGGGCCAATAACCGGTAAATCTTTTACCGTGCTGCTTAGTTGAGAAATACCACCGGTATGGTCGTGGTGATGGTGGGTAATCAGGATGGCTGCCAGGGCCAGGTCATTGTCTTTACAAAATGCCAGTACCGGGTCAGCATCACCCGGATCCACTACGACAGCATATTGCTCGTTGTGCAAACACCAAATATAGTTGTCGTTAAAGGCGGGGATCGGCGTAACAGAAAGTTCCGCCGGAAAACTGTCGGTTGGCATAGTCCAGTCCGTAAGTTGTACATGGTTGTTCAGATACTATAAAGTTGTGTGGTCGCATGCAATACGTGCAAGCAGTTTATAACATCAGGCGTTTATGAAATCAGCGTTTCACCCCAAACCGTTACGATACCCGCAAAGCTGGTCTGAATTGCCGGGTGGCGATGAGCTTAAACAGGCTATCGAGGGTGTTTGTGATGATCTCAGCCAACGGGTGTTTGGTTATAATCTGGTCAAGCTGGGCAATCTGAGTAGCGAAATAAAGCTACCAGGTTGTGCTATTCGCAACCAGGTTGCACAAACTCAGGTAGCCACTGAAGCCAGCAGCCTGATTTCCTATTCAGATAATCTGCCCTACATCGAAAACAGTATTGATGGCTTTTTACTGGCCAACGAGCTCGACTTTGCCCGGGATCCTCATGAAATACTGCGAGAAGTTGATCGTACGATTACCGCTAATGGGTATGTGATTATCAGCGGGTTCAACCCGTACAGCCTCACCGGACTAGCGCGTTTCCTACCCATTAAAAAAGGCAATATTTTGCATCAGGCCCGTTTTTTCTCCGCCGGGCGGATTAAAGACTGGTTGCAACTGCTCGGTTTTGAAATTGTTGAGCACCGGCATATTTTGTTTTCCATGCTATTTGCCAGTCACCACAAAGGTCAGCCAGCTGCCTGGCAACAATGGTGTAGCCGATACTGTCCGTGGTGTTCATCGGTGTATGTATTAATGGCCCGCAAACGCACTCTTCCTATGACCACGGTAAAACCGAAGTGGAAAGTGAAACCACGCTTCTCTGCTGTAGGCGCGAGCATGCGCGATGCGGCGTCCAGAGTTACCCATTCTTCGAACCGCTGATTGGCCGACGTTTACTAGAAAAACAGCCCGTCATCCCTGCTTGCTCTTGGGCGGGGATCTCTATAAAAGGTTATTTGAGCTGAGCCAGAACTATCAGGAGATCCCGGCTCGGAGGCCGGGATGACAGGATATATTTGCGGGGCCTAAATTACACAGTCATACCTGCATATATCTCCTCCGCCATCCACGCATGCACTTCCTCCGTCATCCCCGCGTGCTCTTGGGCGGGGATCTCCATAAAAGGTTATTTAGGCTGAGTCAGAGCTATCAGGAGATCCCGACTCGGGGGCCGGGATGACAGGGTATAATTGCGGGGCTAAATTACCTTATCATTCCTGCATATACTTCCACCGTCGTCCACGCACGCTCCTCCTGCATCATCCACGCACGCTCCTCCTCCATCATCCACGCATGCACCTCCTCCGTCATCCCCGCGTGCTCTTGGGCGGGGATCTCCATAAAAGGTTATTTAGGCTGAGTCAGAGCTATCAGGAGATCCCGGCTCAGAGGCCGGGGCGATTTTAGGGCGTTAGCCCTGTTGAATTAATCAGACTGTTTCGGAGATCCCGGAATTCGCGTTGCGAATCCGGGAAGATAAAAAGCCGTAAAGCTTTTTATCACTTAACCCGCATGCCGGGTTGGGCGCCTTCGTGTGGCTCCAGGATGAACAGGTCTTTACCACCCGGGCCAGCGGCTAATACCATGCCTTCTGACATGCCAAAGCGCATCTTGCGAGGAGCCAGGTTGGCTACCATAACGGTGTGCTTACCAATTAAATCTTCTGGTGCATAGGCAGATTTAATCCCGGCAAATACCTGACGGGTTTCGCCGCCCAGATCCAGTTCCAAACGTAACAGTTTGTCGGCCTTTTCTACATGCTCAGCATTGGCTATGCGCGCAATGCGGAAGTCCACTTTAGCAAAGTCTTCAAAGGTGATTTCTTCGCTGATCGGATCTTTCGCCAATGGGCTGTTTGGATCTAACTTCGGCTCGGCGGCCAGGCTTTCTTTTGAATCTTCAACCATAGCGTTAATTTTATCCATCTCTACGCGCTGCATCATTGGCTTAAACTTATTAATTTCGTGGTTAGTGAGCACGGTCTGCGCGCTGTCCCAGATTAATTTGTCGTTTAAGAATTCTTCGGCTTTTTCCGCCAGTACCGGCAGTACGGGTTTTAAGTAAGTCACCAGAATGCGGAACAGGTTAATTCCCAGTGAGCAAACGTCATGGGTAAATTGCTGCTTGTCTTCCTGCTTAATAGTCACCCACGGTGCGTTAGTATCGATAAACTGGTTAGCTTTATCTGCCAGCATCATGATTTCACGCACAGCCTGGTGGTATTTACGTTTTTCGAACAGGTTAGCGATGGTTTCGGAGGCATCCTGAAACTGTTTAACCAGCTCCGGTTCCAGTACGGTTGCGGATAACTTGCCGTCGAAACGCTTGGTAATAAAGCTGGCACAACGACTGGCGATATTGACCACCTTACCCACTAAGTCAGAATTCACTTTCTGAGCGAAATCTTCAAAGTTAAGGTCGATATCGGTGACGCCATCACCCAGCTTAGAAGCAAAGTAATAACGCAGGTATTCGGGGTTCAGATGGTCCAGATAAGTGCGGCCTTTAATAAAGGTGCCACGGGATTTGGACATCTTCGCGCCGTTAACCGTAACAAAACCGTGAATGTTAACGCCGGTAGGTTTACGGTATCCCGCGCCTTCCAGCATTGCCGGCCAGAACAGGCAATGGAAGTAAGTGATGTCTTTACCAATAAAGTGGTACAGCTCGGCATCAGAGTCCGCTTTCCAGAAACTGTCGAAATCCACGTCATTGCTGTCGCAGAAATTCTTGAAGCTGGCCATATAGCCCACTGGTGCATCAACCCAAACGTAGAAGAATTTATTCGGCGCACCAGGAATCTCAAAGCCGAAATACGGCGCATCGCGGCTGATATCCCACTGCTGTAAACCGTCTTCAAACCACTCCTGCAGTTTGTTGGCCATTTCTTCCTGAATCGCACCGGAGCGGATCCACTCTTTTAACATGCCTTCAAATTGCGGCAGGTCAAAGAAGAAGTGTTCGGATTCTTTGAGTACCGGCGTAGCACCAGAAACAACGCTACGCGGGTTTTTCACCTCGGTAGGGCTGTAGGTAGCACCACACACGTCGCAGCTATCGCCGTTTTGATCTTCTGCACCACAGCTCGGGCAGGTGCCCTTAACAAAGCGATCCGGCAGGAACATGTTCTTTTCCGGGTCGAACAACTGATTAATTGTGCGCTTGGAAATGTAGCCGGCTTGATCCAGACGATTGTAAATTTCTTCACAGAACGCTTGGTTTTCCGGTGAATGGGTCACATAGTAGTTGTTGTAATCAACATAAAAGTCAGTGAGATCCTGATGGTGCTCAGCGCGGGTCTTCGCCACCATTTCTTCCGGAGTGATGCCAAGTTCTTGGGCTTTAAGCATAACCGGCGTACCGTGTGCATCATCGGCACAAACGCTGTAACATTCATGACCGCGTAAACGCTGGAAACGGGTCCAGATATCGGTTTGAATATGTTCAAGCAAGTGACCTAAGTGAATAGATCCGTTGGCATAGGGTAACGCGCTGGTTACCAGAATTCGGCGCTTGCCGTTAGTCAGATGACTCTGTTCAGACATAGAATAATTCGTTCGGCTAATTGCTATTGGAAATGGCGCAAATACTAGCGGAAATGCGCTTTTTTTGCATTGTTTTTGTATGAGTTAATCTTATCTAACCGATAAAATTGCAGGTATTTTATGTTTTTTTCGCGAAAGTCTTCCAAACCCTCGGCGTTGCTACAGTGTGCTGCTGATTATTTAAGCAACTATTTTGTGGTAGGTAAAGACGAGGTATTGCCTTGGTGTGAAGAGGCAGAAGGCACGCTTACCATTACCTTTCCCTTTACTAATCAAAGTCAGTGGCCGTTCATTGAGGCGGGCCTTACAGAAGCGCTGAATAACAAAAATCTCAGTGCCGGGTTGAGTTTTAAAACCAGCATCCACAGCGGGCAAACCACCAAACCTCCTGTAACCAACATTCGCAATATTATTGCGGTTGCGTCGGGCAAGGGCGGGGTAGGTAAGTCGACCACCAGTATTAACCTGGCCTTTGCACTTATGCAGGAAGGCGCCAGAGTGGGGATTTTAGATGCCGACATCTATGGTCCATCAGTGCCTATCATGCTGGGAAATACCGGTGAACGTCCGGCAACCGCTGATAATAAGCACATGCAGCCATTACAGGCCCACGGTATGGTAGCCAACTCAATTGGCTATCTGGTACCGGCAGAAGACGCGGCCATCTGGCGCGGGCCCATGGCCAGTAAAGCGCTATCGCAAATTATTAATGAAACGCTGTGGCCAGTGCTGGATTATCTTATTGTGGATATGCCGCCGGGGACGGGGGATATTCAGCTCACCATGGCGCAACAGGTACCATTAACTGCCGCGGTGGTAGTAACAACGCCGCAGGACCTGGCCATTGCCGATGCTCAAAAAGGCATTGCCATGTTTAATAAGGTCAACATTCCGGTGCTCGGCCTGGTGGAGAATATGAGCTTTTACCAGTGCACAGAGTGTGGGCATAAAGACTACGTTTTTGCTAAAGATGGCGGCAATTTATTAGCAGAACGCTACAATTTACCGCTGTTAGGGGCGCTGCCGCTGGACGTGCGTATCCGCGAACATGCCGGTTCCGGCGAGCCGTTATTAGTCAGCGAACCGGATAGTCCGCTTTCGGATGTTTATCGGGAAATGGCCCGGGCGGTATCATTTGAGCTGGCCACGACAGTGCCTGTGGCTGCTGATCAAGGCCGCAATATTAAAGGCGACCCCATAGCGTTTAACCCGTTAACCGACAGCTAAGTAGCAAAAATGTGTTGATAAGCGGCTAAAAGCGCTTAAAACACGTTGCCTGTGGGGCGCTGCAGTCGCATAATAGCGCCCCGGTTAAGGCTTAGGAAATCTCCGCAATGCGTTTATGTGATCGCGATATTTATCAGTACCTGCAAGACGGCAAAATCAAAATCGATCCGCAACCTGATTACGATCAGATAAGCGGCCTTACGGTGGACATTCGTCTGGGCAATAAATTTCGCGTATTCGAAGATCACGCCGCGCCATACATTGATTTAAGCGGGCCTAAATCTCAGGTTCAGGCAGCCCTTGAATCGGTAATGAGCGACGAAATTGAACTGCCGGAAGACAAAGCCTTTTTCCTCCACCCTAAGGAGCTGGCCCTGGCCATTACTCATGAGTCGGTCACCTTACCAGACAACATAGTAGGCTGGCTGGACGGCCGTTCTTCACTGGCTCGCCTTGGCCTGATGGTGCATGTTACCGCTCACCGCATCGATCCCGGCTGGTCGGGCAATATTGTGCTGGAGTTCTACAACAGCGGTAAGTTACCACTGGCGTTACGGCCCCTAATGAAAATTGGTGCGCTGAGTTTTGAAGTACTCAGCCAGCCGGCAGAAAAACCTTACAATGCGCGCATCGACGCTAAGTACAAGGGACAGGCCGGCGCGGTGGCAAGTCGTATTGATGCCGATGGCAAAGACGACGCTGAGTAACTTACTCCCCTCGCTTATTTTTTAAAGTCCGACAAATACTTGTAAATTAATTGTTTAAAATTTACATCTAAATCTTTACTTAATCGATTAAGTTGCTATCTTATTAGGTATTAAAACCTGATAAGATAGCAACTATGCGCCTGGCTACCGCTTTATATTTGTCTGCTCTCTCACTGCTGAGTTTTACCTCGCAGGCAACTGACGTTTCGGTAACGTCACCAGACGGCGATATTACTTTTACCTTCACCGATGAAAACGATTATGCCCAGTATAGCGTTGACTACAACGGTAAGCAGATCATGCGCCCGGCGCGGCTGGGTTTTGCTTTTGCTAAGGCTAAATCGATTTATCGTCATCTTGAGGTCAGTGAAGTAAGCCGCACCAGCGAAGATAACACCTGGGAGCAACCCTGGGGAGAACAACGTGTTATTCGCAATCACTACAACGAGCTGGTGGTTAAATTTACCGATAAGAATGATGCAGATAACGCCTTTAACGTGCAGGTACGGGTATTTAATGACGGCATTGGCTTTCGTTATCACGTAAGCGCCGACGGGCAACGTGATATCACCCGTGAAATGACCGAGTTTTCCATTATCGATTCGCATACGGCTACCGCTTACTGGATCCCGGGGCAGGGGTATGACCGTCAGGAATATTTGTATCGCGAAACCCGCTTGCAGGATGTTGGTAAAGCCAGCACACCGATGACGATTAAACTGGACGACGGCACGCACCTGGCTATCCATGAAGCCGCGCTGGTAGATTACGCTGGCATGAGCCTCGACAGACAAGCGCTGGGCCGCTTCGAAGCCGATTTGGCGCCCCGTGCCGATGGCATAAAAGTGCGCAAGCAAGGCAGTTTCACTACGCCATGGCGTACCGTGCAGATAGCGCCGAATGCAGCAGATTTAATCAATTCTTACATCACCCTTAACCTTAACGAACCCAATAAGCTGGGTGAGGTTGACTGGGTTAATCCGGGTAAGTACATCGGTATCTGGTGGGGAATGCATATCCAGAAATACACCTGGGGCTCCGGTGATAAACACGGCGCTACCACAGAAAATACCCTGCGCTATATGGACTTTGCCGCGGAGCATGGCTTTGACGGCGTATTGGTAGAAGGCTGGAATGTTGGCTGGGATGGTGACTGGATCCAAAATTCAGAGTTGTTTTCGTTTACCGAAAGCTATCCGGATTTCGATATTCAAAAAGTCAGCGATCACGGCAAAAAAGTGGGCGTTAAGCTTATTGGCCACCACGAAACGTCCGGCGGGATCACCAACTACGAAGCTCAGATGGAAGACGGGTTTGCGCTGTATCAGAAGGTGGGCGTCGAGCAGATTAAAACCGGCTATGTAGCCCACGGCCAGGGCCTGAAAGTAACCGATGAGAATGGCATTAAACGTCTGGAATATACCGACAGTCAGCCGCTGGTAAATCACTTTATTAAAAACATCACCACCGCTGCGAAATACGGTATTTCAATTAACACCCATGAGTCCGTCAAAGACACGGGCCTACGCCGCACCTATCCAAACTGGATTGCCCGGGAGAGCGCTCGCGGCCAGGAATATAACTCAGGCTGGGCAGCGCCCAATACGCCTGAGCATGTGCCGATGCTGGCGTTTACCCGCATGCTTTCCGGCCCGATGGACTTTACACCAGGTATTTTCGACCTTGATTATCCGCCAATTAAAGGCGGAACCGAAGAACATGGTCGCGTGAAATACATGCGCCCACAAAGCACCATTGCCAAACAGTTAGCCGAGTATGTTGTTCTTTACAGCCCTATCCAGATGGCCGCTGATTTGCCGGAGAACTACGAAGCGCAAATGGCACCTTTCCAGTTCATAAAGGATGTGCCTACCGACTGGGAGCAAACTCAGGCGTTGCAGGGAGAAGTAGGTGACTATGTGGTAATCGCCCGCCAGGAACGTAAAGCGAGACATTACAGTGGTAGCGACTGGTATTTAGGGGCAATTACCAACGAAGATGCGCGGGATATCACTGTGCCACTGAGTTTTCTTAAACCCGGTAAAAGCTACGAAGCGCAAATTTACAAAGACGGCAAAAAAGCCGACTGGCAAACCAATCCTTATGACGTGGATATCAGTAAAAGAAAGGTAACCAGTAAAGATTCTTTAACCTTACACCTCGCTGCGGCAGGTGGTGCAGCTATAAGGTTTAAACTGCTGTAATTCAGAAATATAATCCAGTGAGACCAAAGGCGCCAAGTCCCCAACCTACGGCGCCTTTTTTATTTTTACCCGATAACAATACCTTTAGTGACTTCTATAGTGCAGCAGAGCCGCATCGAACGAATATTGTACTGGCTTGGCATTACCTATACAGTTGAGACTGACCAAAACAACAGGGAAAGATTCCGTGGGCAGACTAACGACGCTATGTGCATTGAGTTTTCTAGTGCTTTCTGGCTGGTCTAATGCAAAGGATTTAAATAAAGAAATGGCTATGTTCGGATTAACTGT
>DDJQ01000146.1:0-2521 GCA_002339125.1 Alteromonadaceae bacterium UBA2620
GTTAACGTGCTGACCACCAGCACCTGAGGCGCGGAAGGTATCAATACGCAGGTCTGCCGGATTTATTTCGATGGCTTCAGATTCCGGGATCTCAGGTAATACCGCGACAGTACAGGCTGAGGTATGCACCCGGCCCTGAGACTCGGTTTCCGGCACACGCTGTACGCGGTGGCCACCCGACTCAAACTTCATCACGCCGTATGCGCCATCGCCGGTTACGTTGGCAATCACTTCTTTAAAACCACCATGCTCACCTTCGTTAGCACTGATCATCTCAAGGCGCCAGCCTTTAGCTTCTGCATAGCGACTGTACATACGGAATAGGTCACCGGCAAAAATAGCCGCTTCATCACCACCCGCCCCGGCGCGGATTTCCAGAAAGCAGTTGCGATCGTCGTTAGGATCGCGCGGTAACAGCAGGATTTGCAGCTCCGCCTCAAGGCGTTCGATTTCCTGCTTGGCTGCTTTCATCTCTTCCTGCGCCATTTCGCGCATTTCTGCGTCGTCTTCAGCCATCATTTCTTCGGCGGAGGCTAAATCCTCTTCTGCCTGTTTATATGCGTTGAAACCCGCTACCACGTCTTCTAACTGGCTAAATTCTTTCGACAAAGCGCGGAATTTGTCCTGATCGCCGATAACGCCGGGATCGCTCAACAGCGCCTGCACCTCGGCAAAACGTTCAACCAGATTTTCCAACTTAATGACAACGGATTCTTTCATACTTTTCCTGAAATAAAATACAGATTACCTGGACTCGTCGCTGTCCAGTTCAAACACGCGGCTCAACCATTTAGTGGTGCGTTGATCAACCTGTGTTGATGCATCACGCAACGCGCGAGTGGGCGCATGTAATAAATTATTGGTTAATTTGTAGGCCAGCTCTTCCACCACGGCTTCGGCCGCTTTGCCTTCCTGCAACTGCTTAAGGGCTTTATCGACCAGTTCCTGACGCTGCAGGTTGCCACGATCGCGGTACTGCTTTACCAAATCTACGGTCTGACGCGACTGCTGCCATTGCAGATAGCTCATAACCTGCTGCTGGATGATTTTAACAGCTTCTTCGGCAGCCTGCTCACGGGATGCCATGTTTTGTTGCACTATGTGCTGCAAATCATCCACCGTATATAAGTAGGCGTCGCCCAATTCGTTGACCTGGGCTTCGATATCCCTAGGTACAGCAAGGTCGACCATAAACATGGGCAGGTTGCGCCTTTGTTTAAGCGCGTCTTCCACCATGCCTTTACCGATAAGAGGGAGCTGACTGGCAGTAGAACTGATAACAATATCAAATCGGTGCAGGGTTTGTGGCAACTGGCTAAGGGTCATCACATCAGCTCCCAAGCTGGCCGCAAGTGTTTCTGCGCGAGCACGGGTACGGTTTGCTACGGCGAGTTTTTGTACCCCTTGTTCCTTAAGATGCTGAGCTACCAGTTCGATGGTTTCTCCGGCCCCCACCAGTAATACCGAGCGCTCAGGTAAACGGGCAAATATGTGCTTTGCCAGTTGCACGGCAGCAAAAGCTACCGACACCGCATTGGCACCAATCTCAGTATCGGTTCTTACCCGCTTGGCCACAGCAAAGGTATGCTGAAACAGCTTATCAAACTGGGTGTTTACCATGCCGGAATGCTTGGCATTATTATAAGCCTGTTTGATTTGCCCCAGAATTTGCGGTTCGCCGAGCACCAGTGAATCCAGGCCGCTGGCCACTTTCATCACATGTTCAATGGCTGCGGCCTGCTCGTAAATGTACGCGTTGGCACTTAGCTGCCTGGCATCGACATTATGGAACTCAGCCAGCCATTCAATCAGTTGATCTGCACAGCTGGTCTCACTGGATACGTAGACTTCAGTACGATTACAGGTAGAAACAATTACCGACTCATCCACGCCGTTCAGGTGCTTTAATGACGACAACGCCTCAACCAGCGAATCCGGCGTAAACGCAACTTTTTCGCGCAACTCTACCGGAGCAGTTTTGTGGTTAATTCCGAGGGCAATCAGGGTCATGGGGTTCGTTTACGGCTACAATGGAGCGGCATTGTACGAAAAAGCCAAAATGATTGAAAGTGTCGATAGTTCTATGTTCAACTATCGCCTTAATAGATTTTATAGGTTAGCCCGTGTTTCGTCAGGTATTCATTGTTCTGTTCGTCCTCTTCCTCAGTGCCTGTGCCACACGACCTCAGGCGCCACAAGGCCAGATAAATTTACCGGCTCAGCTGATAAAACTCGACGCCATTAAAAAGTGGAATATTAACGGTAAACTGGCGCTCAGAGAGCCGGAAAAATCCGTGAGTGCCAATCTTCGCTGGCAGGTCAGCGATCCGCTGTTTACCTTCAGGCTAAGTAACTTTCTTGGCGTTACCCTGGTGGATATGGAACAAACAGTAGACGGCGCACGCCTGGAAGCAGACGACGAAGTGTATACCGACCCATCGGCCACGGCCCTGCTCTATCAGACTACCGGCTGGGACATACCGCTTGATCAGCTGCTGAGTTGGGTGAAGGGCGTGCCCCG
>DDJQ01000146.1:2820-3382 GCA_002339125.1 Alteromonadaceae bacterium UBA2620
AGTTGGGTGAAGGGCGTGCCCCGAGCCGGTGACGACTACACCCTGAACGATAACGGTTTGCTCAAACAGCTCATGCCAGGCTGTCGACAGTGTGCTGGCTGGCAGGTGGATTACGCTCAGTACGGGCAGGTAGACGATGTTTTCCTGCCGCACAATATCAAACTGACTAACACAGCTCAGCCTGAGCAGTGGATAAAGATAAGAATATCGCAATGGACACTCAAGTAAGTCTCGACTGGTGGCCGAGCCCGGCCAAACTAAACCTGTTTTTGCACATAACAGGACGCAATGATAAAGGCTATCACCTGTTGCAGTCGTTGTTTCAAATGCTCGATGTGGGCGACTCACTGGCTTTTGTTCCCAATGATAGTGGTGACATCCGCCTGGCTACCGCCATTTCCGGAGTTAATACCGAAGATAATTTGATCTACCGGGCTGCCAGGTTACTGCAAAGTCACGTAAATACCCCGCAAGGCTGCGACATTTATATTGAAAAACAATTACCTATGGGCGGCGGGATTGGCGGCGGCTCGTCGAATGCAGCCACCACACTGGTGGCATT
>DDJQ01000146.1:3692-4265 GCA_002339125.1 Alteromonadaceae bacterium UBA2620
AGCCACCACACTGGTGGCATTGAATTATTACTGGCAGTGTGGTCTGTCCACCGAGACACTGGCTCAACTCGGGTTAAAACTGGGCGCAGATGTACCGATTTTTGTACACGGCAAAACCGCCTTTGCCGAAGGTGTCGGCGAGCAGATCCACCCGATCAGACTCGATGAAAGCTGGTATCTGGTGGTGTTCCCAGGGGTAAACATCAGTACTGCTGAGGTGTTTTCACACCCTGACTTACCACGCAATACAACCCCCATTGACTGGCAGCATTATACTTTTGATGCAACGCAAAATGATTGTCAGAAAATTGTCTGTAAAAGCCAACCGGAAGTTGCAAAATTATTACAGTGGTTGTTACACTACGCACCGTCGAGGATGACAGGCACAGGCGCGTGCGTATTTGCTACATTTAGTGACCCGGATCAGGCAAAGGCAGTGCAGCAAGCGCTTCCTGGAAACTGGCACGGATTTGTTGCCAAAGGCGTAAATACCTCACCGCTACAATTAAAATTACAAGAGATGTCCTGAGCCAGAACGACTTACATTGATGGGGTATAGCCAAGTTGGTAAGG
>DDJQ01000118.1 GCA_002339125.1 Alteromonadaceae bacterium UBA2620
ACAATTTAGCAGAACATAGCCTTCCGTTTATTGATATGAATCCGCAAAACTATGTGGAGAATATCTTTGCGGCTAAGCAGAGCGACTTTGTAAAGGCTTTCCATACTATTTACCATAATGCACAATACCCAAGTGCAATTCACTTCAGCACGCTCAACTAGGGGCGTGCTCTTCAGCCTACGGCAGTGATCGCTGCCGTGGGTGGATAAGAGGTATGACATAATGCCAGACAAAACTTCCTCAATTACCACTCTGAGTGACATGGCGGCCTGCGCCGATTACTCATTTTTAGCGTCTCTCAGGGCAGACCCTCAGGCCACATCCGATGGGGATGATCACCAGCCACGGCAGGTGTTTAGCGGTCACTATGTGCCGGTATCGCCAACGCCGTTAAAAGCGCCGGGTTATGTTGCGCATAGCCACTCCCTGTTTCGCGAGCTGGGTCTGGATGACGAGTTGGCGGTAACTGAAGAGTTTGTTCGCTTCTTCTCCGGCGATCTTTCACAGGCCCCTGCGCCTTTGCGCAAGACTGGTTGGGCAACGGGCTACGCTCTGTCTATCTACGGCACTGAATATACCCAGCAATGCCCCTTTGGTACCGGAAATGGCTATGGGGATGGCAGGGCGATGTCGGTATTTGAGGGACTGTTTAATGGCAAGCGCTGGGAGATGCAACTTAAGGGCGGTGGGCGAACGCCTTATTGTCGGGGCGCAGACGGACGTGCCGTATTGCGCTCCAGTGTCAGGGAGTTTCTGGCTCAGGAACATATGCATAGTCTTGGTGTACCCACCTCGCGCTCCCTCAGTTTAGTCATGTCGCACGCTGACACTGTTAACCGGCCGTGGTATTACGAAGGATCGTCGTCTTTTGAGCCCGAGGTGATGGTAGCCAATCCAGTGGCTATTACCACGCGTGTTGCACCGTCGTTTATTCGGGTGGGTCAGTTGGAACTGTTTGCCCGGCGGGCGCGCAGTCAACAGCATCCCGAGGCTATCGCTGAATTACAGGCACTGGTAAGCCATTTGATTGAGCGAGAATATTCCCTTGAGATAGACACCAGCCTGACATTGCCCGAACAGATCATACAACTTGCCGAAATATTTCAGGAGCGTCTCACCTCACTGGTGGCTAACTGGATCCGGGTTGGTTATTGCCAGGGCAACTTTAACAGTGATAACTGCGCCGCCGGTGGTTTTACCCTGGACTATGGTCCTTTCGGGTTCTGCGAACTGTTTGATCCCGTTTATCAACCCTGGACGGGCGGCGGCCGGCATTTTTCCTTCTTTAATCAAACCGCGGCAGCCGAGAAGAACTTTATGATGTTCTGCGGGGCACTGGCACCGCTGCTTCAGGACGAACCAGACCGTGTAAATGAACTGGAAGCAATCCGTAATGGCTTTGCCACTATGATGGAAAGCAAATTAGCCGGCATGTGGGCGTCTAAACTGGGCCTTAAGGCTTACCAACCTGAGTTGGTAATGGCGCTGCTCAAGCTGATGGTGCGTACGTCAGTAGACTACACCATGCTGTTTCGCGAGCTGTGTCAGCTTCCCGATGCGGTAACGGCGATAACAAAGTGTTTCTATCAGCCGGTGGATGAGGCATTAGAGCAGCAGTGGAATGACTGGCTGCAAAGTTGGCATCAACAACTCGACGATCGCTTTAGTCATGCTGAAATCACAACCAGAATGAAAGGGGTAAACCCCAAATACACCTGGCGGGAATGGTTGGTAGTCCCTGCCTATAAACAGGCTGAAAAGGGCGATTTCACCTTATTAAGGGAGCTGCAAAAAGTGTTATCAGCCCCCTATGAGGAGCAATCTGAAAACATTGAGGAAAGTTATTATCGCTTACGTCCTGTTGAGTATTTTAATGCCGGCGGCGTTTCTCATTACAGCTGCTCTTCGTGAGTCGCTAAAAAAACAGCCAAAAAAATGGAGCCTTGGGGCTCCATTTTCGTTTAGCTTGCTGTCAGGCTATATCAGGCACAGATGTAATCGAGGATACCATCAGCGGCTTTACGGCCTTCATCAATAGCTGTCACCACCAGATCACTGCCGCGTACCATATCGCCACCGGCGAAGATTTTCGGATTGGATGTCTGAAAAGCGTACTGGCCTTTTGCCGGCGCACGCACGCGGCCTTTCTCGTCCAGAATAATACCGTAGTCTGCAAACCACGGGGCCGGGCTTGGCTGGAAACCAAAAGCGATAATCACCGCATCGGCTTCCTGAACAAACTCAGAGCCTTCCACCACAACCGGGCGACGACGCCCTGCTGCATCAGGTTCACCCATTTCGGTGCGCACCAGTTTAACGCCAATAGCCTTACCGGTTTCATCCACAGCAATATCGAGCGGCTGGACGTTAAATTCAAATTCAACGCCTTCTTCCCGGGCATTCACCACTTCACGGCGTGAGCCCGGCATGCTTGCCTCATCACGACGGTAAGCACAGGTTACCTGCTCAGCACCCTGACGAATTGAGGTTCGTACGCAGTCCATGGTGGTATCACCACCACCCAGTACCACTACCTTTTTGCCTTTCATATCAATAAAGTCGGCGGCGTCTTTTTCCAGACCCATGACTCGGTTCGTATTTGAAATCAGGAACGGCAGGGCTTCGTAAACACCGTCGGCACCTTCGTTATCGAAGCCACCTTTCATTGACTTGTAAGTACCCATGCCCAGGAACACGGCATCGTACTGGTCAATCAGATCCTGAAACGGTACGTCCTTACCAATTTCGGTATTCATTACAAACTCAACACCCATCTCGGTAAAGATTTCGCGACGCAGTTTAATGACGTCTTTTTCCAGTTTGAAAGAAGGAATACCGAAGGTCAGCAGACCACCAATTTCTTCGTATTTATCAAATACCACAGGCTTCACGCCGTTACGCACCAGGATGTCTGCGCAGGCAAGGCCAGCCGGGCCTGCGCCTACGATAGCCACTTTCTTATCGGTCCAGGTAACGCCGCTCATATCCGGACGCCAGCCCATTTTAAAGGCGGTGTCGGTAATGTGTTTTTCGATAGACCCAATGGTTACCGCACCAAACTCGTCGTTTAGGGTACAGTCACCCTCACACAGACGATCCTGCGGGCAAACCCGGCCACACACTTCCGGCAAACTGTTGGTTTGGTGAGACAGCTCGGCTGCCTCAATAAACTTGCCTTCGTTAGCCAGTGCCAGCCACTGAGGAATATAGTTATGTACCGGGCACTTCCATTCGCAGTATGGGTTACCACAGTCCAGGCAGCGATCTGCCTGGCCTTCTGCCTGTGAGTTGGTCAGAGGATGGTAGATCTCAGCAAAGCCGTTTTTACGATCCATTATCGGCTTCTTAGGCGGATCAATCCTTTCTACGTCAATAAATTGATATACATTCTTAGCCATTATCTTCTAACCTCTCTATTGCGCCTGAATGCGCAGTTCCGCGCTGGAACGACTAATATGGCCCAACAGATTTTTCACATCACTGGTTTTTGGTTTAACCAGCTTAAAGCGTTTCATGGTATTGGCGAAATCGTGCAGCAGATCCAGTGAGAACTGGCTGCCGGTTTCTTCGTAGTGCTGGTTGATCAGGCCACGTAAGTGCTCGGCCAGAATGACTTTATCGTCGATATCCAGTACTTCAACCAACTCCTGGTTAACACGGCTGTTCAGATCGCCCTGCTCATCGTAAAGATAAGCGAAACCACCTGTCATACCGGCACCAAAGTTAATGCCTACCGGACCCAGTACCGCCACAATACCACCGGTCATGTACTCACAACCGTTGTCGCCAACACCTTCTACTACGGCAATCGCACCAGAGTTACGAACACCAAAACGTTCACCGGCACGGCCAGCAGCAAACAGCTTACCGCCGGTTGCACCGTACAGGCAGGTGTTACCCATAATAGCACTTTCGTGGGCATTGAATTCGCTTTTGCGCGGCGGATAGATAACCAGCTTACCGCCAGTCATGCCTTTACCCACATAATCGTTAGCGTCGCCTTCGATGTACATGTTCAGGCCACCGGCATTCCAGACACCGAAGCTCTGACCCGCGGTACCTTTAAAGGTAACGGTGATTGGCATTTCTTCCATATCGTGGTTGCCGTAATGTTTGGCGATTTCACCAGACAGTAAAGCACCTACCGAACGGTCGGTATTACGGATTGGATAGCTTAAGTTAATACCACAACCTTTAACAACGGCCTCTTTAGCATCCTTAAGCATCTTCGCGTTAAGTACACCTTTGTCGAGCGGCGCGTTGGTGGTTTCAGAGCAGAACAAACGAGTGTGCTCACCAGCAACCGGCTTGGCCAGAATAGGTGACAGGTCCAGTTTATTTTGCTTGGCGGTATAGCCGTCCAACACTTCCAGTAATTCAGTGCGGCCGATCAGTTCGTCGAACTTACGAACGCCCATGGAAGCCATGATTTCACGGACTTCCTGTGCCACAAACTTAAAGTAGTTCATGACCATTTCTGGCAGGCCAATAAAATGGTCGCTGCGCAGTTTATCATCCTGAGTTGCTACACCGGTTGCACAGTTATTGAGGTGACAAATCCGCAGGTATTTACACCCTAAGGCAACCATTGGGCCGGTACCAAAACCAAAGCTCTCCGCGCCAAGAATCGCGGCTTTGATTACGTCCAGACCGGTTTTCAGACCACCATCGGTTTGCACCCGTACTTTATGGCGCAGGCCATTCTCAACCAGTGCCTGCTGTGTTTCAGACAGACCCAGTTCGAACGGGCTACCGGCATATTTTACTGACGTTAACGGGCTGGCACCGGTGCCGCCGTCGTAGCCAGAAATTGTGATGAGGTCGGCATAGGCTTTAGCAACACCGGTTGCGATGGTGCCTACACCTGGCTCAGAAACCAGTTTCACTGAAATAAGTGCGGTTGGGTTCACTTGCTTCAGATCGAAGATTAACTGAGCTAAATCTTCAATAGAGTAAATATCGTGGTGCGGTGGTGGTGAAATCAGGGTTACGCCTGGCACCGAGAAACGCAGCTGCGCGATATACTTATTGACTTTATCACCAGGTAACTGACCACCTTCACCCGGTTTTGCACCCTGTGCAACCTTGATTTGGATAACATTGGCATTAACCAGATAATGTGGTGTTACACCAAAACGGCCTGAGGCAACCTGCTTGATCTTAGAGTTCTTTTCGGTGTTGAAGCGTTTCGGATCTTCACCACCTTCACCGGAGTTTGACTGACCGCCTAAACGGTTCATGGCAATCGCCAGCGCCTCGTGGGCTTCCGGGCTTAGTGCGCCGATAGACATGGCCGCGGTGTCAAAACGAGGGAACAGATTTTCTGCCGGTTCAACTTCGCTGATATCCACAGCTTCACCCGCGGGCAGCACTTTCATTAAGTCGCGCAGGTGAGACGGAGAACGGTCGTTAACCAGTGCTGCGTATTGCTGGTAATCGGCATATTCACCGCTAACCACCGCTTTTTGCAGGGTTTTGACCACATCCGGATTGTAAGCGTGGTATTCGCCATCGTGAACATACTTCAGTAAGCCACCATGGGACATTTTCTTACGCTTCAGCCAGGCTACGCGCGACAGATTGATGCCGTCCTGCTGGAAGTCGTCAAAAGACGCGCCTTCAATTCTTGAGGTCACCCCTTTAAAGCACATTTGCATCACGTCATGGCTGATACCGATGGCTTCAAACAGTTTCGAGCTACGATAGCTCGCAACGGTACTGATACCCATCTTCGACATGATCTTATACAGGCCTTTATTGATACCTTTACGGTAGTTCAATACTGCCTGCATAGCGGTTACATCGAGCTCGCCTTTTTCGCACAGCTGTTCGATGGTTTCATAGGCCAGGAACGGATAAACCGCAGTTGCACCTAAACCAATTAGTACTGCGAAGTGATGCGGGTCACGGGCAGAAGCGGTTTCTACCACGATATTGGCGTCACAACGTAACTGCTGATCCACTAAGCGGCGGTGTACTGCACCAACGGCCATCGCGGCAGGGATAGGCAGCTTGTTTGGCTTGATGTTACGGTCTGAGAGCACTACAAAAGCGGCGCGTTTTTGTTTCACCAGGTACTCTACCTCGTGACACACACGCTCAATGGCTTTCTTCAGGCCTTCATCCTGTGAATACTGCAGATCAATAACTTCTGAATAATAATGTTCAGGGTTGAATTCACGTAACTGTTTTAAATCGGTGTACATCAGGATGGGCGATTTAAATAATACGCGATCGGCATAACCACTGGTTTCGCTGAATACGTTTTGCTCGCGACCAATACAGGTGGCCAGTGACATTACGTGGTTTTCCCGCAGCGGATCGATAGGCGGGTTAGTTACCTGCGCAAACTGCTGACGGAAATAATCGTACAGGGTACGGTGTTTGGAAGATAACACCGCCATTGGCGTGTCATCACCCATTGAGCCAACGGCTTCCTGACCGTCTTTACCGAGTACTTTAATAACCTGGTGGATTTCTTCATAGCTGTAGTTAAACAGCTTGTGATACACCGCCATGGTGTCGTCGTTGAATACCCGCTGACCAATCAGTGAGGCATCCATATTTTCAATCGGCGTTAATGAACGGATGTTTTTCTCAATCCACTCATGGTAGGGGTGACGGTCTTTCAGTTCGTCATCAATTTCGGTAGAACGCCAGATTTTACCATTGTAGGTATCGACTGCGAGCATTTCGCCCGGCCCTACACGGCCTTTTTCTACTACGTCTTCAGGTTCGTAGTCCCAGATACCAATTTCTGAGGCCAGGGTAATGAAGCCGTTTTTGGTCAGTACATAACGCGCCGGGCGCAGACCGTTACGGTCAAGGTTACAGGCAACGTGACGACCATTGGTCATTACGATACCGGCAGGACCATCCCAGGGTTCCATGTGCATTGAGTTAAACTCGTAGAATGCACGCAGTTTTGGATCCATGGTGTCATTGTTCTGATACGCTGGTGGCACCAGTAAGCGCATGGCACGGAACAAGTCCATACCACCGGCCAGGAACAGTTCCAGCATGTTATCCAGTGATGAAGAGTCAGAACCTTCAGTGTTAACAAAAGGGGCTGCGTCTTTCAGATCCGGGATCAGTGGCGTAGCGAATTTACCGGTACGGGCCATTGCCCAGTCGCGGTTACCTTTAATGGTATTAATTTCACCGTTGTGTGCTAGATAGCGGAACGGCTGTGCCAATGGCCATTTAGGCAATGTATTGGTAGAAAAGCGCTGGTGGAATACACAGATGCTGCTTTTCAGATTTTCATCGGCGAGATCTTTATAGAAGGCTGGTAAGTCTTTTGGCATTACCAGACCTTTATAAATGGTTACCAGGCCAGACAGGCAGGCAACATAAAAGTCAGGGTCGTTTTCAAGACGTTTTTCTACCCGGCGACGCACCATAAATAAACGGCGCTCAAGGTCACGTTTACGCCAGCCGGCCGGTGCATTAACAAATACCTGTTCGATTTGTGGAACACCAGTTAACGCCAGTTCTCCCAATACGTCGTGATTAACCGGCACTTCACGCCAGCCCACAACATCCAGGGTTTCTTTTTGCAGCTCTTCGTTAACGACTTCCCGCGCAGCTTGCGCCAGTGTTTCGTCCTGATTAAGGAAAATCATTCCCACAGCATATTTTTTGCTGAGCTTCCAGCCATGCTGCTCTGCGATCATGCGGAAGAAGGCATCGGGCTTTTGTAATAGCAGACCACAACCGTCACCGGTTTTGCCGTCTGCGGCAATGCCGCCACGATGTTGCATGCGGTCAAGCCCTTCAATAGCGGTAGTTACCAGCTTATGGCTGGCCTCACCTTCTATGTGGGCAATCAAACCAAATCCACAGTTATCCCGTGAATCGTTGGGATTATATAAACTCATTCTCTTAACTCCTTAAACCTTAGACTGGGCAAGGTATGCGTTGCATTTTTGGCCAGAAGTGGCTTTGCAACGTCGTAACAACGCGTAATGAACTGAAAAATATAGAAAAATCAGTCTGCGCCGGTTTGTCGTTAATTATTATTAGTGGATACCAGTCATGTACCGCATTTTTATGCACTATTGCCAAGCGGGCCGTACAAAATACCGATATTGATTCCTAAAATCAATCGGAATGTGTGGGCCGGGTTTTATGAAATCGTATACAATCTTTGTTGTATATAAATATCAACAGCTTAGGTGTATTCTTAGACGCAAAAAAAATCGAAAAAAAATACTCAATAGAAGCTTGGAAACCATTATCAGGCTTTTATGTCTACAACTTAAGTTGCATAAAAAGTCGTAATATTTGGGTATTTACCCAGTTTTCGCAAACAACGCTGAATGTTTATTTTATAATTATCCGGCTGCTTCATAGACAGCAGTGAACAAGGCTACCGTATCAGTCTTTCCAGGTGGTGTCCGCTGTACGGTTAGATTGAACCTATTATAAAGGCAGGCTAGGATTCCATTAAACCAATAATTACCGCAAAAGCCCAGTGTTGCATAAACAATTATTGCAGGGGAATAAAGGTAAACAGTTACTATAAGGCCATTTTATCGGCTTTTCGCGGCGTAGTAACCTATGCGAATGTCGCTAAGACCTGCTAGGATAGCGGCACTAAACAACGAAGTATTTCAGTTATGCATCAAGAAACTCCGAATGATTCCTGGGCGATACGTTTTGCGCAGTTTGTAGAGCGCTTTGGCACTATTAAGCTAAGTGTATTGTTTGTCGTACTAACGCTGGCATTTACCGTGGGCGGCTCGTACGTCATCCGCGTGAGCCTTGGTAGTGGCGTACAGCCTGATGACTTTATTAGTGCCGTTATCCTTACCATGCTGTCGGCGCCCTGGGTGTTGTATTTTTTCAGTGAATTGGTAAAGCAACTGGAACATTCGCGAACGAATTTAAAAGAAGTGGTCAGCCAATTGGAACACCTTCGTGAAGAAGATGTGTTTCTCAACCGCGAGCTGCAAAACAATATTCGCCAGCTCAACCACGAAATAGAGCAGCGTAAACACGCCCAGGAAGAGCGGGAAACCGTGTTTAAAGAACTGGAAAAAGAAATTCAGGATAAGTCGGAGAAAGAGGCCCAGGCCCGACGCTTATCTACGTTACTACGTTCTATTATTGATGCCTCGCCGGATCTGATTTATTACCGCAACGAAGAAGGGCGCTTTGCCGGGTGTAACCGGGTGGCGGAGCAATTGACTGGTATGTCCGAGAGAGAATTGCTTGGCCTTACTCCACACGATGTTTATGAAGAAGAACTCGCCCGCCAGGTGGTCGCCAGTGATCATGAAGTACTTGAAACCAATGCCAGCATCACTGATGAGCTATGGTTACGTTTTGCCGACGGCCGTCGGCGTTTCTTTGAAATGCGTCGGGTGCCTTTTTTTGACCACGAAGGTAACCGGTTGGGGTTACTTGCTTTTGGTCGTGATATGACCGAGCGCAAGCAGGCCGAAAGTGCGGCAGCCAAAGCCAGTACCGACAAAACCCGCTTTATTGCCACCATCAGCCACGAACTGCGTACGCCGCTTAACGGTATTGTAGGGTTAAGCCGTATGCTGCGTGATACTGAGCTTAACGAAGAACAGTGGAGTTGGGTGAGCACCATTTATGCGAGTGCGATTACCCTGGGCAATATTTTCAACGATATCATCGATTTGGATAAGCTCGACCGCGATAAGTTGGAGCTTTCGCTTAAAACCGTATCACTGCGCGACTTCACCGACGAGCTGAGCTCGATTATTCGTTTACTGGCAAAAGACAAATCGCTGGAGCTGATCACTAATATCGTTGAACCGTTACCTAAGCAGGTGGAGGTAGACGGTACGCGGTTACGTCAGATCCTGTGGAACATCCTGTTTAATGCCGTCAAGTTCACCCAGAAGGGGCACGTATCGCTCACCGTTTCGGCCACCCGTCCGGATAACGATATCTCGCTGGTGACCTATGTGATTGAAGATACCGGTGTGGGTATTCCGGATAGTGAAATCGATAAGATTTTTGCCATGTACTATCAGGTGGATCACCCGGATCATCAATCGGCTACCGGTACCGGGATCGGACTGGCAATTTGTAAGCAGATGGTTGATTTAATGCACGGTGATATCCGGGTTGAGAGCGAGCAGGGCAAAGGCACCCGCTTTATCGTTGAATTGCCGTTACAGGTTTCCAGCCGTCCGATGCAGGTGGCACAGTTACAGGTAACCGGACTCAATATTCTGCTGGTTGAAGACATCGAGCTTAATGTAATGGTCGCCAAGGCATTGCTGGAGAAGTTAGGCCAGCATGTGGATGTGGCCATGACCGGTCAGGAAGCTATAGATAAAGCACGGGAAACGACCTACGACCTTATTTTCCTCGATATTCAGTTACCGGATATGAATGGCTTTGATGTGGCAGCCACACTGCACGAAGAAGATCTGGTTATGCAAACGCCAATCGTGGCGCTCACCGCTAATGTAATTAAAAAGCGCGAAGAATATCTGCAAAACGGTATGGACGATGTGATAGCCAAGCCGGTTAAGAAGAGCCGGGTGGTTGAAGTACTCAACATGCTATTTGCAGAATCTGAGGTGGATCAACCGGCGCCGGAAGCCCCGCCACGTAAGAAGCTCGACAGCAGTAAACTGCTGACCAATATTCTGGATATGGAGTTGCTACAGATGCTGGTGGATACCATTGGCGAGGATATGGTGCGCGCCAGTGTGAAAGTGTTCCACGAAAAAATGCCGGAATATATGGAAATCCTGCAGCTCAGTTTAAGCGCCGATGAGAAATCGGAAGTGTGCGCCCAGGCGCATAAAATTAAAGGCGCAGCCAGCTCTGTTGGCCTGGCGCGGGTGCAACGAATCGCCAATCAAATCCAGCAGGGCGACCACCCGGCGTGGTGGCAAAATGTGCATGACTGGGTAGAGGAATTGCAAATGGCGGTACCTCACGACATGGAAAAACTGCACGACTGGTTAAAAGAGCAAACCATCGACGATTGATACAAGAAATAACAAGGAAGTGTTATGAAAGGGATCGGGTTTGTTATCTTATTACTGACCGCTTCAGCCGGTCAGTGTGCAGAGCGTCTGCGGGCCGAAGCAGGCATTGGCTGGGAGTATGGCGTCATCGGCTCTCAGGTAGCCTTGCAAACGCCATTCGAACCATTAGAGATTTTCGCCACCGTTGGCGTTGACGGGTCATCTGAAGCCGGTGGCTCGTTTCGCGGCGGCATGGGCGCCAGTGTTTTTCTCAACAAGTATTTCGCAGTCAGTGCTTATGGCGGGATGAATTCCACCAGCAATGCGTACAGCGGTAATGTAGACCATGAGTTTGGTGGCTCCACCGGCATTAAAATCTACTTTGCGGGTAAAAATAAGCCTGGCGTCGTGCTGGGGGCGAGTTATCTGTATGACGGTGAGGACTGGTCGCCACTGGCCTCAATTGCTTACCGTTTTTAAGCTTGCTGTTGCTGCTGATTAATCAGTGAATTCAACCAGGTTTTGGCGTCGTCGGCTGAATCAAAAAACGCCACCTCATGGCCCGGCATCTCATAAATCGATTCGAACTGATGCTTTGACAACAACGGCGAGTTTACGTCTTCAAATACTACTGCTGTGGCGACACGGCCGAGAGTGATTTCTTTTTTAATTTGCTTGCGAAGTAACGCGAAGGCTTCGGGAACGTATACGGCCTCGCCACGAAAAATGGCCAGCACGCCCCAGGGAGAGCCATACATGGCGCGTAAATTCTGCATGATCTTATCGTCAGATAAGTGCAGTGACTCTGCATTCCACGGGCCTTCACCATTTAACACAATCAGTCTGCCGTCAATGGCAACACTCAGAGAGCCGTGTTTATTAAATTTACCTGCCATATTCCATCTCCAGGTATGTCCATCTCCACTACGCTGATGAATGGTTATTGTGCGCTTTAAAAAAGCAGATTGCCAGTGTTGCAAAAGAAAAGGGGTGACCAGCCCATGCCCAATAGTAGCTGGCCACCCAGAGAAACAGCTTAGTAAAAGCTATACCTGAGGTTCGGGGATATGCACGCGTCCTTCCATCAGAATTCGCGCTGAACGGCTCATCACCGCTTTGGTGGCAGTCCATTTGCCGTTAACTAACGCCGCTTCCGCGCCAACACCCAGGGTACCTGACGGATGCCCGAACACCACACCACAACGATCGACACCACCCGCCGCGTCATTCACCAGCGTGCCGGGAATAGCTGCTGCAGTGGCAATCGCTACGGCCGCCGTGCCCATCATTGCGTGGTGCAGTTTGCCCATCGATAAGGCGCGTACCAGTACATCAATGTCGTCAATCTCAATAAGCTTGCCGCTCGATGAAGTATATTCTTTAGGAGGCGCCACAAACGCGATTTTAGGCGTATGCTGGCGGCCAGCTGCTTCGCTGACCGTTTCTATCAGGCCCATTTTTACTGCGCCGTGGGCGCGCAGGGACTCAAATTTGGCCAGTGCTATAGGGTCGCTATTTATATCGTCCTGCAACTCGGTGCCGGTATAGCCAATATCCGCCGCATTCACAAAAATTGTTGGGATGCCGGCATTGATCATTGTGGCTTTCAGGGTGCCAAATTCCGGTGTGGTGAGTTCATCCACCAGGTTGCCGGTGGGGAACATATCGCCCTCGCCATCGGCCGGATCCATAAACTCCACCTTTACTTCGGCAGCCGGGAAGGTCACACCGTCGAGCTCAAAGTTACCGGTTTCCTGCACTTCGCCATTGGTAATGGGCACATGTACGTTAATCGCTTTGCTGATATTCACCTGCCATACACGGACCACAACAACGCCGTTGTCCGGAATACGCGCAGCATCTACCAAACCATTGTTGACCGCAAAAGCGCCTACCGCAGCGGTTAAGTTACCGCAGTTGCCGCTCCAGTCCACAAAGGCTTTATCGATAGACACCTGACCAAACAGGTAATCCACATCGTACCCTTCATGCTCGCTTTTACTCAGAATAACGGTTTTGCTGGTACTTGAGGTGGCGCCGCCCATACCGTCAGTTTGTTTACCGTACGGGTCAGGGCTGCCAATCACGCGCAGCAGCATGGCGTCGCGATAAGCGCCGGGTTGTTGCGCAGCTGCAGGCAAGTCGGCCAGATTAAAAAACACGCCTTTACTGGTACCGCCACGCATATAGGTGGCCGGAATTTTTATTTGTGGTGCAAAAGCCATGAGTCTCTCACTAAAAGATTGTTAACTGCTAAAGGGGCCGCATTGCCCCCTGCTATCAGATTAGTTTGCCTCGGCTTCCAGGAAGTCCTTGGCAAAACGCTGAAGTACACCGCCAGCTGAGTAGATAGATACTTCCTCGAACGTATCCAGACGACTGGTTACCGGCACTTCCACGGTTTCCCCGTTGGCACGGTGGATAACCAGTGTCAGGGTATTGCCTGGCGTGTGTTCACCAATGACATCGTAGGTTTCAGTACCATCGAGCTCCAGCGTCTTGCGGGTAGTGCCCGGCTTAAACTCAAGCGGTAATACGCCCATACCAATCAGGTTGGTGCGGTGAATACGCTCAAAGCCTTCCGCCACAATGGCTTCTACTCCGGCTAAACGCACCCCTTTGGCCGCCCAGTCACGCGACGAGCCCTGACCGTAGTCGGCACCGGCAATGATAATTAGCGGTTGCTTGCGTTCCATGTAGGTTTCGATGGCTTCCCACATGCGGGTGACTTTGCCCTCCGGCTCAATACGCGCCAGTGAGCCTTGTTTCACCTCGCCGTTTTCAAGGACCATCTCGTTGAAAATCTTCGGATTAGCCAGGGTGGCACGCTGGGCTGTGAGGTGGTCACCGCGGTGGGTAGCGTAAGAGTTGAAGTCTTCTTCCGGCAGGCCCATTTTGGCCAGGTACTCACCGGCTGCACTCGACGCCAGAATCGCGTTCGACGGCGATAAATGGTCGGTGGTGATATTGTCCGGCAGTATCGCCAGCGGACGCATCCCTTTTAAGGTACGTTCGGCAGCCAGTGCGCCTTCCCAGTAGGGCGGACGACGGATATAAGTGCTCATTTCGCGCCACTCGTAAAGCGGATCGATGTCATCACCGTAGTCAACCGAGAGATCAAACATTGGCTCATACACCTTGTTGAACTGCTCAGGTTTTACTGAGGCTTTCACTACCGCATCGATTTCCTCATCGGATGGCCAGATGTCTTTAAGCGTTACCGGGTTGCCGTCCTGATCATGGCCGAGTACGTCTTTTTCGATATCAAAACGCACGGTACCGGCAATCGCGTAGGCCACTACCAGCGGTGGTGAGGCCAGGAAAGCCTGCTTGGCATAGGGATGGATACGGCCATCAAAGTTACGGTTACCGGAAAGTACCGCTGTTGCATAGAGGTCGCGGTCGATGATTTCCTGCTGAATGCGTGGATCCAGCGCGCCGCTCATACCGTTACAGGTCGTACAGGCAAACGCCACCACGCCAAAGCCTAGTTGTTCCAGTTCTGGCAACAGGTTGGCTTCTTCCAGGTACATTTTTACGACTTTAGAACCCGGTGCCAGTGAGCTTTTTACCCACGGCTTACGCACCAGACCTTTCGCGTTGGCATTACGGGCTAACAGACCGGCTGCCACTACGTTACGTGGGTTACTGGTGTTGGTACAACTGGTGATGGCGGCAATGATGACTGCGCCATCGGGCATCAGGCCTTCCTGTTCTTCCCATTTACCGGCAATGCCGCGTGCCGCCAGGTCGCTGGTGGCTAAACGTGCATGAGGGTTAGAAGGACCGGCCATGTTGCGGGTTACTGATGATAAATCAAAGGTCAGTACGCGCTCGTATTCGGCTTTGGTCAGGGTGTCGGCCCACAGACCAGCCTGTTTTGCATAGGTTTCTACCAGCTCGACCTGCTCAGCAGTACGACCGGTAAGTTTCAGGTAATCCAGAGTCTGGTCGTCAATATAGAACATCGCTGCCGTGGCACCGTATTCCGGCGTCATGTTAGAGATAGTGGCGCGGTCGCCTAGGGTTAAGTGGGCGGCACCTTCGCCATAGAATTCAAGGTAAGCTGAGACGACACGCTCTTTACGCAGGAACTCAGTTAACGCCAGTACGATATCGGTAGCGGTAATACCAGGCTGTGGTTTACCGGTTAACTCTACACCCACAATGTTGGGTAAGCGCATGTAAGAAGCACGGCCCAGCATAACGCTTTCAGCTTCCAGACCACCTACACCTACAGCGATAACGCCCAGTGCATCAACGTGTGGTGTGTGACTGTCGGTGCCAACCAGGGTGTCCGGGAAGGCAACACCATCTTTGGCGTGCACCACCGGCGACATTTTCTCCAGGTTAATCTGGTGCATAATGCCGTTGCCGGGTGGGATTACATCCACATTTTTAAACGCGGTTTTGGTCCAGTTGATAAAGTGGAAGCGGTCGTCATTACGACGGTCTTCAATGGCGCGGTTCTTTTCAAAGGCGTCTTCTTCAAAGCCTGCGTGTTCAACTGCCAGTGAGTGATCCACGATAAGCTGAGTAGGTACCACCGGGTTTACTTTGGACGGATCACCGCCTTTCTCGGCGATGGCATCGCGTAAGCCGGCTAAGTCAACCAGTGCGGTCTGGCCGAGAATGTCGTGACACACCACGCGGGCCGGAAACCAGGGAAAATCGAGGTCGCGTTTGCGGTCGATTAACTGAATAAGCGAGTCTTTAAGTTGGTCTGGCGGACAACGACGAACCAGGTTTTCTGCATGCACGCGGGAGGTGTAGGGCAGGGTATCAAACGCACCGGGTTTAATGGCGTCAACGGCTTCACGCGCGTCGAAGTAGTCCAGATTAGTGCCTGTCAGGCTTTTACGGTATTCGGTATTCATGACGTATCCTAAAGCGTAGCAAAACTGCCGCTTCGACGGTCACGAAGCGGCAATAAGGATTTAAGCGCGATCTGCGATAGCAGGCACCGGACGCAGATCTTCGCCGGTGTAGTCTGCAGATGGGCGGATAATGCGGTTATCAGCACGTTGCTCCATAACGTGAGCAGCCCAGCCTGTTAAACGTGACATCACGAAGATAGGCGTAAACAGCTTAGTGGGGATGCCCATAAAGTGATAAGCCGAGGCATGGAAAAAGTCAGCGTTACAGAACAGTTTCTTCTCGCGCCACATAACTTCTTCACAGCGTACAGAAACTGGATAAAGCACAGTATCGCCCACATCGGCAGCCAGTTTTTCAGACCAGCCTTTAATGATTTCGTTACGAGGGTCGGACTCAGAGTAAACCGCATGACCAAAGCCCATGATCTTCTCTTTACGCTCCAGCTTGCCCATCATTTCGGCTTCAGCATGTTCAGGTGAGGTAAAGTTCTCAATCAGTTCCATGGCCGCTTCGTTAGCACCACCGTGCAGAGGACCACGCAGTGAACCAATCGCACCGGTAATACATGAGTGCATGTCAGACAAGGTTGAGGCACACACGCGAGCGGTAAAGGTTGACGCGTTAAACTCGTGCTCTGCGTACAGGATCAGTGATACGTGCATGACCTGTTCGTGCAGATCGTTAGGCTTCTCACCATGCAGCATGTGCAGGAAGTGCGCGCCAATGGAGTCGTCGTCGGTGTTAACGTCGATACGCACGCCATCGTGAGAAAAACGATACCAGTAGCAGATAATACTCGGGAAGCACGCTAACAGACGATCGGTAACCGCGTCCTGCTCGCTAAAGTCGTTTTCCATTTCCAGGTTACCCAGCATCGAACAGCCGGTACGCATAACATCCATTGGATGAGCATCAGCAGGAATACGCTCCAGAACCTCCAGCAGGGCCTGTGGCAGACTGCGCATGCCTTTCAGTTTTGCTTTGTATTCATCCAGCTCGGTCTGGTTTGGCAGCTTGCCCTTGAGGATAAGATAGGCAACTTCTTCAAACTGACAGTTATTGGCCAGGTCCTTTACATCGTAACCACGATAGGTCAGGCCGGAACCTGAAACGCCTACGGTTGATAATGCGGTTTTACCGGCTACCTGACCACGTAAGCCTGCACCACTGAGTACTTTAGCCATCGTTTTTCTCCTAATGTAATTTTTGTAGAGTACATATATCTTCGGACCGACGCTGTGCGGGTGGCAAAACCCGATTGGGCGGCGTCGGCCGGTTAATGGTTTACTTGTTTTTACCTTCCGCGAATAACGCATCGAGCTTCTGCTCGTACTCGTGGTAACCCAGATAATCATAGAGTTCCATGCGAGTTTGCATCATGTCTGTGACGGCTTTTTGATCGCCGTCTTTTAAGATGGCGGTATAAACGGTTTCGGCGGCTTTATTCATGGCACGGAAAGCACTTAATGGGTACAACACCATGGCAGCGCCCCATTCACCCAACTCTTCTTTGTTCCACAGTTCGGTTTGACCGAACTCAGTGATATTGGCCAGAATTGGCACATCCAGCGCTTCAGAGAAGGCACGGTAATGTTCTTCGGTTTTCACCGCTTCTGCGAAGATGCCATCAGCACCTGCTGCAACGTAGGCTTTGGCACGTTCAATGGCTTTTTCCAGGCCTTCCTGAGCAAAGGCATCGGTGCGCGCCATGATGAAAAAGTCCGGATCGGTACGGGCGTCCACGGCTGCTTTGATACGGTCAACCATCTCGGCGGTTGATACAATTTCCTTATTGGGGCGATGACCACATCGTTTTTGCGCTACCTGGTCTTCCATGTGCACTGCTGCGGCGCCGGCTTTTTCCATGTCTTTAATGGTTTTGGCAATGTTAAATGCGCCGCCCCAACCGGTATCGATATCTACCAGTAATGGCAGATCGCAGGCAGAGGTGATGCGCTGAACGTCAACAATAACGTCATTTAACGAGGTCATGCCCAGATCCGGCAGACCGTAAGAAGCATTAGCAACACCACCACCAGAGAGGTAGATAGCCTTGTGGCCAATGGCTTTTGCCATCATGGCACTGTAGGCGTTAATGGTGCCTACGATTTGAAGAGGTTTATTGTCGGCCAGTGCCTGACGAAATTTTTTACCTGCGCTCATAATCATTCTCTTGGTTTAGGTTGATTAGGATTGAAGCAACTTGCGTTCAATGTTGTTTTTTGAATACAAAATGTGACGACGCATGAGCATTTCGGCCAGCTCTTCGTCACGGTTTGCAATCGCCTGTACCACGTGTTTGTGTTCATCAAATGCGGTAGTTACCCGCGGCCCGGCCATGCCGAACTGCACACGGTACATGCGAATCAAATGGTAGATGCCGTTAACCAGCACTTCGATAAGGTGTTGATTTTTACTGCCCAGAATAATCCGATAATGAAAATCTAAATCGCCGGCTTCCTGATAGTAGGACTCGCCGCCTTTGACAGTTTGAAAGTGGTTGTCGAGCAGGGCAGTGAGGTCGGCAATTTCTTCGTCCGACATATTCTTTGCTGCCAAACGAGCGGCCATGCCCTCTAGCGCTTCGCGAACCTGGTACAGCTGAATTAAACCTTCAGGCGTTAGCGATACAATCCGCGCGCCGACGTTGGCTTTACGCTCTACCAGATGACAGGATTCAAGGCGATTAATCGCTTCACGGATAACGGCACGGCTGACCTGATACTTTGTCGACAGTTCGGTTTCACTGAGTTTACTGCCTGCCGGAATGGCTCCTTCAACAATATCTACCCGAAGCTGTAAAAAGGTTTTATCAGCACTGGTAACCGCTTGTTCAACAAAGGCTGCGATACTCACAATTCACGACTCACTGTTGGAAATGATGTCGACAATATAGGCGTTTTAACCGAGTCAGTCAATATGGATGAGGCTGTATTGTCGACAAAGCTGTGCAGCGGAAAGGGAATGAAATGGTACTAATTACGGCTGACCAGTCGCCAGCCCCTGCCAGTTCTGCGCTCTGTAGTAAGGGTAGTATAGCTGATGGTTATTTGAGCAGTGGTACCGTACCACCAAAGTATTATGTCGACGATAAAGTGGCGATGCCGATCTGTCTTCCCTCGTTTGACAGTCGGTGTTACCCGGCAAAAGAGTAAAGCCGGGCCGTTTAAATTTGGTTGAGACGATTGCGGCCTGCTTCTTTAGCGGCGTATAACGCTTTGTCCGCCCGTGAAATCAACTTATCAAAAGTATCGTCGCTATGATAAGCCGTGACCCCAATACTGATGGTCAGGGAAATGTCCGGCGCGATGGCAGAACAGTCGGTCTCGCTAACAGCCTGGCGAATGCGCTCGCAAATATCATGTGCCGCCTGGTTACCGCAGTTGGGCAGCAGTATGGCAAACTCTTCACCGCCCCAGCGTGCGACCAGATCTTCTTCCCTGCAATGCTGACTAATAGCATCGGCCACCAGCTTAAGCACTTTGTCGCCAATACTGTGGTTAAATGTATCGTTAATTTGCTTGAAGTGATCAATATCCAATAGCGCCAGGCAAAGCGGCAGATTGCGTCTTTTAGAACGGGCACATTCGCGGTGCAGTGACTCATCGAATGCCCGGCGGTTGGCAAGTCCGGTTAGTTTATCTGAGCGGGCCTGCTGCTCAAACTCGGCAGCCTGGCGTTTGATTTCCAGTAATAATGCCGAGCGCTCTTCATCGACTTTACGCAGGT
Source organism: Alteromonadaceae bacterium UBA2620 (assembly GCA_002339125.1). Lineage (GTDB taxonomy): Bacteria > Pseudomonadota > Gammaproteobacteria > Enterobacterales > Alteromonadaceae > Alteromonas. The sequence continues at coordinate 19,569 of DDJQ01000118.1, forward strand.
TGTCAGCCTGTTGTTTAAGGGTATAAGTTTGCTCTGCCACCTTGGTGCTAAGTTCCTCAGCGCGTTGGCGCAGACTTTTCATGCGCCAGCGGTGAGCCACAATGACCATAGCGATAACCGTTAGTAATACTACTATCCAGAAGCCGGTTTGTTGCCAGAAATAAGGAGCAATGGTAAAGCGGAAGCTGGCATTTTGTTCGCCCCAGGCGCCTCCCGGATAGGAAGCGCTTACCATAAACAGATAATCGCCTGGTGGCAGGTTAGTGTATTCCGCAATAGTATTGGAGCCCCGGTCGACCCAGCTATTATCGAATCCCTTTAAGCGGGTGCGGTATTGAATTCGCTCGGGCATCACAAAGCCCAGTCCGGCAAACTGGATCTCAATTCGGTCTGCGCCGGGAGCGATATCTTTTTCAGTATGTAAAGGCAGCGCTGAACCATTGACCTTAAAGCCTTCAATTACCACCGGCGGGGTATTGGCTGAAAAGCGCTTCAGTTCCGCCGGGTTCACCCGGCTGGCGCCTTTGGATGTTGCAAACCATACCGTGCCGTCCTGAACCAGAGTAGCAGCCTGCATGGAGCCGCCGTTGGTCTGTGCACTTTGCATCCCGTCACTCTCGCCAAAGAGTTCGTAATCAACCTGCTCGCGCTGTCCGGCAAGGTAAGCCTCAATTTGTTCGCGTCTGAAGCGTAATATACCGCGGTTACTGCTTAGCCACAGATGCCTGTCCTGGTCGATGACCGCCTGAAAGACCTTATCGACAGGCAATCCCGCGTCGCGCCCAAGCATGGTTAAACCGCCTGTGGTCAGATCATAGGCAACCAGGCCTCGATCGGTACTCATCCATAGCAGGTCTGCAGCTGGATCCGGCGCAAAACCAAAGGCATATTCCGCATCATCGAGGTTACTGATATCTACCGGGGTAATGTCGCCGTGCGGACTACGGATAACTACACCGCCACCTGTGCCAATAAACAGGCGACCGTCATCGTGTAAATACAGCCCCATTACAAATGGTGTGGGCAGGCCATCTTCTGAAGTGAAACTGCGCACGCCGTTGCCGTCGACATAGTTCAGACCGTGACCTGTGCCTACCCATAAACCGCCCTGTGGGGTAACGGCGATGGCGCGGACTTCGTTAGCCAGTAAACCCGTGTGCCGGTTGTATTGCTGTACAATGGCACCGTCCTGCCACTGCAGAACACCATCAGAATGGGTGCCTACCCAGACTGAGCCATCAGGCCCTTCAACCATACTCAGCACCGACTGGCCGTCGCTGTAACTCGAAAAGTCTACAGCTTCTATACCTTGCTTAGTGATGCGGCTAACGCCCTGGCTGCTACCTACCCATATACTGCCGTCACTGTGTGACAATACTGAGCGAATATAATTGCCGGCTAACCCCTGCTCGGTGGTTAGCGTGACAAAGGGTGCGTCACGGAGCCTGAATAAGCCGCCATTGGTGCCTACCCAGATGCTGTTTTCCCGGTCGCGGAACAATGAAAGGATCCGATTGTTTGGTAACCCGGCAGCCATATTGAGACTCTCCAGGCCTGCGTCACTATAGCGCAGGAGACCACGGTCGGTGGTGCCTACCCAGATTTGGTTATCGAAAGCCAGTAACACTGATACTGGCAGATCCATTAACTGCGCAGAGAAAATGCTGACCTCACCGGCCTGATACTGATAAAGACCTCGTTCCGTGCCAATTAACAAGCCATCGTTATAGGCAGTTAATGCCAGCACCGGGACTTCAGGTAGCCCGGCGATCTTTTCCGGCGCAAAACTTTCATCTTCGCTGTTAAGGCGCACCAGCCCGCGCCCGGTGCCTAGCCAGATACTACCATCATCTGTGCTCAGTACGCTGGATACTACGTTACTCGGTAAGCCTTGTTGAATAGTTAGTTGGGTTCGTTCGCCACGGGCTGCCTGACGGTAGACCCCTTGTCCTTCAGTTGCCAGCCACAGATTGCCCTGTTTATCGTCGGCCACGCCGTTAATTAATACCCGGTAAGGCTGCCAGCTTTGCCAGTCATCAGGGCGACGCTCACTTAATCCGCCGCGGGCGCCGGCAAATATTAAATTCTGCTGACGATTTTTATAGATGGTGCGGATACCGACATCCGGCATACCGCTGGGTTCGCCGCGGCCAAACACGGTAAACGAACGGCCGTTGAATCGGGCAGCACCTTCCCAGGTGCCTACCCAAAGGTAGCCGTCTTCACTTTGTGAAATGGCATTAATAGTGTTGTGCGGGAGTCCGTCGCGGGTGGTCCAGACTTCTTTAAAATAATCGCTGAGCTGCGATGGCGCAGTATTGCCTGTGATACTGAAAAAAACAGTCAGGGAGTAAAGGACTACACGAAAGGCGACTTGTTTAACAGTCTGGCGACTGACGTACCTGGACATCCACGATTTTCCAATCAACATTCTCAGAGTAACTCCCTTTAGCATAATTGCACTATGCATTTTTGTCTATCAGGGAAAAGCCCGCGTTACTTGCTGCTGAAAGACTTCGCCCTGTTAGTAAATTTCAAAAGCACGTATGACCCGCGCGACACCGTCTACATGGCGGGCGATATCGACCGCTGCGGTGGCTTCCTGATTGGTGACCAAGCCCATTAAAAATACTTCGGAGTCTTCAACAATAATACTGATTTGCGAGGTCGGCACGTTATCTGAGGCCAGAATTTTAGCGCGGATCTTAGTCGCCAGCCAACGATCGTAGAGTTCACTGGAGGTGGCAATAGGTTGGCCGATGCGGATCTGGTTGTGGATCTTGGTGACATAACTAATGCTGCGAACCTGTTCTTCGGCCAGCTTAATATCGGCCTGGCTTGGCGCCTGCCCGGTAAGTAACGCCACCTTGTTGTAAACGGTCACCTCAATATTGGCCGTTTCGCTAAGGCTTTCCTGCTTTCCTAACAACCGGGAAGCCGTATTTTGTGCATTAAAATCGTCTAACTGGGTGCCAGCCGTGCGGCGGTCGTTGGACACCGATACGGCGGTGGCGCTGACCGCGCCTACTGCCACTACGGCACAGCCGTTGAGGCTGCCTGATATAATCAGCACAGCGCCAATGGTGAGTATATTACGTAACAGAGGTTTAATAGCCATCAGGGTCATGGGCCGGGAACAGACTGTCATCAATACACTCGCATAAACAATGAATGACCAGCAGGTGCACTTCCTGGATCCGCGCTGTGCGGTTGGAGGGAACACGGATTTCTACATCGTGTTCACCCAGAAATCCTGCCATCTCACCGCCGTCTTTACCGGTCAGAGCAACGATTGTCATGTCTCGTGACAACGCGGCTTCCATGGCGTTAATCACATTACGGGAGTTACCGCTGGTGGAAATAGCCAGTAATACATCGCCCGGCTGGCCCAGCGCTCTGACCTGCTTGGAGAATACTTCATCGTAGCTGTAGTCGTTGGTGATAGAGGTCAGTGTTGACGTATCAGTGGTAATGGCTATCGCCGGCAGGCTGGGGCGGTCGCGTTCGAAACGGTTTAACATTTCTGATGAAAAGTGCTGGGCGTCGCCGGCTGAACCACCGTTACCACAGCTCAGAATTTTGTTACCACGGATAAGCGCTTCAACCATCATCATGGCGGCTTTATCGATGGCTGGCGGCAGCATTTCAGACGCTGCAATTTTAGTTTGGATACTTTCGGTAAAATTCGCTTTGATATTTTCGATCATGTAGATATATCGTTTCTCTTAACTGCACAGGCCCCATGACTCTACTGAGCGATGTTCTTCAGCCAGTTGATGGTGTCACCGTCAATGACTACTGCGTCAAGCCGCATGGGAACCATATTGGAATTAATACCATTATCACTTAAATAACGTTGAAACGCAGTACCCATGCGGTGAATTTTTGCCGGGCTGATCGTTTCGGCAGCATGACCATGGCTATCCTGCTGGCGATATTTTACTTCCACGCATACCCAGGTTTGCTGTTCTTTCATTATCAGGTCGATTTCGCTGCCCCGATAGGTCACATTTTTGGCCACCAGAGTGAGTCCGGCCCGTTGCAGGTATTGTTGCGCACGTTTTTCCTGGTTGTGACCAATCCAACGTGCCATACCATTACTCTGCCAATACCTGTACGCGCTCCTGGGTTACCACTGCTTCCGGTAAACTGCGTACTATCTCATTGTTCTGATTAACACTGAGCGCGCCGGTAAGGCCCTCGTATTGTAACTGTGGTAACCACGCCATACTGTTAATGCGCGGAAGCAGGTTGTAGGCATCCACGCCAAAAGCAAACAGGCGTTGCAGTGGAGTAGGGCGCTGCGGCCAAAGCGCATCGGTTTGAGCGGCCAGCTCCGGCGCCGGATTGTCGGGCAATACCCACGGCATGTCGAGGAAATGCAGGTTCTCTAAATCTCGCCACTGATTGCGCGACTGGGCATAATCGATGGAGCGGGAGGTTGCAAACACCGGCACGGTAACGCCACCAAAGGGGCTGATGCTGGCTTCAATCACCGGGTTAACCAGTTCGGTTTGTTCCGGTGAGGTAAAAACCACTACCGCATCAATATCCCGCCGGTTACGCGCCATGTTATACAGCTCTCCGTCGGCGAAGCTCTGTATTTCTTTTATGCGTTCTTTACTTTGAGCAACATCCAGAGCATCCAGAATGCCTTCGCGCAACGTATTGTTGTCGGAATACGTTACCAGTGTCGGGGCGCTGTGCTGACTGGCTGCCAGGCCACTGGTGAGTTGTTGCCAGCGGGTCAAAAAGGCGTCCTGCATACGCTGGTGAAGCGTGTTCTCTGAGGCGACCAGCACCGGTGAACGTCGGCCCTGAGTAAATACTCGCTCGGCCAGCTGGCTGGCTTCATCTTCTGGTGCCAGGGCATAGTAAACCTGTGAGCTGAAGCTGGCTGGCAGCAGCTCTTGTTGTTCGCCATTACCTAGCGCCGGAAGTGAAGCTTCAGGGCGGTTCAGCGTCAAAATGCGGTGTTGTGGGCTGAGTTTCGGCAGCAGCGCATCGACATTTTCTTTCAGCAGGGGGCCGATGATCCAGTCTGCGTCGGCAGCGGCTACAATTAACTCATCGGCGGTTGCACCATTGGTGTCGATAAATTGTAACTGGGGGATCCGGGTCGCATTCATGGCACTGGCATCGTTAAAGTAAGCGGCGAGGATCCCTTCTTTAATCGCCATACCGGTGACCTGTAAACGACCACTGAGTGGTAACATCACGGCGATATTCTCGCGATTAGTCTGGGCTAGCTGGTCGAGGTTGCTCAGGTTGTCCGGCCAATGAGTTACCAGCGGGTGATTACGAAATACGCGCTGATACTGAGCCAGTTGCTGCCTGAGTACGTCAGGCTCAAAACCATGCTCAAGAATAAGCTGACGCAGCGAAACGTAGGCAGGGAGTTTGTTAAAGCGGCCACTGTCCTGTAACTGCTGCGCCGAAGCCTGATTAACCCATTGCCAGGCCTGCGCTACATGTTCAGGATTGGCATCATCACTATTGAGTAGCGCGTTAGCGGCCGCCAGCCACTGACCCAGGCGGGCATAATCGGTTGCCATCAAAGCAAACTTTTGTGCCTTGGTAGCAGGGTCCGAAGCGGTTATGGATTGCAGCAGTTCGAGCCGTTGTGCACTGCCAACCCGGGGATCGTTACCGTACAGTTCAGCCAGCAGTAACTGATAGCGATTTTGCTGTTCCGGTAAGCGGATTTGATCGCGCAGCATGTAACCAATCTGGCTGGCTTTAGCCGGCGCACCGTCAGCCATAAAGGCTTGCGCGGCATCCAGCAGGTAGCCGTTGCGTAAATTTATATCGCCGGTTGTCTGCCAGACATCCTGCGCCCGGGCGACCATCATCGCCGGCGTCAGCGTTGTCTCGGTGTTTTCTTCGGTTTGCACCTGGGGCACTGAACTTTTCACCGGGGCGCGGGTGGTGGTGGCAGTTGAACCACAACCACTCAACAGCAAAGTCACACTTAAACCAAACAGTAACCATGGGTAACATCGACGCATAAACGTTCCGCGATTCCATACAATTATTCCTGAACCGTCAGTTTAACTGACTGATAACTAAAATCTACGGATTAATCTAAATTCTGGCCCAATGACCAGTGAATACCACACAAAGGTTTCCGCCTTCGTGACAAACAGGTATATTGGCAGCCTTTCAGCTTTGCCGGATTTTACCCTATGACCGCCGCTACCCTTTACATTGTGCCCACGCCCATTGGCAACCTGCAGGATATCACCCAGCGGGCTATCGACGTATTAGGTGCGGTAGACTGGATCGCCGCGGAGGACACGCGCCATAGCCAGAAGCTTTTACAACATTTCTCAATCCAGGCGAAAACCCTGTCGCTGCACGATCATAACGAAGAAAAACGAACTCAGATGCTGTGCAATAAATTGCTCGGCGGTGAATCCGTTGCATTAATCAGTGATGCCGGTACTCCATTAATCAGCGATCCGGGTTTTGTACTGGTGAGAGCATGCCGGGCTAACGACATCAATGTGGTCGCCCTGCCTGGCCCTTGTGCGGCGATAACGGCGTTGAGCGCCTCTGGCCTGGCTACCGATCGGTTTATATTTGAAGGGTTTTTACCGGTTAAAAATCAGGCCCGTATGAACGTACTGGCAACGTTGCTCGACAGAACCTGCACCAGCGTATTTTACGAGGCGCCGAGGCGTATCCTGGATACCGTTAACGATATCAAAACCGCTCTGGGGCCAGATCGGCATCTGGTACTGGCCAAAGAGCTGACCAAAACGTTTGAGACCTACGTCAGCGATACGCCGGACGGTATTATCGCCTGGCTGGAAGCAGATGCTGTGCATCAAAAAGGTGAATTCGTGCTGATGGTGGCCGGCGCGCCGCCTGCCAGTGACGAACTGCCCAGCGAAGCCATGGCGCTGCTTAAACGCCTGAAGCAGGATTTACCACTGAAAAAAGCGGCTGCCATTGTGGCAGATCATTATCAGCTTAAGAAAAACGCTTTGTATCAGGCCGGTTTGGCCCTAGAATAAATTTAACGATTTGTCCTACATCCGGCTGTTAGTTCTAAGGCCGTTATTTCAATAATGCATATATCAACACACGGGCAGTAGGGAGTGTGCTTCTTTAGTTATTTCAGGTGACACACAACGTTTTTCGGAGAATGATGAATGCTTGAGAAAACGCTCAATATCGATATGGACCGCGGTAACTGGATGGTGAATATCATCAACGGGCATGCCGACAATGGAGTTTACGAATTAGTCTCACCGGCCCGCTCAGCAACGGTGCATATTCATGACAACCATATTTACGGGTTTGAATACAGTATTGTGGGTAAAGCTGACAGTCCGTTCAAAATTAAACTCGACGATACGGTACTGGCAGAAGGCAAAATTGCTGCCAGCGGTATAAGCCGTGGGCACGGTATTATTTAGCTTAATCTTAAGCGCGCAGTTATCAGCCAAAAATTAAAACGATGGTAGCTGCCGAGAGAGCGTAATTTATTCTCTGGTGCGCGTTTTACACCAAACTACAATTTTAGAAGGCAGTGGTGTATTTGATGTTGGATAAAAAACACCATCACAGCTGCATTCTTTTATCTGTGGGACATTTAAGATAATCTGAAGCTATTAGGAAATTGATAAGCACCAAAATGGTAGTTTTATTCAGATTGTTATGGTGTCTATTTAACAGTTATGTACAACCCACACCAGAGGTGACATGAAGAAAGAATTAACTATTGATCAGCTTGGCAAAGAGGCTGCGAAATTCGCGGAAATTGAGACCAAGTATGACGAGCCTACGCTATATGGCGTTACTGACGGAAAGGCGGTCGGAACGTACCTGGAGCACAAATTCACAGCCTACCTTGCTGAGAACTACTCTTATCAAGAAGGTAACTCTGCATCGGGCATTGATTTGCCAGGGCTGGGTGTGGATATAAAGGTTACAAGCATTAAACAGCCTCAATCGTCGTGCCCTTTCAAGTCGGCCACCCAAAAAGTTTATGGGCTTGGATACAGTCTGCTTGTATTTGTCTACGAGAAGTATGACGATCACGAGAATCGCACTGGCAGGCTGGATATGAAGCACACGATTTTCGTTGAAAAAGAAGCAACTGCTGATTACCAGACCACAAAAGGACTTGTAGAGATTCTTAATAGAGACGGAAATCTTGATGATATCAGCGCATTTTTAGTCGAAAGAAATCTTCCGCTCGACGAAATTAGTGCAAATGAACTGGCAGAGAGAATCCTTAAACATCCGCCCAGGATTGGGTATTTAACTATATCTAATGCTTTGCAGTGGAGGCTTCAATATCGAAGGGTTATCGACAAGGCTGGTGACGTCGATGGCGTTCTAAGGATTAGATGATATGGCAAAGACATTAGACAAATGGCAGTTTGGTGATTTCCAAACTCCAAGCGACCTAGCCACGCGTGTCGTTGAAGTTCTAAAAAGGAATCATCACATTTCGCCTGATTTGATAATTGAGCCAACTTGCGGAAAAGGCGCATTTGTGAGAGCTGCTTTAAGTGGTTTTACTGAATCGAAAGTCGTAGCGTATGAAGTAAATCCAGAGTACGTATCGGATGCTAGAGCTTCAATTGAACCAAATCACGCCGAACGGGCTTCTATTAACCAAGGTGACTTCTTTCTATTGGATTGGGAAGAAGTGCTAAATCAAAATACAGGCAGCCTGTTGATTCTCGGTAATCCTCCATGGGTAACTAGCAGTGAATTAGGCATTCTCAATAGCGAAAATCTACCCGAAAAAACCAACTTTCAAGGGCGGCGCGGGATCGAGGCTATAACAGGTTCAGGTAATTTTGATATATCTGAGTGGATGCTGCTTCGTCATGTTGACTGGCTGGAAAAGCATGATGGCGCGTTGGCGATGCTATGTAAGTATTCTGTCGCGCGTAAGATTATGCGCAAGTTACGCCAGAACAAGGAGCATCGTCTCTTTGGGCATATCTATTCAATTGATGCGATGAAATACTTCTCGGCTGCCGTTGACGCATGTTTGTTTGTTCTTACAACCGATATCGGCAATGCGGATTGTGAGGTTTTTGACAGTCTCGAGGCAACTGACCCAGCCTATATCATTGGGGAGAGGGATGGTTTTGTTGTCAGAGATATTGAGACCTATGAAAAATACAGAAATCTCCGCGGGCAAGATTCAGTCTATATTTGGCGCTCAGGACTAAAACATGATTGCTCGAAAGTTATGGAGCTAGCCAAGCAGAATGACGCTTATGAGAATGGCTTCAAAACCAAAGTAGATATTGAGGCGACATTCGTTTATCCGCTTCTGAAAAGTTCTGATATTGGTAACTCGAGAACAGATATTTGCAGGCGCTGGGTAGTGGTTACCCAAAGATCTGTAGGTGAAAATACAGATAGAATACAATCTGAGGCGCCTAAAACATACAAATATCTCGAAAACCATGCTCATCTATTAGATTCTAGAAAGAGCTCGATATACCGTGGAAAACCGAAGTTTTCCATTTTTGGTGTGGGAGAATACACTTTCCTTCCTTGGAAAGTGGCGATATCAGGGCTATACAAAAAGCTGAATTTCTGTCTGGTTGGTCCAATTGATGGAAAACCTGTCATCTTCGATGACACCGTCAATTTTCTTTCATTTACGACAGAGGGTGAAGCGAAATTTATACACTCTCTCCTTATGTCTGAGCCAGCTAGAAAGTTTTACGATGCAAGCATTTTCTGGGAAGAGAAAAGGCCAATTACTGCTGAAATACTAAGACGCCTTTCCTTAAAAGAAGTGGCCAAATATTTGGGGTTGCTGGATAAATATATGGAGTATGTAGAATCTAGGGAGACGGCAAACTCTAATGGTCAACTTAGTCTCGGAATTGCAGAGAAGACTACGAAATACAAGCGTGCAAGCAGTACATAATCGGGTAGCCGGAGGTATCT
>DDJQ01000053.1:0-18245 GCA_002339125.1 Alteromonadaceae bacterium UBA2620
AGGCAATCCGATTTGGTTGCTCGTTTTGGTGGAGAAGAGTTTATTGTGTTATTGGCCGATCAGTCCTTAACCGAGGCCAAGCTCATTGCTGATAAGATCTGTCAGTCATTAAGCGAGACTAAATGGGCCGATGCCGCCGCCCCACTCACTATCAGTATTGGTTGTGTTGAGGCGAGTCAGGCCCGGGATCCGGACCAACTGTTAAAACTCGCCGATGATGCGTTGTACCAGGCCAAGGCCAACGGCAGGGATCAGGCTGTCATGGCTGGCAGCAAAGTAAGCTATCTGACTTAATCCTGTTCGTCAGCTTCATCATCACTGGTATCGGCCAGGCGTTTGCTGGGTTGCACACCCAGGGCACGGAACTGCTCAACCTGACGCACCAGATTGCCCCGCCCGCTGGTTAATTTATTCAGCGCGGCATCGTAGTGTTTCTGCGTGCTTTCTACCGCTTTACCAATTTTTTCCATATCACCCACAAAACCTGCAAACTTATCGTATAGCTTGGCTGCATGCTGGGCGATTTTCTGGGCATTCTGATTTTGATACTCGTACTGCCAGATGTTATTAATGGTGCGTAGTGCTACCAGAAGGTTGGTGGGCGAAACCAGCATAATGTTATTATTCAGCGCCAGCGTAACCAGTTCCGGATCGCTTTCTACCGCCAATAAAAATGCGGGTTCTACCGGAATAAACATCAGTACATAATCCAGTGAGCGGATCGCTTCCAGCTCATGGTAATCTTTTGCGCCCAGCGCTTTAATGTGGGTGCGCAATGAGTTTACATGTTCTTTTAAATAGCGCGCCCGTTCATCGTCGTTATCACTGTTAAAATACCGTTCATAAGCAGCCAGACTCACCTTGGAGTCGATGATCACGTCTTTATCATTAGGCAGATGAACCACGACATCCGGCTGCTGTAATTTGCCCTGTTCGTTGCGAGCAGATACCTGAGTCTCAAATTCATGGCCTTCGCGCAACCCGGATTCTTTTAAGATGCGTTCCAGTACGACTTCGCCCCAGTTACCCTGTTGCTTATTATCGCCTTTTAAGGCGCGAGTCAGCGCAGCAGCATCTTCAGTGATTTGCTGATTCAGTGCTTTTAGACCCAGAATTTCGGTTTTCAGCGAGGCACGTTCCTGCCCCTCTTTCACGTATTGATCGGTAACCTGCTTCTTGAAGCCTTCAATCTGATCTTTTAACGGGTTGAGCAGCGCATCCAGGCGGGTTTTACTTTCATTGCCAAAGCTTTCCGCCTTTTGCTGGAAAATTCGGTTCGCCAAATTTTCAAATTGCTCCTGTAAGCGTTTTTCGGCTTGTTGCAGGGTGGTGAGCTTTTCTTCATGGGACTTCTCTGCGGCATCAAAGGCGGCCTGCCTTGCGTCACTGGTAGCTTTTAATTGCGTATAATCGGCCTGCAGGGCTTTCAGATCGCGTTGTAATTGCTCACGCTGTTGCTGAGTTTCTGGTAGTAGCGCCGCTTTAGCAGATTGTTCCTGCAGCGAGATCTGAAGTGATGAGAGCTGTTGTTTAAGCTCGCTGATATCCTGCCGGGCTCTTTGTTGTACAGCGTCCAGATAATGTTGTGCCTGCTCCAGTTGCTGGGCGATTAACTGTTGCTCCGCCAAAGCCTGTTGCGCCTGCGCCCTGCCCTGAAATCGGCCGATTACCAGGCCAATAATTAATGCCAGCAGTGCTGCGCTGGCAGGAATAATAATATTAAGGTGTTCCATTACCAAGCTGAATGACTTCAATAAAAAAACGGGTAACTCATGTTACCCGTTTTTGACTTCGGTTTAAGCGAAGAATCGCTTATTCGGTATTAAATGCTGGTTATTTAGACAGTGCTTCATCCAGTTCAGCAATTTTAGCTTTCCAGATAGCCGGGCCAGTCTGGTGAGCGTTGGCACCAGTAGAATCTACTGCCACGGTTACCGGCATGTCTTCTACTTCAAACTCGTAGATGGCTTCCATCCCTAAATCTTCAAAAGCAACTACACGAGCTTTCTTAATAGCTTTAGATACCAGGTAAGCTGCCCCGCCCACTGCCATCAGATAAACTGACTCGTGTTTAGCAATGGATTCAACGGTTGCCGGGCCACGTTCGGCTTTACCAATCATGCCTGCAATACCTGTTTTTTCCAGCATCATGTCGGTGAATTTATCCATTCGCGTAGCAGTAGTCGGGCCAGCCGGGCCAACTACTTCGTCACCTACTGCATCAACCGGACCAACGTAGTAAATAAACTTGCCGTTAAGATCCACGCCTTCCGGTAAGCCTTCACCGTTTTCCAGCATGGTCTGAATGCGCTTATGAGCGGCATCACGGCCGGTTAACATCTTGCCAGACAGCAATACGGTTTCGCCCACTTTCCATTCTTTAATGTCTTCCTTGGTCACTTCGTCCATGTTTACACGACGAGTGTTTTCGCTGACTTCCCAGGTAACTTCTGGCCATTCTTCCAGTTTAGGCGCTTTTAAATCTGCCGGACCACTGCCGTCGAGATAGAAATGCGCGTGACGGGTTGCCGCGCAGTTCGGGATCATGGCTACTGGCTTAGATGCGGCGTGAGTCGGTACCGATTTAATTTTCACATCCACCACGGTAGTTAAACCACCGAGGCCTTGTGCGCCGATACCCAGTTTGTTTACACGCTCGTAAATTTCCACCCGCAGTTTTTCATCGGTGGTTTGTGGGCCGCGTTCAATCAGTTCCTGAATATCAACCGGATCCATCAGGCTTTCCTTGGCTAAAACGGCAGCTTTCTCAGCAGTACCACCAATACCCAGGCCAAGCATACCAGGCGGACACCAACCAGCGCCCATGGTAGGTAAGGTTTTCAGTACCCATTCAACAATATCATCGCTGGGGTTTAACATTACCATTTTAGATTTGTTCTCAGAGCCGCCGCCCTTGGCCGCGATCATCACTTCTATTTTATCGCCTGGCACGGTGTCGATATGCACTACCGCCGGCGTATTATCTTTGGTGTTCTTACGGGCACCGGCAGGATCTTCAACAATCGACGCCCGCAGCGGATTATCCGGGTTTAAGTATGCTCGGCGGGTACCTTCATCAACCATTTGCTGAACGGTCATGTCGGTTTTATCCCAACTTACGCCCATACCGATTTTTACGAAACAGGTAACAATACCGGTATCCTGGCATAACGGGCGTTTACCCTCGGCTGACATACGTGAATTAATCAGGATTTGCGCCATGGCATCTTTTGCCGCCTGGCTTTCTTCCTTGAGATAGGCCTGTTCAACAGCCTTCACATAATCAAGTGGGTGGTAATAAGAAATGAATTGCAGCGCATCTTCGATGCTATCGATAAAGTCTTGTTGACGAATTACGGTCATGGCGTCCTCTTATTTTTAGGCTCACATAGTCATCTAGACGAAGAATCCGTATACTACCGCATGTCGACAACTGGCACCATTAAAACCATCTGCGACTTTGGTGGAGTGAACGTACTCTGCCGGTAGCAGCAGGCTTGCCGTTAATTTGTTAGTGATAAATACAAGAAAAGAATTGAATGCCACAGTCCCGATTTTCATTTCCGACAGAGACGCTGCATATCACCCCGGTAACACTGCCGGCTAACACGCCGCTGCAAGCCGTTTTTCAGCAGGTTGCCGGTGACGACTGGAGTTTGTTGTACGACTCCGGCACCTCTACGCAGAGCAACAGCCGCTACGATATCGCCTTATGGTCTCCGGCCCTCACCATCACCACCAAAGCGGGCACAACTGAAGTTCGGGCGCAGGGTGATACGCTTGAAACCATTGCCTGCAAAAATGAGCCACCGCTGGACACGGCAAAACGCTATTTCACGGCTTTTCAGCAGAGTATTACGCCAGAAGCACAGAGCCAACAATATGACGAACTCCCATTGGTGCTCGGACTGGCCGGATTTTGCAGTTACGATCTGGGCCGCGATTACGAGAGTCTGCCGGCCCTCAACCCCGACGAATACCAATGCCCGGAAATGGCGCTAGGGATATACAACCGTGCGCTGATTCATGACGTTCAGGAAGACTGCTGGTATTTTTGTCACACCAGCAACGTTGCCGTCCCCGATTTTAACCAATGGATAGCCAGTCCGTCTGCGCCTTTTACTATTAAAGGTGGCTGGCAGAGTAACATGACTCAGGCTCAGTACTGTGAAGCCCTATCAGCAGTGCATGATTACCTGGTGGCCGGTGACTGCTACCAGGTGAATTTTGCGCAACGCTTTAACACCAGTTACGAAGGTTGTCTGTGGGCAGCTTATCGCACCCTCACGCAAGCCAACAGCGTGCCCTTTTCAGCGTTTATGCGCGTTGCCGACAGCGCTGTACTGAGTTTATCACCGGAGCGTTTTATTCAGTGCCGTAACGGCGTTATTGAAACCAAGCCGATTAAAGGTACCCGGCCCCGTTTTGATAGCCCGGCCGATGATGCCGCCAGTGCCCAATCGCTGTTAAGTGCCGAGAAAGACCGGGCCGAAAACCTAATGATTGTTGATTTGCTGCGCAATGATATCAGCAAACACAGTGCGCCTGGCAGCCTGCAGGTGCCTGAGTTGTTCAAGCTTGAAAGCTACCCGGCAGTGCATCACATGGTTACCCGGATCACCAGTAAACTGGCCCCGGGGAGCCATCCTCTGGATTTGCTTGCCGGCTGTTTCCCCGGCGGCTCTATTACCGGCGCGCCAAAAATTCGCGCGATGGAAATTATTGAAGAGTTAGAGCCTAATCGCCGGGGCATTTATTGTGGCAGCTTTATGTATCTGGGCTTAAAGAACGATCTGGACTCAAGCATTTGTATCCGCACGTTACTGGGTGAGAGAAACCAGCTGTTCTGCTGGGCCGGCGGTGGTATTGTGCTCGATTCCGATGCCGATGAGGAATATCAGGAAACCCTGGATAAGGTCGCTCGCATCCTGCCGGTGCTGGAGGCCAGCTGTGAATAAGGCCGCTTTCCTGCACCGCTTTCATTCGTCGCCGCCGCTGGCGGTGAGTGATGATTACCCGCTTACTCATGCCGGGCGTGCAGCAGGCGTTCTGGTGCCGCTTATTGACCGGCCGGAAGGTCTTACGGTGCTGCTCACTCAACGTGCCTTACACCTGGCTCACCACCCCGGGCAAATTAGTTTTCCTGGCGGTAAACAGGAAGAGCAGGATAAGGATTTAATAGACACCGCTCTGCGTGAAGCCTGGGAAGAAATTGGCTTGCCCCGGCAAAATTGCCAGGTGATCGGGGTAATGCCGGAGCACCGCACTATCACCGGCTTTTGTATCACTGCCGTAGTCGCGATTGTTGAGCCTGAATTCGATATCATTATCGATAGCAATGAAGTGAGCGACACCTTTGAGGTGCCACTGGCGTTTCTGCTGGATACCAATAATTATATCACCGAGCATTTTCATCGCGGACCGCTCACCAACCCGGTTCACTTTATTCCCTGGCAAAATCGCATGATTTGGGGTGCTACAGCTGCCTTGTTACGAAATCTGGCGTCAATTTTTACTGATAATAATTAATTGCCACACAATAAGCGCACGGCTTATCAATAGAAATTCTCATGCTACCATTAGGTTAACTGGTTTGCTCTGGTGCCCGTACACGGGCAAAATGGAATGATAATTACAATAATGGTAAACGCATCTAATGATTAGTGTATTTGATATGTTCAGTGTGGGCATTGGCCCATCCAGCTCACATACCGTTGGCCCGATGAACGCGGCCGCGGAATTTGTTGATGAACTAAAACGCCAGCAACTCATCAACCGTGTTACGCATTTAACCACCGAGTTATTCGGTTCACTGGGTCAGACCGGAAAAGGTCACGGCAGCGGAAAAGCGGTTATTCTGGGTTTGCTCGGAGAGCGCCCTGAAACCATTGATGTCGACAGTATCGACACCAGGCTGGCGGATATTGACACAAACGAATCCCTTAATCTTGGTGGCGAGAAATCGATTCGCTTTCCACGTACCAAAGCCATAGTGTTTCATCGGCGTAAAACCCTGCCCCGCCACGCTAACGCCATGAGTTTACACGCCTTTGATGGTGAAAATCTGCTTTTGTCACAAACCTACTATTCTATTGGTGGCGGGTTTATCGTACGTGACGATCAGTGGGATGTGGCCAGGCAGGAAGCCAAACAGATTAGCAGTACCGTGCCCTTTAGTTTTCGTACCGCGAATCAGTTACTGAGTCTGTGTAAAGAACAAGGCTTAAGTATCAGCGCGTTAATGCTCAAAAATGAACAAGCGCTGCATCCGGGCAAAGATATCAAGACCCGCTTACAGGAACTGTGGATGACCATGGACGCCTGTATCGAACGCGGTATCGAAAGTGAAGGTATTTTACCCGGCGGACTAAAAGTCATGCGCCGCGCGCCTTCGCTTTATCACCGGCTAATGACCGAATACAGCGGCGATCCCATGCAACCTCTGGATTGGGTTAACCTGTTTGCCCTTGCAGTAAATGAGGAAAATGCCGCCGGCGGCCGGGTAGTAACCGCGCCGACCAATGGTGCCGCGGGGATCATTCCGGCAGTACTGAAATACGTCGACAAATTTGTTCGCCCGGTTGATAAAGACATTGCCAGCCGGTTTTTGTTAACCGCCGGGGCAATCGGCATTTTATACAAAGAAAATGCCTCGATTTCCGGTGCTGAAGTAGGCTGTCAGGGCGAAGTAGGTGTTGCGTGTTCTATGGCTGCCGGCGCCTTAACAGAAGTACTGGGCGGTAATATTGCGGCGGTCGAATGTGCTGCTGAAATTGGTATGGAGCACAATCTTGGTCTCACCTGTGATCCGGTGGGTGGTCTGGTACAGGTGCCCTGTATCGAGCGAAATGCCATGGGCGCCATCAAAGCTATTAATGCATCCCGCCTCGCCCTGCGTGGTACCGGCGAACAAAAGGTGTCTCTCGATAAAGTAATTAAAACCATGCGCGATACCGGCGCCGATATGAAAACTAAATACAAAGAAACCGCCCGGGGCGGTCTGGCAGTGAATATTATTGAGTGTTAGTGCCGTCGGCAGCATGTTTTTGCTGCCAGGCCTTATATTTATCGGCTAACAGGGGCGCTGGCCAGCGCCCGTACCAGTCGTAACCGGTGCGACGTTCCCGGGATATTTGCACCAGTGAATCTACCCGCTGCCCTTGCCGGTTAGCCAGTAAAGGCTGTTGGGTGGCTAAATCGTAAAACCTTGCCCAGATAGGCGGACTATCTACGGTGGTAACAATCACCCTGTCCCACGTTGAAGTATGGTATTTATATCTCACCGGCTCTGCTTCAACCTGCACCATGTTGATACCGGTTAACGCATTATTCTTAAACCACGCCATAGCACTATGAATAGCCTGACGTTTTCTGGCAGAAGGCGTGGGATCGCTCATCAGATAACGCACCACACCCACACTTTCCCGGCTTACCAGCGAAGCTAATTCAAAAGCACGGCCCTGAGCAGGTAACAAACTGTTTGCATCGTACTGCCCGGCCCAGATGGTCAGTTTACCGTCTGTTTTTACCTGTAGGTCGAGGAGTAACGCATCACCCCGGCTATGTGCTTCACTCAACTGATGTACTAAATCGGCGGGTAAAAAATCAAAACGCTGACTGCCGAGTTTGATTTCCTGTAACAAACCGAGCACGCCGGCCATTACATCATCCATAACGGTGATGTGACCATAATAACGTTCTGTGCTTGGCGGCGAGTGAGTAAAGCCACCATTGGCAAGCTGGGCTGATAAAATACATCGCAGGCCGCGAATTACGGCCTGTTGATATTTCTCATCACGAGTTTGTTGATACGCTTCGGCCAGATAGCGGATTTGCGGCTACACATTGCGGTTATCAAAGCTGGTATCCGTGGCGGAATACAAGGCAGCCTGGCGGGCGATTTCCTGCTCAGACATGATCCTTAATGGGTTAATGTTTTCCGGCCAGCCCCCGTTCGCTCGTTGATAACGCAATAGATTATCGGCAATCAAACGAACTTGATGAAGCGCATAGCGCGGCTGTGGGTCGCGATGATTCTGATCATTCCAGTGCTAAATCACATCACTGAAACCGGTCACTTCGATGGCTTGGTAATGACTTTCAGAGGTTTGACAGGCGCTGCAAGCAAACCCAATCGTCACCGCTAACGCCAGTCGTTTTATTGTCACACGCAGCTTCCCTGAACCTTTGCTATCCAATTCCTGCGATCCAGGTTATTTAACCGGTAATGTATGCCCTTTAAACATGCGCTCAACTTCATCGTTGTTTTTCAGCATCATTGCCTTTTCCACTTTGTCTTTGGTCAGGTGGGGAGCAAAGCGTTCGATAAAATCAAACATATAACTGCGCAGGAACGAGCCCTTACGGAATCCAATTTTGGTGGTGCTGTATTCAAACATATGGCTGGCATCTATTTTAACCAGATCGGCATCCAGCTCTTCGCTCACAGCCATAGAGGCAATCACACCAATCCCAACCCCCAACCTCACGTAGGTTTTAATGACATCCGCGTCGGTGGCGGTAAAGACTATTTTAGGCGTTAGCCCTGCTTTCTCAAAGGCATGGTCGAGCTCCGAGCGGCCGGTAAAACCAAAGACGTAGGTGACCAGTGGGAACTGAGCTACATCTTCGATGGTGATAGAGGTTTTCTTAGCCAGAGGATGGTCTTTATTAACAATGACACTGCGGTTCCAGTGGTAGCATGGCAGCATCACCAGGTCGTTGTAGAGGTGCAAGGACTCGGTGGCAATGGCAAAGTCAGCCTCCCCTTTGGCAGCCAAATCGCTGATTTGCGAAGGCGTACCCTGGTGCATATGCAGAGAGACTTTAGGATATTTGTTCATAAAGCCTTTGATCACATCCGGTAAGGCGTATCTGGCCTGGGTATGCGTGGTGGCTATATTGAGTTTGCCCTGATCAGGCAGATTGTGTTCGCGGGCGACTGCTTTGATGCTCTCAACTTTGTTGAGGATCTCGCGGGCAATATTGATCACCTCATTACCCGCTGGTGTCACATGGGTTAAATGTTTGCCGCTGCGGCCGAAGATCTGCACGCCGAGCTCATCTTCGAGCATTCGGACCTGTTTACTGATGCCGGGTTGTGAGGTAAATAAGCTTTCAGCAGTGGCTGATACGTTAAGGTTATTGTTCTGTACTTCGACAATGTATCTTAATTGTTGTAATTTCATTGTATATCCACGCGTAAACCTGACAACCGTAAACACACACTCATTCAAAGAAGCCTGAACAGAGTGCTGATCTGTCGACAAGCTTAATCGCATGCTTATGCAAAAGTAGAGGAATTAGTTATTATTATGTTGGATACTAGCATAAGCAAGTCTGAGAACAATTGGAAGTAACAGAAATGACAACCCGTTCTGAGAAAAACAACAACGCTGAACTCTCTACAGACTCACAGTTTGATTTTTCAACCGTACTGGCGGCAGCGGTACACGATATGAAAAACTCACTGAATCTGTTAGTGCAGTCGGTTGAACAAATCGTTTCCACACTTCCGCCAGAGCTTACCGAGACTCGCAGTCAGATTGTCGATTTACATTACGAAGCCAACCGCATGAACACCGGGCTGGTACAAATTTTATCGCTCTACCGGGCCAATCGCGAAACCCTGCCGGTGATGATTGACCAGTGTTTTATTAACGAATTACTCGAAGATATTGTGCTGTCCAATCAGCTCTATGCATCACAAAAAAACATTTCGATTAAAAATCAGTGCACAGAAGAGCTCGCCTGGTATCTTGATGCAGATCTTATGTACCTGTTAATTAATGATGTTTTGATCAATGCGCTGCGATATGGTAAATCAAACATTATTATCAATGCGTATCAACAAGATGGCTATTTAGTTGTTAAAGTAGAGGACGACGGTAATGGCTATCCGGATCACATGCTGGTTACTGTTGATACCAAACCCTCAGATTTTAACGTAACTCAGGGCCGCACTGGTCTGGGCTTGTATTTTGCGCATCTGATTGCCAGAGCACATACAAAGGGTGAAAAGCAGGGTTTTATTACGCTGTCTAACGGCGGAATTTTGGGTGGTGGCGTATTTGAAGTTAAAATCCCCTGAGTTCGGGCCGATAAACCTATAACAACGATAAAAGCAATACTAAGACGGGAAGCACTGAATGACATTTATAATCATCATTGTACTGATAGTAGTGCTGGTAGTACTGGCCATTGTGGTCAATGCCTATCAACAGTACAAAGCGAAGATCGATGCCGAGCGCCGGGCCGAAGTAGCCAAGCAGCGCACCATCATCGATGAGACAGAGAATGTCCTGATGGCGACCTCACAGATGCCAATTTCACAGGGTCTGATCAAAATATTGCTCAATCGTATTCAACGCGCATTGCAGGTTACCCACGAGCTCAACCCCAGCTCACCGGATATTAAACAGCACCTCGAAGACATCAGCGCCCGCATTAAATCCATTGAAATTGAGCCGGATAACGCTAATCAGTTTGCCCTGCCGGAAACCGACAAAATGATTATTCAGTATATTCAGGCGGTTAAAAAGCTCCGTGTGATGCTGCGCAGCGAGAGAAGTAAAGGCAAAGTTGACGGCAGTACCTATCTGGAGCAGGACAAAATACTTGAGCGGTTGCAGTTAAAAGTAAATGTTGAAACACTCATTCGCCGTGGTGGTGGCGCTCAACAAACCAATATGCTGGGCTCTGCCCGTCAGTATTACGAGAAAGCCATCGCCGCACTTGAAGCTCAGACTCAGCCGGATGAATTTGTTCAGTCCCGTCTGGAATGGCTGAACCAACAGTTAAAAGACATTCAGGAAAATCTCAAAAACGTCAATGCCCAGGATCGCGCTAAACGCCGCGAAGAAGAACGCGATGAACTGGACGAATTATTCGCACCCAAGAAAAAATGGTAACCCGCCTCTGCATTTGGCACAGGCGTATGCGGCAACTCAGTAACATCTGGCTCTCTACAGATATAATTTGTTAACCTCCCTAACTTTTACATTTTCGTTACAATAATTCTGTGCTACTGTCAGTTTTCTAAACCAATATCGCGGAGTTGTTAATGGCATTTGGCCGTCGTAATTTTTTAAAGTCCAGCGCAGCATTAGCCACCCTCGCCGGTTCACCTTTATTGTGGTCATGTTCAGAGCAGAAACCCGCAGCAACTTGCAACAGCACAGCTGACTATGGCGTTCAACTCTATATGTTCAGAGAGAGCTTTGCCAAAGATCCCAAAGGTACGCTGGCACAGATAGCCGCTATGGGATTTACGCAAGTCGAACCCTTTGGCTTGGGCGGCTTTATCGGCATTCCCGGCGCGCCATTTTTTGGTCTGTCGATAGATGAAATAGCCAGTGTGCTTAAGGCAGTCAATCTCAACACCCCAACTGCCCACGTAAGTGGAAAGCTTGATGATGCGAATTATACCCATGAGCTGGCCACTAAGCTGGGGATTGACTATTTTATTGAGCCGCTGGCAGAGGAATTACTGGCCTTCAACGACGGTAAGGTGAGCATCGCTGTGCCGGATACCGCCGATAAAGTGCTGCAGATGGCCGACAGAATTAACCTGCGCGGTAAGAAATTCCACGATCAGGGTTTTGGTTTTGCTTACCACAACCACCATATGGAATTTGCTCAGATAGAAGGTAAAAGTATACTCGACTGGTTAATGGAAAACACCGACCCAAACTACGTAAAACTGCAGTTAGATTTGGGCTGGGTGGCCGTTGCCGATATTCCGCCTCTGGAAGCGCTACAGAAGTATGGAGACCGGGTTATAGGTTGTCATATGAAAGACCGAGACTACAGTGTGCGGGTTTCCCCGGCTGAAACCGATGAGCTGATGCCAGAAGCCCTTCAGGTGAAAGCTCCGGGCCAGGGCGGTATCGACTTTACGCCAATCCTCGCCTATCTGGATGAACACAATATCCAAAATCGTTATGTCGAGGTAGACGTAACTGCACAACCATTTGAAGATGCTAAGTTTGGCCTCGCCCATTTACAAAAATTGTGCCGCTAAGCAACACCAAACAGGTGAGCAATAGAGAACAGGTGGGCCGCACAGGCCCACTGATTATCCTAAGGCCGCCCGCGCTATAGCTAAGTCTTCCACGGCGCTTCCGCCGGAAATACCAATCGCGCCAATTTGAGCATCACCGGCAAAGATGGGCACCCCGCCGTTAAAGCCCATCAGGTTTTCATTCGACAATTCGAATCCGGTAAGCTGTTCGCTGCGGATCAGCGCACCCAGCGGGCCTGATTCCAAAGGAAACAAGGCTGAAGTTCGCGCTTTTTTAATGGCAATATCCACTGAGCCTAAAAAGGCCCCGTCCATTCGCTCAAACGCCACTATATGAGCACCACTGTCGACAACAGCAATACACACTTTGATGCCAAGCTGTTCTGATTTACTGATAGCATCGGCGATATGGCGACGCGCCGCCGCAAGAGTCATAGAAGTGGTCATAAGCTTTCCATAATCGATTTTTTAATTACCTTGCCCAATTTAACGCACTGATTCAATTTACAAATTTGTAGAGTAATCCGATACCACCTGTTGCCACAGTGTTTGCGCTGCCACCGCCATAACACCGCGATTGGCCCGTACCATCCCGACCCGTTTGACCAGCGGACTACCTTCAATGTCACGGCAAATCAGTCCCTTACGTAGCATTTGTTCCAGGCACAAGGAAGGTACTACAGAGATCCCCATGCCGTGAGCAATAAGCTGACCAATGGTGCCGTACTGGCCCGTCTCTGCCACGATATTGAGCTGGCCATACTCGGCGGTCATCACTTCTGTCCATTGTCTGACACTGGAGCCCCGGTTAGGAGAGATAAACGGCTGACTGACAATATCTTCGAGGGTAATGGTTCGGCTCGCTCCAAGTGGATGATCTGCTGGCATAACGGCCACAAAACGGTCGGTAAATAACGGGAAGAACTCCAGGTTGTCCTTACTTTCCGGCTCGAAACAAAACCCAATGTCTACCCGGCCAGACAGCACAGCCTGCAGGGTTTCTTCCATGATGACATCGAGTACCCGTACCCGGATATTGCTGAATTGCTGATGAAATCGAACCAGAATGCCCGGCAGTTTAGACTCCGCAAAAGATGGCATTGCTGCGACAGCGAGGCGCCCCTGAGCCATAGCAAACAGATTCTGTACACCTTCCACCGCGTCATCCCAGTCGTGAAGTAAGCGCCTCGCATGAGGCAAGAAGGTTTCGCCCTCAGGGGTTAGCTGTACCCGCCGGGTTGTGCGGCTAAATAACTGACCGCCTAGCTGCTCTTCCATTTTTTTAATCGAACTGGATAACGCGGGTTGGGTCACAAACAGCTTTTCAGCTGCTTCGGCAAAGGTGGCAGATTCCGCCACACATAAAAAGGCCTGCATATTGCGGTACGAGATACTCATATTAATAAATTTTATTTATCAAAAGTGACATTTAATCAATTTTACAAAATTTTAACCCTGATTGATACTAGCGATGTTCATTACTTAAAGGAGAGTATGCTATGTCTGGTTTCGATAAAGTCGTATCCAGTTACGAAGCCGCGATGGAAGGGTTAGAAGATAACATGACCGTCATCGCCGGTGGATTTGGCCTGTGTGGTATTCCTGAGGGCAGCATTGCCCAAATCAAAAAGATGGGAACCAAAGGGCTGACAATCGTATCGAATAACTGTGGTGTTGATGGCTTTGGCCTGGGCATTCTGCTTGAAGATAAGCAAATCAAGAAAATGATCTCATCGTATGTTGGTGAAAACGCTTTGTTTGAACAGCAACTGCTTAATGGCGAGCTGGAAGTAGAACTGACGCCACAAGGCACCCTAGCCGAAAAAATGCGCGCTGGTGGTGCTGGAATCCCGGCATTTTACACCGCAACCGGTTACGGTACGCCAGTAGGTGAAGGCAAAGAAGTTAAAGAATTTAATGGCCGTCCCTATATTCTTGAGGAGTCAATCACCGGTGACTTCGCCATTGTGAAAGCGTGGAAAGCTGACCGTTACGGAAACTGTATCTATCGCCACACGGCACAGAACTTTAACCCAATGGCCGCAACAGCCGGTAAAATCACCGTGGTAGAAGTGGAAGAAATTGTAGAACCGGGTACATTAGATCCGGCTCACATTCACACGCCGGGCATTTATGTGGATCGGGTTATCCAGGGTACGTTTGAAAAACGTATCGAACGTCGCGTAACGGCTAAATAGGAGGCAGTCATGGCATTAACAAGAGATCAGATTGCGATGCGCGTGGCGCAGGAGTTTCAGGACGGTAACTATGTCAACCTGGGAATTGGTATCCCTACGCTGGCCGCGAACTATGTGCCAGACGGTATCAGCGTTATGCTGCAGTCAGAAAATGGCTTACTGGGCATGGGCCGTTACCCTACCGAGGAAGAAGTCGACGCGGATATGATCAACGCGGGTAAAGAGACCGTAACGGCCATTACCGGCGCCTCTATCTTCAGCTCAGCAGAAAGCTTTGCCATGATCCGTGGCGGTCACGTGGATTTTACCGTTCTCGGTGCATTTGAAGTAGATGTAAATGGTAATATCGCCTCGTGGATGATCCCAGGCAAGCTCATTAAAGGCATGGGTGGCGCAATGGACCTGGTAGCCGGTGCGAAAAACATTATTGTCACCATGACCCACGCCGACAAGCACGGTAACTCTAAGTTATTGCAGGAATGTACCCTGCCCCTTACCGGTGTTAACTGCATTACCCGTATCATCACCGATTTAGCAGTACTGGAAGTTAAAGACGGCGCGTTTTACCTGCGCGAGAGAGCGCCTGGTGTATCGGTAGATGAGATCAAAGAAAAAACCGCTGGTAAGCTGGTGGTAGAGGGTGATGTGCCGGAAATGGCCTTCACCTGATTTAAAATCGCTTAAAAGCTAACAAAGGGGCAACCGTTCAAAACGGCTTGCCCCTTTCTTTTTGGCTTGTGACTTTACTCAGGTACGTAATCAGGGATAATAGGCGCGGATCTAAACCGGAGCGAAACAACCTTGTTAATTACTGACTTACCTGTACATCATACCCTTATCAGCCGCATAGAAGATAAAGGCTTTACCGAACTCACCGAAGTTCAGGAAAAAACCATTCTGCCGGCCCTGCTGGGTAAAGATATTATTGCCTCCTCCAAAACCGGCTCAGGTAAGACGTTAGCATTTTTAATACCCGCCGTGCATCGCTTGCTCACACAAAAGGCATTAAGCCGACAAGATCCCCGTATTCTTATTCTCGCCCCTACCCGCGAACTGGCTAAACAAGTGTTTGGCGAAGCAAAATGGCTGTGCCAGAAGAAAAACCTGGCCACAGCGTTAATTGTGGGCGGCGATAACTATAACGATCAAACCAAGGCGTTGCGCCGTAATCCGCATATTATTGTGGGTACACCGGGCCGGGTAGCCGATCATTTAGAAGATAAAAGCTTCTTTATTAATGGCCTTGAAATGCTGATTTTCGATGAAGCCGACCGCATGCTCGACTTGGGCTTTGCCCAGTCGCTGAATATGATTAACCGTAAGGCCGATCACCGTAAACGCCAGACCATGTTGTTCTCGGCCACCATGGATCACGTTGAACTCAACCATGTGCTGGATTCATTACTTAAGGCACCGGTAAGGGTAGCTGTAGGCAGCGCCACGGCAGAACATACCGACATTACTCAAACCCTTTATTTTGCCGAGAGCATTGAGCATAAAGATGCCCTGCTCTGCGATCAGTTAACCAATAACACCTATAACCAGGCGATTGTATTTACCGCCACGCGGGATGATGCAGAACGCCTGAGTACCATGCTCGGTGAAAGCTTACCTACCCGCACTTCACAGCCACTCAGGGGCGATTACGCCCAGTCAAAACGCTCATTAGTAATGAATGAATTTGCCCGTGGTCAGTTTGATATCCTGGTCACCACTGACGTGGCCTCCCGGGGACTTGATTTATCAAAAGTGGGCCTGGTGATAAACTATGACATGCCCAAACATCCTGAGGAGTATATCCACCGGATTGGCCGTACCGGCCGCGCGGGTAATCAGGGCGCTGCAGTATCGTTTGTTGGTAAACGCGATTGGCAAAGCTTTTCAGCGCTAAAACAACAGCTCGCTTATCCGCTGGAACCGCAACAGCACGAGAGTCTGCCATCTAAATTCAGCGGTATTAAACCTAAGCCAGCTAAATTAAAAAAAGCAGCGCAAAAGCATAAACTAACAGAAGGCAAAACGGAACGGCCGGTTAAGAAAACCCAGCGGGTAAGAACTATGACCGGTGAGGACATTGGCCATATGCCAATGCGCAGAAAGCCGCAAAAACCACAGGACGAGGAAGAATAAATCAACGTGGAGAGCATGAACCCTGGGTTATTTTAACTTGATAAAATGCAAGCCCGTATTTATGGGAAATACTGCTCATAGCCCTGCCTGAATTGATAACTCAGTATCTTTGCAAACCGATGTTCAGGGAATACCGCCCCTTCACCAAACAGGTATTGTAGTTTTACCACTCATGGCGAAACCACCGCCACTGGCACACTGGCGGGTTAAGCAATGCCTTGCGAACACGAGTAAAAAGCCGCTTTTGAAGCGGCTTTAGTCTGTTTAAGTACGGCTTAGTATTCCCACCAGCACTCCTGCCACCAGGCAAGAAATTCTTCAAAGTCGATATACCCATCGTGGTTTTCATCGATAAGTTTAAAGCCTTCTTCTACGTGGCTGACTTTGGTTTTAGGTGAAATTACCGTTAATAACTCAATAAATTCCTGCAGGTCGATCTGACCGTTACCATCACGGTCAAAGAAGCTAAAATCTTTTTGAATCGCTTCTACTTTTTCGGGTGTTAATTCAGTAGACACTGTCTGATTCCCTGTCGGTTTTCGATGCAATGGAGTGTAACCCCAGCTCTACCGAATGTCTACGACTTAACTTGTTTTTGCGCATGCAAAGCACGTAACCGCTGCTCTTCTGCCTTGGCCTTGCGACGGGCTTCCATAGCATCACGGGCTTCAGTACCAACGTGTTCTTCATTGCGCTCACGGGCCAGATTAATCTGCTTTTCCCGTTCGCGGAAACGTTCAATCTGTTCTTCGCTATGAGTACCAAAACAATGCGGACAGCTTACGCCGCTTTCGTATTTATCACTTTGCTTATCGGCTTCAGTAATTGGTAACCGGCAAGCATAACACTGATCGTAGGCACTCTTTTCCAGGTCGTGATTCACCGCTACGCGATTATCGAAGACAAAGCAGTCGCCTTCCCACATCGTCTCTTCTTTTGGCACATCCTCGAGGTACTGCAGAATACCGCCCTCAAGGTGATAAACTTCTTCAAAGCCCTGCTCTTTTAGATACGCAGTGGACTTTTCGCAGCGGATGCCGCCAGTGCAGAACATGGCGACCTTTTTATTTTTCGTCGGGTCGAGATTTTCTTTTACGTAATCCGGAAATTCACGAAAGGTTTTAGTATTCGGATTCACCGCATTTTTAAAGGTACCAATTTCGATTTCATAATCGTTACGGGTATCAATGAGTACCACATCAGGATCGCTGATAAGAGCATTCCATTCAGCAGGTTTCACATAAGTCCCAACGGTCCGACGCGGATCAATACCTTCCACACCCATGGTAACAATTTCTTTTTTCAGTTTAACTTTCGTCCGGTAAAACGGCTGGGTGTCGTGGAATGAAATTTTGTAGGAAATCGGGTTAAAGCGTTCATCGCTGTTTAACCAGGCCAGCAGGTTATCTATGCCTTGCTGCGTACCGGACACAGTGCCGTTAATGCCCTCTGCTGCCAATAACAGAGTGCCTTTAATTTGATTCGCTTCCATTACATCGGTAAGCGGCTGGCGGATAGCTTTATAATCTTCAAGCGCGACGAATTTGTATAGCGCGCATACAACATACTGACTCATATTTTTTAACCTTTGCGAGTTGGAACGTAAAACCAGAGCAAAAATGCGCGCGGAATATAGCAAAAAAATCGGCAGGCGAAAACCCGACGGGGGGATTTACCGGCGTTTAAACTGCGATAGCCTGGGAGGCTGGAATGGTATCGGCCAGTAAGGTAGCGTCTGGCTCTCTGATTTGCGACGCTTTTTCACTCACCCAGGCGAGTTGCGTACGATAAGGGCAATTTTGTTTTACTTCAGGTTCCAGCCGCTTACTGTTGTTATGGAAACTTAACGGATCCGGGCTGATGGCCTGCCACAGACGGATGTGCTCATTGCTGAA